>CANQLT010000033.1 GCA_947624775.1 uncultured Monoglobus sp.
ACTGCAATTTTGGCACCGGCTCCCTTTGTGATCTGCCATGCTGCTTGTATATCATCTTGCAGATTATTAACTGTATCTATACCGAGCAAAAGCGTTGGCAACGGTGATGTGGTTGCATCTGTTTCTTCAATGACTTCACGTGCTTCACTCTCGTCTTTGATCGGTTCATTGGTTGCAGCTGCTGTATCTTCGAAAACAGTTGTTTCGGACTCATCTTCCGAAAGCAATGTCTCTGAAACACTTTCGTCTGCATTATCAGAATGAGCAAACTCAGAATCTTTAGTATCTGCATCCTGTTTTTCATCGGAAATATCCTCTTCAACGCTTTCACCAATTTTGCCATCTTCAAAATCTGATACTTCCAAGACATAATCTGGCTGAACATATCCAGCGTGCCCGCCCAATTCATCGGATAATTCATCTACAAATACTGTCGGATCTACTGTTTCCGATAACACTATTATCTTCTGATCTTGCGTAATTGAAAACTGTTCAGCAACGCATTCTGATATTGGTGAATTGTTTGATGTATTTATCAAATCACGAGCTGCGTCTGATATTGCAATCTCACCTTCTTCGTATACTTCATCCAAGTTGAGTTTCGAAAAGCTACCCTCGTCAGATAATTTGATTGTCTCAACAGCCGCACTTTTACTTTCTTTAGCTGCCGTGTATGCCTTGCTAATATCTTTATCGGATATGTCTTCATCGGTTTTAACAATAAATCTTGAAGTATAGCTTGCAGCTAAGTTCTCAACATCAAGACTTATCGCCTGTTCACTATCGCTGATAGGTTCGGATTCTTCAGCAACAAAATCCGTCGTTTCCGCCGCCTGTTCCTGCATTTCACTTTCAGTATTTATATTTTCTTCATTTTCCCCAGCACTAACATATATGGTGCCCGAAAACACCATTGATGCCAGTATTGCTAAAACTAATATTATACTTGTTACTCGTTTCATAGCCTTCCCCTCCGTTAATTGTTTTAAAATATTAAAATATATCATTTTTGACAATAACTACTTTTTCATTATAATTAGAAAATAGATCTGATTTATATTTTTTATAGTGGCACAGTGCTGATCACATTATCAATAGCCTTTTCGAAAAAATTCATATATATCTACAATATACAATTATGTAATTCTACAACAATGTAGTTCCATATTGTTATTATAAGATCATTTATTATTGTACATTGGAATCAACTCCCATTTTTTATAAGTTATTAATTATAATTATATTAGAGTTACTATTTAATGTCAATTACAGTTCGTGAGCAAATTTTTAGTCCAAATAATAGAAAATTATACGAAAATATCTGTTTTTGCGTGCAAAGCCATTTTTTGCTTGACTATGTTTTATTTAAATGATATATTAAAAATGTAGAATCTTGTCGTGGTTTAGCATTTACACATAGGTTTCTACATACTTAATTTATTCGGGAGATAACACGTTATGTTTTTTAAGTTTAAGCCTAAAGAAGAGCCTGATTTTGAGCGCTTGTTTAATCTTTACGGAAATAGCTTATACAAAAGCGCATATAATATTTTATGCGATCACCAACTTGCAGAAAACGCTGTTCAGGAAACTTTTCTCGTGATTTTATCAGATCCGGACAAGCTGAAAGAGAAAGACGAGATGCATATAAAAAACTATTTGCATGTGATCTGCCGCAATAAAGCTAAGCGGATTTACCGCCAAAAAACAAAACTGAATTATGATGCCGAAACTGAAGAAAGACTTGAAACAAGCATAGCAGATGCACAAGATCCTGCCGAGATAGTGATCAACAAAGAAATAGATGACAGAATATATGCGGCAATTAACGCCTTACCAGAAATATATAAAGATACATTATTAATGAAGATGCTATACAAATTACACAATGACGAAATCGCAAGATATTTCGGTATAAGCGATGAGGCGGTGAAGAAGAGATTGTTCCGTGCCAGAAAAATTATCAGAACCAAGCTTCATGAGGAGGCAATATTATGAACAATAATAATCAAAACTATGACATGATAGACGAAATAATAGATACTGTAATCAAAAAATCGGACGATAAAATAATTGAAGCTGAAAGCCGTCTGCTTGACGAACGTCTGAACGGCATGCCTGATGTCTCTCTTTCTGCTGACTTTGAAAAGAGAATGAGTAAGTTATTCGCCGCAGAACGTCGAAAACAACGCAAAAAAACATATACAAAATACGGGCGTATCGCAGCAATCTTTGTCGCGGCAGTTTTAGTCGTATCCGTGGTCTCGATACTTAGTGTGGACGCGTGGCGAATGAAGTTTTATAACAAATTTATACACCGTGACGACTCTGGCACCGATATAAGCTTAGTGGAAAGCGTTGAAGAAGGTGGCTTAGAAATAGAAAATATAACCGTACAATATATTCCTGATGGCTTTGCACTTAAACAAATTGATAAAGATGATGATGGAGAAATTTATTTTTTATTATTTGAGAATAATGAAAATAAATCATTTAGTCTTGATGTGTCTAATAATAGTGATTCAATAAGTGTAAATTCAGAAGATGCTGATGTAGAAAAGATTTTAATTAAAGGTTATGATGCTTTTTTAAATATAGATAATATCAAAAACGAAAGCATAATAATATATAATGATGATAAATACTTTTATACAATTGCCGGCTCTATTGAAACAAGTGAATTAATTAACATTGCTAATGGATTTAGCAAAAATTAATTAAATTTGTCCACTTGGCCAATTCAAATGACTTATATTTATGTACAGCATATATTAGTCATTCGAAGGAGGTTAAATATGTTCAAAAAAGTTTTATCATCTTTATTAGTGATTACAATAATGTTATTGCCAATTTATTCAAGTTTTTCTGTTTATGCAGAAAACAATTTATTAGCATATTCAAAGATTCCTGATGCCACTCCAAATTACAACGCAATCACTAGTTTAACTAACGGTATTGATATCGATACAAATGGATATGTTACCTATAGGGGCAAAACAAACGCCGTAGGTTATACTGTAGCTGTTTATATTGAATTAAAACAATATATTAATGGTGATTGGGTAACAATAGAGGATGGATATAAAAGCGGAAATAATACCGTTTTATTAACTCAATACAGATGGGTTGATAGCGGCTATCTGTATTGTGTAAAAAGCACGCATTACGCATACGACAGCTATGGAAATCTGCTTGATTATGTAGAAAAATATTCAAATTCAAAATACTATTAATATTATAATGCTGTACATATGTTGCGTTATAGGATATGATCTCCTAAAATGTTTCGTAAACGAGTGATGAAAACCTCTCATCACTCGTTTTTTATATTATATATAAAATATTCTATTACAAAAATACTGTATATTTTTTGAATCTCATATCTATCTTTTATCAAATATTATTATTTAAAAAATATTACGTATATTTCACAATAATATGTCATAATTTTACAATTTAATTTTATAATTCCCCGTTTTGCTTTGTATGTGGCTTATAATATTGGGAATAAATAATTATTAACAGTGTAATCGAGGAGTTGATTTAATGTCTGAAGAAATTTATAACCAAATTATTGATGAGATAAAGGAATACCACCTTTCAACATATCGTCTACAGAATCACGAGGATTATGAACAGCTTAATTTAGAAATTATAAATTTGCGCAGCAAATTGGATGAGATTATATACCGATTTTCCAAGCCGGAAGCGGAAGTAATTGACAAATATATTGCCAAAACCTCCGCTCTTGCCGATAAAGATTGTACGTTTCTGTATGTACAGGGGGCTATAGATTGCGTAAAGCTGCTCAAAAAATTAGGCGTTATTTAATCTTTGAGCTTGAGCGACTCTTTTACAGCTGCCAAGATTATCCTGATTGTCCGTTCATCACATAGCCTGATTAGTTCAATCAATTCGTCTTTTTCACTCAGGTTTTCGGCGATTTCAGGATAAAATATGGAATGGGGAGATATTTTTAACTCTCTGATAATTCTGTATAGCAACCAATAGCCGGGCTTTTTGTATTCGTTTTCGATCGCTATCAGATGTCGCGTGCTGCAGTTGATAACTTCGGCGAATTGTTCCTGTGAAAGATTATGGTTAATGCGCGCCTGTTTAATAGTTTTGCCTAAAATATCGTGTTGCATAGTAGTATAAGTTCACCTCCATATCTATAGTTTACATTTTTCTGCATGTTTTAACACGATTAAATTATTCATATTATACTGAATTATTAAATCAGTATAATTTAAAACTCTGTCAAAAAAAACGGTGTTTGGCGGGGGTTGTTAGAGTGTAATTAACCGCTTTATGCCGTTTTTGTGGAAGTGGTTTCTGTTGTCTTTAATTTTTAGGTATTTGTTAAAAAAATCTATGGTTTGACATCAGAAATAATGTACTCATTACATGAACAAATACTTCCAAATATCATGAATAATAAAAGCACATCTGTATATATCAACAGCTGTGCTTTTATAACATTTATCGGAAAAGTTCGAGGTCCGCCATGTAATTTCTTTCAAAATCTGTGAAAGGAATTACATTTTATGAAAGAATATAAATTATTTTTAAATACTCCGAAAAAACTGCGGAGATTGCGCTTTATAATAGTTTTGAAAGGAGGCGCGGTCAATGCAGGACAAGCTACTGCCATTTGACAGACGGATGGAAATGCTGTTTATGCTTATAAACAGACGCAGAATGACAAGACGTGAGCTTGCCGAAGTATTCAGCGTTTCGGATGATACAATTGATCGCGACTTAATAATTCTGACGAGGTATCTGCCAATCAATATTTTAAGAGGCTGTGCCGGAGGTGTTGAAATTTTAAACACATATACTGAAATAGTACATAAATATTTAAGCCAAGACGAGGCAGATTTGCTTATCAGATACCAACGCAAAGCCTCTGAAAAAGATAAGCTGATTTTGAGACGGATCATATATAAATTTTCAAAACCAAACATCAAACAATGACTTATACGGCTTATTAATATATAATTCACAACTTTCACAATATATAAAAGGACGCATTGCCGTTTGCGCCCTTTTATATATATAATAAATAAGATTTATCATCCAGATATATCGGTTCCTAAAAGTTTAATAAATTTTTTGTTTATCGGCAAAACTTCATTATCTTTTAATTTAATATAAAACTCCCTCCCGTTTATTTCAGAAATTTTATCAGTATTGACAATTATTGATTTATGGCAGCGCAGGAAACGCTTGTCCAAATTTTGCTCAATTATAGAAAGTGACAAGTTTATGTCTATGGTCTTATTATTATAATATATTGTCCGTGCATGGTTCTGCTTTTCGGTTTCAATGTAATATATCTCATCATACGGGATCGAAATAAACGTTTTATTGGTATGCAAAACAAAACGGTCAACTATTCTTTCTAAATACTCTTTAATGATATCGGATAATAAGTCGGAATATTCTTTCTGCCAATTATCGACCGACGCATCAATGACGCAGCGTGATCTTATATTGGGAAAATCACTTTTATTTATACTGTCATTACCGCAGTGAAGTATGATTAAATTATTGTTTTCCCCTATTTTACGTATTTTCTCAGTAAATAATTTATTTGAATCACTGACGATATCACGCGATGATACTATGTATAAATCGTTTTTTGAGCTTTTTGACACTTTCTGCAGAATTAAATTCATGCAACAAGTCGATGAGGCCAAATTAACACTGCATTTATTTTCTATACATGTTTTTGTTAGGTCTTTTACAATGCTCAGCAGTGATCTGTCACATATAAAAATCGATATATTCATGTTTGACAACACCCCTATATAATTATTAGTCATATTTTTTTAATAAGGGGACATGTTTTTATAAAACACACTATTCATCATTATATTTTATTCTTTCCTTATATTTTTTTTGATTCATCACAGTGTTATGCAATATTTCATGAAAAATACTATTAATTTCGTTTTCTGAATATCCGCGCTCGGTCAAATATTTTATTGCTTTGACACCCAATTTTTCTGTTTTTTTACTGAATTTACACATAGTATTTACCTCCGTATAAAAATAATATAAATGACGGATAATTATTTCCATAAATTAGTGGTTATATAATATTTTATTATATGACATACTAAAGATATGGCTAAGAACCGCTGCTTTATCGTTTTTAGCAGCAAATTATTTTACCGATTATGATAGTTTATTTTATCATATAGTTTAAAAAAATACAAGACTTTAAGACATATTTTCAAAATTTAAAAAATTTTTACCGTCAAATTAACAGTCAAAAATTTAATAACAGGAGTGATATCATGGCACGTAAAGGTGAAAATATTTATAAAAGGAAGGATGGTCGATACGAGGGAAGGTATATTAAATCATACAGTATAAACGGAAAACCGGTCTTAGGATATGTATATGGCAAAACCTATTCCGAGACTAAAGATAAATTGACAGTATGTAAAGCAAACAGTATTATTAATACGCCTAAAATACCTTCGGATATGACATTAAACGAATGGGTCGAAAAATGGATTGATGCTCAAAGGCAAATTAAGCCGACAACTAAAACGATGTATCAATCACATTATAAAAATCATATTTCCTCCGGCATAGGTCAGATAAAATTAAAGAAACTCAATGAAGATATTATACAAAGATTTATAGATGATTTGACCCCAAAATATTCAGCTAAAACCGTTCATTCGATATATTCTATGCTTCGCTTGTCTCTTGCAGAAGCCAGACGCAAAAAATTTATATCAGATATATATTCGGATATCCGTATGCCTAAAGTAAAGCAAAAGGCAGTTCGGGTATTAAGCAGAGAAGAGCAAAAAAGGCTTGAAAATGTAATATTGTCAAGCAACAACAGGTATGATATCGGTATCCTGATATGTTTGTACACCGGTATTCGGATCGGTGAATTATGCGCTTTAAAATGGGAAAATATTGATTTAAAAGCCGGAGTTATAAATGTAACGCAGACTGTCCAAAGAGTCAGAGACAAAAACGGTGAATCTAAAACAAAAATACATTTTGACAGCCCAAAAAGTCTTGCGTCGGTGCGAACCATACCGATCCCCGAATTCCTTGTTGACGAGCTGAATAAGTATAAGAGAAAATCCGGCTTTATATTGCGTGATAGCGGTAAATTTACAGATACGAGAAATATTTGCAGACGATTTAAGAAACTGCTGAAAGAAGCCGGGATCAACGAAATTAATTTTCATGCGCTCAGGCATACCTTTTCGACCAGAGCGTTGGAGTTAGGCTTTGATCCCAAAACATTAAGTGAAATTCTGGGTCATTCAAACGTCACGGTCACGCTCAATTTATACGCTCATTCGCTTCCGGAACATAAACGCAGCGAGATGAATAAAATGTCAAAGCTGTTTGAATATCCGTCATAATTGTTGTCAAACAAATTGAAAATCAAAGAAAAACTGTATTTAAACCAATAAATGTCTTAAAGTAAAATATTATCTGAAAATCGGGAGATGCTCGGCACCTCCCGATTGTTTAATAGCACCTCGGTCTGGCGGCGAAACCGAAACCACTGTTTGATGTTATCACCACGTTGTTGCGGCCGCTTGAACAATGGATCACAAGGACATTACCATCAGCATCACGTCCGGCAACTATACCCACATGAGATAGATCGGCATAAAATGCCAGATCTCCGGGCTTTGCGTCCCTCCACAATATACGGCTGCAATTTGCGTTCTGAGACACCGTGCCGTGGCCTATAGAACTCGAAGATATTCCGCTGTTTACAAAAGCCCACGTAACAAATCCGGAACAGTCCAGCCCATACGGACGGGTCGTTCCGGTTGATGAACTGCCCGAGGCTGTCACTCTGCGCATTTTCCCCCATTCCGTATCCCAACCGAGCGTCTCGGATTTTCCGCCCCAGAAATAATTTACTTTTCCGACAAGTGAACACGCGGCTTTTACAACATTTTTGCGAGACAGCTCTAAATCACTCGGGAGTGCCCGCACAACTTCGGCTGCGCTTGCGTCGCTTATTGCGAGGCTGCGCGTCACATCCGAAAACGCCTCGCGATCTTCAAGCAGCATATCCAGCATCTCTCGCTGTTTGTCGCTGAATTCATACTCGTCGGCCATCTCTGCCGCTGTTTTTGATTTTATCTCTATAAACAGCTTTTTTTCCACAATCGGCGGTGCTTCCGGCGCACCTGACGGAGTGGTGGTTGTTTCGATTGTGTATTCGACATAGTTCATGTCTCTAAAAACTTCAAGCAGCAATTCCTTTTTATGTTCATCTATTATTACCACATCCATGAAGTCCTCGCTGTCCATATCCGCATATTTCGCGGCAAAAACCGCAAGGACCTCCGTCCAATCGGCTTGCTCGCCTTCGGTTACAATTTGTGTATATGTATCCGCGTCTTCAATCTCATCAAGCAGATTCGAAAACTCGTTATTGGCCTCTGCTATGATAGACGATACAGAAATATTATTCGGATCATCAACTTCGCCCGAAATATATATACCGAACGGACTTGCGGCAACCGCTGTGATAATTATTATCACAGCCAGCGCGATTATTAAGGCAATACCTCCTCCGGCCGCTGACAATATCGCAATCAAAGACTTTGCCGCGCCCGAAATCGCTTTCCCGACTTTAACGGCTGCTTTTGAAACGTTTTTTGTTTTTGAACTAACAGATTTTACGGAGTTTCCCACAGTTTGTGCCGTCTCTTTTGCCATCCGGGACGAACGCTGTGCTGCCTTTTGATGCGCACGTTTCATATAAAATATTTTTGCCTTGTCATTGGCAGAGGCACTTGAAACTTCTTTTCGGCGCGTGATATTCCTGTCTTTTATGTTCTTTATGCCCTTCGCTTGAGCAGCGGTTTTCGGCTGTACCGTATTTTCGTGTTTTTCGGTATACTCACGGGAATGATAGATTATATGGGGATTTTGTTTCGGAGCTTTTAAATCCGAGCCTGCCGCAGTCTTAATGCTCACGCCGTTTGTACTGTGTTCGCTCAGATAGTATTCCTTTGTTTTGATCCGAACATAAGGCTTGTCAGATTCCGGGATATTTGACTGCACGACGATCTCCGGCTGTCCGTAAATATCTGTTTCCAGTTTCGAGCCCTGATATGCCTCGCCTTTATCAGAAAATATTTTCTCAGAACTTATATTCTTATCTTCCGCGTTATGAGCGGCGTCATATTTTCGATTTTCAGAAAAACTTTGACCGACGGATTTTCGAGCAGTCTGAATCTCGGATATGTGCTCCCCATTCGCCGACTTGCCTCGGATATATCGCTCCTTCGTTTTCGGAGACACCGTTTCCGCCTGTGTCATTTCATGAACAATTGTATCACTTTTTGGTGAATTGTCAATTCGTACTTTAGGAAGTATCGAAACACTTTTAATTCCACCGCTCTCGCCGCGAATATTCAAATAATTTTCTTTAGTCTTTATATATTTGACTGTCGCGGATTTCTGTTTTATCGGATCTTGTTCGGCCTTCCGAGGTTGAACTGTTGGAGCAGAGTTTGAATTGACGTTATACGCAGCGGGCGGCGTCTCGACGATCTCGGTAATTTCGGCGTGATTATCCTCCGACGAAGTATGATCCATTTTACTTGATTTCGCTTTAATTGCCGCCTGCCGCCTCATGATTGCTTTAGCCGTTTCGGATTTCAAATCGGGGCCGCTGTGGTTCGAAACATACGCAGTCTTTGTCTTAATATCCCTTTTCCGATTTTGAGTAACGGCGGGATATATCGACTGCTTGGTTTTCGGCGCCGTGATACCGTCTCGATAGTTTTCGGCGGTTTTTATCGGATTATTTTGTATTATGACATCGCTGTTGCGCTTCGCAGCATTGATTTCCACTGATTTTACCCGAACCGCTTGCTGAGCCGCGGCATTATTCGGTTCATTTCGAGTCTTTAATCGGCTGCTGCGATAATTTTCGGCGGTTTTTGGCATGTTACGTTCATCTTTAACAGAAATTTCAGCTTTACCGTCGTCTATGGAACTGTCATTGTTTTTCCTGCTAAGTCCGGCAATTTTACGAGCCGCCGTTTTAGCATCACGTCGGACTGTTTCGGCGGAACGGTAGGCGGACGATTCAACCGTATCGGCGGCGTAATTTTCGCTTTCTTCACTCCCTTGCTCCGACTGCTGCCTCACCTCGGCTTTTTTCTTTATAAATTGTCTTTTCAGTTCCGTCTTGCCGTCCGCAAATCTTTTCTGCTTATCATTTTCTCTCGATTTAGGCACGGATCTTAAAGATGAAGTTTTGGGTGCTTTATCGGACACATAGGACTTGGTTGATTTAACGGCCGCTTTAGGCAAATCCGATTTTTTGTGGCTGTTATCTTCTTTTGATTCTTTCAAATTATCACATCCATTCAAAGAAAAAGCGCCCATTTCAAAGAAATGAGCGCTTTTTCCTTATGTCGTTATTCTTCGCCGGGCTTTGTGCTCATCAGCTTATAAAGCTGAGTATTGGTCGGGAACTCATTTATGAACGGCACGATTGATCCTCCGACCTTTATGAGTCCGCGTCCCGCGCCCGCGTCTGTTATATGCTCCATTTGCGTTGTGGAAATACTGAGCAGCCGTGCAAGCTCCACGCGGTCTGACGGCGCCTGATTGAGCATCAGCAGGAACTCGCTGTTTGCAAGCATACCGCGTGCGGTATCGTTTTTCAAACAATCTTCGATGTTTTGAGTGATACCTGTCAGCAGACCTCCGTATTTTCTAAATCGTTTCCAAGCTTTGAGCAGAAACTCCGCACTGTACGGATTTTTAAAGAACAGATGAGCTTCGTCTATGTACACACGCGTGTATCTTCCGCGTTTTCTGTTTGCCATAACCCTGTTCATTATATTATCCAACATTATCAGCAAACCGATAGGCTTCATGTGGTCGCCGAGCTCCAGAATATCATAGCATATTATTCTGTTATTGATGTTTACATTGCTCGGATGAGCGAATGTATCCAAACTTCCCGTGGCAAACATCTCAAGCGACAGCGCCAAATCATGCGCTTCCTGTTCGGGTTGGTGCAGCAGTTCTTCGCGAAAATCAGTTAATGTAGGCATCTCTCCGCCTCTGCGTTCAAAAGCCTTATATACTCTGATCGTGCATCGGTCAATTATCGAGCGGTCCTTGGGACCGACACCGCCGCCCCATCTCGTATCGCCGCTTTTAAGCAGCTGATCGAATAATGAAATAAGAAACTCCGATTTGATCGAAACGGGATTATCGCCGTCAAGCGTATCGTTGTTTATATCCATTGCGTTAATATGGTGTGGCGATGACGCCGACAGCTTTATAACTTCGCCTCCGAGCTTGGATACAAGCGGCGCGTACTCACGTTCCGGATCAACACAGATTATGTCGTCGTTTGTAAATAATCCTGCCATTGCTATTTCCATCTTTGAAGCAAAGGATTTGCCGGAACCGGAAACACCGAGAATAAATCCGTTGCCGTTAAGCAGAAGCTTTCTGTTGCACATGAGCAGGTTATGGGAAATGGCATTAATGCCATAATACAGACCTTCATCGTCCATTATTTCCTGCGTCTTGTACGGAATGAGCGTAGCAGCGCTTTCCGTGGTAAAGGTGCGTGTTGCATGTATATTCATTAAGCCGTAGGGCAGCACGGTATTAAGCCCGTCCTCTTGCTGAAACTTTAAAACCGACATATCACACAGGAGCTTTCGGCTTGTGGCAAGCAGAGTCTCGGTATCATTATCCAGTTCTTCAAGAGTATCCGCCACATGAACAAGCGTCATGGTCGTGAACATTATTCTCTGATCACGCGTTGTTATATCGTTCATGTACTCCTTGATTTCACTGCGCATCTGCTCTTTATCATAGGGAATGACTGCCGAAAAATTATTATTCATGTTCTGTTTTTGCTGCCATTTGGTTATGTCGGTTTCAATCGCAAGCAGCTTTTTCTGGACTTCTTTGACCGCGATATCCGTAGGTATCGGATACACGTCGAACGAAATCATCATTGTCCTTGAAATATCTGTGAGATCCGACAGAAGTTCGTCTTTTAAAAACGACGGATACTCTTTCAAAAACATAACTCTCGCGAACATATCGCCGAGTCTTATATAATCCCTTTTAAACTCTATATAGTCGGGGCAGATATAGTCTTTAAAATCCGCGCCAACTGTCATTGCGTGCTTGAGATTAAAATTGAGCTCATTCTTTTCTTCGCCGCGGAAAAAGTCGTAAAAAATACGAAGCCGCTCATTACAGCCAAGCGGCGATATATGTGATGAAATTTTAGAAAAATCCGAGGCGAGGTCGCTGCCGACTCTTGCGAAATATGTTCTCGCGTCCTGAATACTCTTGCGCTCCGATGAGATGGTTATATATTTATCATGGATTATATTGTTGGACTCCTCCATTTTGTCCTTAAGGAGTGAATTAAGTTCCATAACGTAATCCACATACGCCATATTGTCGTTCTCGGGTATCAGATGCTCAAAAACCGTCTGCTTTATTTTCCGGTTGAAAATTGTTATTTTAGCCGAGCCGTCTATGGGCAGGCCGTTCAAGATCGAGCTGTGCGCCTTAAACATATCCTCCTGATCGGCATCGGAAGCCACTTTATAGTTTATATCGGAAAAACGCCAAGTTTTTGAATACTTTTTCCCGCTGCGCATGATCCCGTCTTTATATACAGCGTCGATAGGGATCGACTGCTGTACTGTCTTAGGAACCTTTCTTTTTTCCCGTTTGTTTGGGCTTTTCAGCATTTTGTTCTACCTCCTGCAACATATTGTATAAATAGTTCTCCGATTTGAACAAGCGCAGACCGGAATATATGAACTCACTGCGGATGACCGCAACAACAAACTGTTCAAAAGTCATGCCGTTATAGTTAAAAAAACCGGCAGCCGCGAACGGCGCTGCACAGACAATACACAGCCACGAAACTGTCTCTCTGCCGAGAACATTTTTGAGCCCGAAATAAATACCGAGCGCCGCGCCGACAGCGATTACCGAGCAAAAGAACTGTCTCAGCGTTAAGCCGAAAAATATACTTTCGCGGTAATCTTTGATTTCTTTATTAATTCGTATTTCCATAGTCCCTGTTACCTCTCGGGTGCGTCTCTTTTTGGCGTTTTCGGCTGTATGTCGGACGGGTTTCTGCCGTCTGTCGGCTTTATAAATCCGATTTTATCAGCCGCTGCAAACGCTTTTGGGTCAAGTTTTCTCTGCCACGCCTTAAATGACGGCGCCCACTTAAATCCGTTCTGTTTCAGCGCCGATAAATCCTCCTGTTTCGGCTTGTCATCAAAAAACAACTGAAGGCGGTTATTGGCAAGGTTAACCACAGCTTCGCCGCCGCGGAACTGCCAACCTTTAAACACGCTGTCCGGATTGTTTTTAAGTCTCTCGATATTCCCATTTAATCTGCGTATGTTTGCAAAGTTATCTGAGAAAAACTTTCCCGGATACGGCGTTTCATGACCGCTTGTCACACGCGAATCGAGCTTATACGCCGTATCCAAATCAATAATATCACAGCCCTTTGTGGTTCCGTGAACATTAAAGTAGTCGTTGATTGTCTGCATGTATGTATTTCTGCCCTCAATGCTTTCGATATTTTCCGTAAGCTTTTGAACCGCATCCGGATCATTGCTTTTTATTATTGTATTGTAACTCATAATCTTTCCTTTCCGGCGTTATACGCCTAACATTTCTTTTACTATCCTGTCCGCGCCTTTGATAAGTCCCACAAGGACAAGCATATTGAATATCGTTTCGCCTATATATTTCCACACCATTGTCACAGTTGTTATACTTGTGTCGGGGCTTGGCGTGTATGAGCCCGCAAACGCGGAAAATATTATGCAGGCAAGAATAACAATCGCACCTTCCAAACATACGCCGACATAGGATTTAATAAATGACAGCCCCATCTGCGATGTGCCCTCGCCGCCGAACGATGATAACGGAACCGGAGCGAGAGCCGTGTACAAGTATATCTTAAAGAACCTTCCGTAAACCGTCATTATCATAATAAATGCCATGACGGTTATGAACAAACTGCCCAGAATTGTCACAAGCCAAAGCGGAATACTCGCCCAAAAACCCGTTTCATCAATAGCGGTTTCAATCGCTCCGGGCAGCGTTACGGCGGCGCCGCTTATTCCGCCGAGGCTTCCGGCGATTTCTTCGACAACTCCGGCACAAATTTTGTAAATTGCAACCATAATGTCAAGCGCGTATGTTATTGCTGCTTTTGCGGCGACAAAACGTATAAAATGCTTGAGCGCGTATTCGGGTCTCTGAAAATCTCTAAAGCTCGCCGTGCTGCGGAATATACCCATCGCAAAAAACAAAATAAGCAGCGCATAACCTATTGCCTGAAGTCCGCCGTTAATATTTTCGACAATATGCCATATTGCGCCGTCTCTGAATTCCTGCGGCGATGTTGTGACAAGCGCCCATATTTCCGTTAATTTATCATTCCAAGTTTCAAAAGCGTTTTGCAGATTTGCCACAATCCAGTTATCGCTCATGTGATCACCTCCTGAATTTAGCGGATAATGCCGCCGCTTAAAAGAGCGGCGGCTATACTCCGATCTACATAATCATATCAAGAATATCCTTGGCAAAGGCTATTACTATACCGCCAAAAAATGTCAGGAATCCGTTGGCTCTCTGTTGGGCGTCGTGGGATTTAAGCGACAAACCGATCTGAACTATACCGAATCCGAGCAATATCAGTCCTATTGCTTTTATAGCCGAAAAGATAAAATCGGACAGACTGTTAATCGACGCAAGCGGATCCGCTGCAAACACCGGCGTAGAAAAAAGTGTCAGCAGCACCGCGATAACCGTGAGTGTCAGCTTTGTCTTTTTCAGATAATTTTTGATTTTACTGATTTTTTTCATTTGTTTCCTCCGTATCTTCATAAGTTTTGATAGTTTCTTCAATAAACTTCACATTTGATATATCCTCCCTGACCGTGAAGGACAAATCATCGCGTGTGATGTCTGTATTCTTACTGTGCTTGTATGGCTCCGCACCTCCGTCCTCCGTAAATTTAATATTGGGATGCGACAGTATATCAAATTTTTTATCCATTATCGGCTTTTCGCCGCGGATAAAAATCAGGGCATTCTGATTATCAAGCAGGCGGACCTCATCAAGTGTCAAAAGTTCGCGCCCCGCGTTCTGATAATTTGTCGAACTGCTGCCATGCTGTCCTTTGGTTATTCCTCTTGTTCGGGTATCTATGGTTTCCTTGCCGAGCATTTTTGAGATATATTCATGAGTTGCCTGCTCATTTCCGCCGAGATACAAAAAAGTATCGCAGTTGCCCACGATACTTTCCCATGAATCTTTAAACAGCGCTTTGAGCTGCGCCATGTTCTGAATAATTATTGTAACCGAGATACGCCGAGAGCGCATTGTTGCGAGAACTCTCTCAAAATTGTCGGGCAGCGCGACGTTGGCAAATTCGTCCATCACAAAATGTACGGGAACGGGAAGCTCGCCGCCGTGCTTATGGTCAGCTTTGTAGTAAAGCTCCTGAAACGCCTGAGTATACAACATACCCACAAGATAGTTAAAAGAGTTATCATTATCCGGAATAACACAGAATATGGCTTTCTTTTTCTCACCGAGGCTGCCTAAATCAAGGTTGTCATAAGATGTCATTTTGGCTATTTCGGGCAAATTAAAAGCGGCCAGTCTGACTGCCGCCGAAATCAAAATTGACTTTGCTGTTTTTCCCGACGCCTGTTTAAACACCTTATATTGCTTAACCGCTATATGCTCGGGCGACCTTTCCTCCAGCGAATCAAACAGAATATCCACCGGAGATTTATATTCGCTGTCATCTTCCATGGTCGCCGCGTTCTCGATAAGAAACATAAGAGTTTCAAAGTTTTGTTCTTCAGGCGGCGCCTCGTGGAGCAGATAAAGCATAAGCGCAGTATCAAGTGCGATCTCTGACTTTTCCCAGAACGGGTCCTGATTGCCGGCGTTTTTTGGCGTTGTATTCTGTATCAGGTTAGTGATCAATTTAATAACATCCTCATCGTTCCTGATGTAAGTAAACGGGTTATATCCGTCCGAATCCTCCGGATTAATTAAATTGAAAACCTTAACATCATATCCCTGCTCAATGAGCAGCGGCGCCGTTGAACGAAGCATCTCGCCTTTCGGGTCCGCAATAATAAATGAAGTGTTGCACTGCATAATGTTCGGCTTGGCATAAAACCTCGTCTTACCTGCGCCCGAACCGCCGACCACGAGTACATTGAGGTTGCGTCTGTGGGTTTTGGCGTTTAGACTGAGACGCATTTTTTTGGACAAAATCAAATTATTTTCACTGTGCTTTTTGTCGGTATATTTCCGCGCTGTTTCCGAGACCGAGCCCCACGAGGCCGAGCCGTGTTCCTCACCCGGCCGGCTATTGGTCAACGAAGTATAATACAGCCCGATAAACATTGCATACGCAAAAAGCGCAAAGATAACAAACTTTAAACTGTATTGATTAATATATATTTTAGTCGGCGAATTTACACTCATCGTCACACGCTCCAGCAAATCAAACAGCTTCAATCCGTCCTCATAGCAGCCGGCTACTATCAAAGCAAACCATACAACTATCGGTGACAGCGCCGCAAACATAATACCCGCGGTCTTGTTGTTCTCCCGTCTGCTCAACTGCTGTCATCCCACTTCCGATAAAACTTTTTCATCATTATCACACTCCTTCCAATAAAAAATGGTCGCTAATTCCATTTAGCAACCATTGTATAACAATATTTAAGATTTATATCTTTTGATAAGTTCCTTTGCAAGCAATATCGTAATTTCTTCCTTGCTATAATCTTTTGTGTTAATACATTGAATATCACCAAGCTGAGGATAATGTTCTTTAAGTTCATCTAGTGATATTTCATGTAATAATGGCAACACTATTTTTTGACCGCTTTCATTTTGCTGATTCAAAAACTCATTAAGCTCTTTCTCCGTCCATTCTCGTCCAAAAAAATTTTTCGATATTACAATTATCGCAAATTCAGAGTTTGCAGTGCCATCTAAAATAACTTTCTTCCAATTATCGCCCCAAGATAGTATGTCTGTATCATAAAATACTTTAATTCCTAAATGATTTATTTTCATATTCAATAAGTCAACATAATCACTTTTATCCTTATTGGCATGCGAAATGAAAACATCGTATTGTTTATGATAATTAGATATAGATTTTGCTGGTATTTTATTTGCTTCTTGAATAGCTGTTTCTTTATCGTCAAAATATGATTTTCCGCTTTCTGTTAATGTAATTATAGCACCACTTATATAATTTATTACATTTGCAAACATTCCATACATCTGCAATTTTTCACATTGTAATAAAAAAGAATCTTGCAAATATCTTGGTAGCTCATCTATATCAAAACTTACATGATTATTTTCATTACCATCATATTGACTTAGAATTGACAATAGAGTTTTTTCTGCTTCTTTATCCATAATGCGAAACCCACTTATGTATTTTGCACCTTGAACACAAGCAGCGGCGCGATCTCTCAACTTCGCCTCTCTTGCAGCTTTTTGGGATTCTTTTCTTTGCTTTTCTATCGCTTTTTCCACCGCAGATTTTGCCATAATATTGTTACCTTTCTATTACGTTTATTAAAACAGTTATCTTAAATTAAAAACATATCGTCTTTTACAAAGTTTTTATTTTTTCTATCCATTCTGCAAAATGTTTACATTCTTTCATGATAACATCAATTCCCATATCTTTTGCTAACAGAACTCCGTTTCTGATCTTAGAATAATTTGGTATCAATTCTTTAATACGTCTTGATGGAGCAGTTTCATACGAATTGTTAATATGTTCCGGTGTAGATACTTCATCGCGAATTTGTTGTATACTTTCTACTATAAAATCATCTGTGATTTTAGAAAAAGACCTTGGATTTGAAAATAATAACCCCTCAAATTCATGTATAACTAAGTTAATATGGCAATTTGGCATGGATATATCATTATCAACAGCATTTTCTATATTTTCAATTCTTTGATATATATCGAGTGTATCATCGGAAATATTTGGTGTATCACTGGGCATGGCATAATAATCAAACATTGTTGTAACATATTCATTAGGATGTTGCTTGCAAAGCATTATTAACTCATTCTTAATCTTGGTATACTTTGATACCCCACCTCTATACTTTTTATTTCTATTCCAACTGGTAGTGCATATAATTGGTATAACAAAAATATCAATGTTCCAGAAATAAGGAGCTAATACTTCATTGATAAATGCTTCTTCGGTTGGTCCTTCACAATAAATATATACATTCTTCATTTTGAGAGCCTACCTCCCAAAATATTCTTTTTCCATAAATCGCCCAATGCATAATCATTTTCTAACCATAAACTTAATTTTTCTTTATCTAACCTATTAAAAGTTGAGCCACTTTCACTACGATTAACAACAATAATATCGTCAACATCAAATTCATTTAACAATTCAACTGATTGTGTAGATATAATTATTTGTTTTTCGTTCGATAGTTGTTTTACCATTTCTGAAAAAATCGTAATAGCATATGGGTGTAATCCAAGTTCGGGTTCATCAATAATTATTGTTGCAGGCTGCAATTCGTGAGGTTGTAACAGCAGTGTTGTCAAACAGATAAATCTTAATGTTCCATCGGACAACTGTGATGCATTAAATATATCATCACAACCCTTTTGAGACCATTTTAAAACAATTTGTTCTTCGTTTCCCTCTTGTGGATCCAAAACGAAATCATTAAAATATGGTGCGATAAGATTAATTGTTTGAATTATCTCATTATAATTCTTTTCATAATTATTTCTTAATCTATATAAAAACGCAGCTAAATTTGAAGCATCAAATAATAGCCTTTTATTATTTGATACATTATGTTCCTGTTTTACTCTTGCGTTTCTGCCGGTATCATGAAAATGATAAACACGCCAATCCTGTTTTTTCAGTATCGGTCTCACATATCCGGTAATATGGTTGCTAACGCCATGTTCCCATTTTGACTCATCATGTCCTTTTGCAACGGGACTTTCATATCCGTTGAATCCATAAAACTCTTTTTTGAATATAATTCTGTTATCATCTGTAGGCATCAAATAAAATCCATATGAATTATTGTTGAAATATACTTCTATATATATTTCATCAGTTTCTTTTCTACCGTTATAAAAGAAAGAATTTACCCCACCTTGCGCAACCGTTAACTGCAAGTTCTTATTCAATACGTTCTGCAATAATGACAACGCTGAAATAAAGTTTGATTTTCCGGCACCATTGCTGCCTATCAAAACATTAATTTTATTTAAATTTAAATCACATTTTTTTATTGATTTATATCCGGCAATACTTATTCTGCTTAACTGATTGCGGTTTACAGCCATAACAAAATTATCCTTTCTTATTATTTTAGTGCTGATCTGTTTTGTATTATATCATGATATACTATATTTTTCAAGTATTTTATTATATTAATATTTGTTTCGGAAAGCAACCCCGAAGGGCTGCTTTCCCAAAAACTTTTACTTTACCCAGACTTCGTTATTGTTAACCGTCGCCGCGGTGTGGGTGGTGGCGGCTTCCAAAATCTCGTAGAAGGCCCAATAGGATTTATCTTTGAGGTCGGAGAATTTGTTGACCGCAGTTATGTTTTTGTCGATATACGCGCTGTCGGGATGTCTGTCGGTTATGCGGTTCACTATTGTAACAACTTCGGCGCGGGTGATGTTGCTGTTCGGCATAAATGTTCCGTCCGTATAGCCCTTGATCCAGCCCATTGTTGTGGCCGTGTTTATGTAACCGAGCGCCCAATGCGTCGCGGGCACATCCGAAAACATATTGTTTGCCGAAGTCTCGGTTTTGTCGAACAGCTCATAGAACCTTACCGACATCGCCACAAACTCGGCGCGGGTAATTCTGTTCTGCGGCATAAACGTGTTGTTATCATAGCCCGTTATAATCTTGTATTTTTCAAGATAGCCTATATACGAGGCGTACCACTCGTCATTCTCTATATCCCAGAACGATGACTTAACATTCGATATTGTTTCGCCTTTTCTTTCGGCAATGTTTCTTGCGAAAATAGCCACCGCCTCGGCTCGGGTCATATTGCCGTCAGGATTAAACGTGCCGCCCGGATAGCCTGTGATGTATGACTTATGCTCCGCGGCGGGAAGAACCACCTGACCGTTTGCGTCCGTAACCCCACTGTCCGCGTTTCCGTAAATGTCTTTTAAGTTTACCGTCATATCCGATTTTTTCGCTCCGTTTCTGTCCGTAACGGTGATAGTGTAATAATTGGTTCCGTCAAGTTTTATACTGTTGGGCAGAGTAACATCAATGCTGTTGCCGCTGACCGATGTTGACGCGTTTATGGTCTTGCCGTCCTTGTCAACTACGGTGACGGTGTAGGAATTTGATGTAGTAAATCCGCCGCCTCCGCCGGTTCCGAAACCACCGCCGCCTCCGCCGTAGCCGCCTCCGCTGCCGGAGGTTTTAACGGGCACGGTTATCCGGCCGCTGCTGTCGGTATTCTTTGTGGCTATGGCGCTGTTTTTGTCCGTAACCGTTACGGGGATATCCCTGACAGGTTCGCCCTCAGAGTTTGTGACTGTTACCGTGGTCTGATTTGAGGCCGTCAGCGTGTATTTGTCGGGAAGTTTTACGGATATTTTTCCGTCATTGACCGTTACATAGGCGTCCTCGATCATCTCGCTGCGGTTTTCAACGGTTACGTTCCAATCATTCACATACGCTTGACCGCCCGCGTCGGTGTAGTCCTCGCTCCGCGGCGGAACTGTTACTTGACCGTTTTCATTCGTTACGCCCGACATTGATTTTCCGAGTATATCCGAAACCTCAACATCCATATCGGTCACAGGCTTTTCGCCGTCAAGCACCATTACGGTAATTCGGTTGTCATAGTCGATATATTTTTCTTCGGGAAGTTTTACGGATATTTTTTCTTCCGCATATTCAACATACGCATCCTCGATAAACTCCGTCTCGTCATTGACGATAACCGTATAGCCGTGAACTCTTGCCGTTCCGCTCTCGTCGGTGTAGTCTCCGTCAAGAGGCGGCACGATCACCTGACCGTTTTCGTCCGTATAGCCTTTTTCACTCGCCTCGGTAACGTCCGTCACGATAACAGCTTTGTTTACTACTGGCTCATCACCTTTTAAAACCGTAACAACAATATGGTTATCGGCATTTATCTCATGCGCTGCGGGCAATGCTACTGTTATCTCGTCTAAGATATGGCAGACCAGAGCGTCCTCTATTCTCGCATTCTCGTCCTCCACGATAACGGTCATTCCGTCAACTGTCGCTTCGCCGTTTTCGTCGGTATAATCCTCGCTCCGCGGCGGAACTGTCACTTTGCCCTCGGCATTGGTTGATCCGCTGCGGCTCTTTCCCGAATAGTCCGAAACGGTAACATTGGTATTTTCAACCGGCGTACCGTCTTTCATTAAAACTGTTACGGTTGTTCTGTTGTCGTAGTCGATATACTTGCCTTCCGGCAGCTCGACCTTTATCTGCTCCTGCTCGCTGAACGTCACATAAGCGTCACGGATATACCCCGTTTCATCCTCTACAATAATCATAAACGCGTTCACATTAACAAACCCCTTTTCGTCCGTGTATCCGCTGTTTCCGTTGGGAACGGTAAGTATGCCGTAGGCGTTTGTGGCTCCGCTCTCGGTCCTGCCGTTTTCATCCGACACGGCCACATCTACGCCGTGAATACCTACGCCCGACTGATTTTTAACCGTTACGGTTATTCTGTTGTCAAAATCCATGACCGTACCCGCGGGAAGCTGAACGAATATACCGCCGTTTTCATCAACGGAAATATTGCAGTCGGGGATCAGCTTGTTGTTCTTGTCAGTAACCGTCACAACATAAGTGAACTTGCTGTCCTCGGTCTCACCGCCTACCGTGCCGTTATCATTGCCCGTGCTTGTATTTCCGTTCGGAACGGTAAGCCGGCCGTTTTCGTCGGTTGTTCCTCTCGCAGCATTACTGTTTTCGTCCGATACAACGATATTCAGATCTTCCGCAGGCTCCTTGCTGTCGGTATATGTCACGGTTATTGTGGTTCTGTCCTCATAGTCTAAAAGTCTGCCGCTCGGCAAAACGATTGAGATATTGTCATCCGCGTCTATGGCGATCTCGCTGTTGAATACGGGCTTTCCGTCCTTGTCGGTCAGGATTATCGTATATTTTCCGACTTTTGAATAACCGTCCTCATCCGAATTGTCCTTATCGGTCAACATTGGAATTACCGCGGTGTCCAGAATTTCGCCGCAGACCGAACACTCAATGTGCTTGCTGCCGTCGTGCTCGATCGTGGCGGGCTCGTCGATTATCCAGCCCGTGGGAGTGTGGCCGGGAGACTCAACATATTCGCCGTCAAAGGTATATCCGCAGTCGGCGCAGGTGTATGTTGTGAAGCCCAAATCCTTACAGGTCGGCTCCGTCACGGTTTTTGTATAGTTATGCGGCACCATCGCCGTCTCGTTGCCTCGGTGCGTCTCGCCGCAGACGGTACAGGTAAACTCTGTATATCCGAGCTCTGTGCAGGTCGCGCCTACGTCAATCTCCTCATACTTATGGCCCGTGGGATCGGTGTAGTCGGTTTTAAAGCTGTCGCCGCAAATCTTACAGGTTTTTGTGGTATATCCCATGTGAACGCAGGTCGGATCGGTCACCGCATCTTCATATCTGTGTCCCGACGGGTCTTTGTAATCGCCGGTATAGGTATATCCGCAGTCCTTACAAGTAAATACCGTATACCCCATTTCCTTGCAGGTCGGTTTTTTGACGGTCTTGTTAAACTTGTGCGGCACTAATGCCGTCTCGTTCGCCTTATGTGTCTCGCCGCAGATCAGACAGGTAAATGTGGTATATCCGAGTTCTGTGCAGGTCGCGTCGGTTATCGTCTCGGAATACATGTGACCGGTGGGGTCAAGGTAGCTGCCTATATAGCTGTCGCCGCATTCCGAGCAAGTGTAGGTGATGTAACCC
>CANQLT010000034.1 GCA_947624775.1 uncultured Monoglobus sp.
GGGGCGCCTATTTTTTGCCTCCTCCCGGGAGGAGGTGGATTTTCGCCAAAGGCGAAAAGACGGAGGTGGGAATGCAGCGATTAGTGATTAGGATCCCCCCCCTCAGTCGGGCATTGCCCGCCAGCTCCCCCGAGGGGGCGCCTATTTTTTGCCTCCTCCCGGGAGGAGGTGGATTTTCGCCAAAGGCGAAAAGACGGAGGTGGGAATGCAGGAATTAGAGCAGACGGCCGCCGCCCGCCCTTTTGGATTTAATTGGGAATTAATTATTTTTTCACAAACTCATTTCGGCTGTTTCCGCCAACGGTTTCATGCTGTCCGTATCACTCCATAGCATCACTTTTATGTCCGCGTTTTGCAGATAATCGCTAAAGAGATATACCTCGCCAAAATTATAACTTTGCTGCATATCAATAAGCGCGCCGTTTTTGTTGTACACCGCAAGAATCACTTGCGCGAACGGATCATCGCAGTTATTTACTTTAGCCGTTACAAAATAATCCGATACCCCGGTGATCTCAACCGAAGGCGCGCTCGGGTCCGCGGTCGGCTTCACCGTCGGTACAGGCTTCGGCTTTGACGTGGGTATCGGCGTAGGCGTCGGCTTTACCGTCGGTGTAGGCGTCGGCTTTGGCGTAGGCGTCGCCTCGCTCGGCATAGGCGAGTTATAATGTATCGTGGCGTTGAGCAATGAACTGTCTTCTGAATAAGGATATTCGTGATACACAATATTTATTAAATCCCATTCGCTTTTGCTTCCTTTGTAATAAACATCGGTGAGATTTTCACAGCCCGGAAGTCGTCCAATCTTTTTTACACTTCTTGGAATATACATGCTTTTTAAATTATGACAATAACTTAAAGTTCCGAACTCTATTTCGGTTATACTGTTTGGGAACGCTATACTTGTAAACGCGCAGCCATAAAAAGCTTCTTCCCCGATGGATTTTACGCTATTTGGAATATTTATATTTGTTAATTTGTCGCAATATTTAAAAGCTCCATCATCAATTCTTACAACGCTGTTTGGGATTGAAATACTCTCAAGATTGTAGCAACCCGCAAACCCTCCTATAGTTTTTGTTCCTTGTCTGATTTGATAACTGCTTGCCAATTCGTCAGGATTTGCTCTTATGAGGTGGTTGTCAATGTATAAAACGCCGTTTTCCCAATTTTGTTTATTATTATAATAAGCTGTGCCATAAAATCCGGAATCGCACTTCAATACGCTGTCAGGCATATTTATTTTTGAAAGATTTGTGCATCCAAACACAACGTCATCATTGATATATTTCAGTCCGTTTGGTATTACAAGCTCTTTAAGATTATTACAATTTTCAAAAGCGTAGTCTGCAATACCGATAGTTCCGGGATTGACTTCATATTTGCCTTTTACTAAATCAGGTTTTGCTTCTATGAGATATTTTCCGACATATAAAACGCCGTTTGTCCAATTTGATTGATTATTATAGTATGCAGTGTTTTCAAAAGCAACTCTTGAAATCTTCGATATTGTGTCCGGCAACGTAATATTTGCCAGCATTTTACAATTTTTAAAAGCGCCATTGTCTATGTATGTGACCCCGTCTGGGATTTTTATTTCGGTAAGATTTACACAACCACTAAATGCGCTGCCTCCGATACTTCTGACACTGCCGGGTATTTTGATTTCGGTTATATTAGGATAATCATAAATTGGGGAATTATAAGACATTTTATCAGAAAATCTACTAAACATTCCATCGGCTATACTTGTAACACCTTCTTGAATTATTACTTTTTTTATTTTCTCGGCGCTCCAAAGAGGAAACCCGTGACCATCACGAATATCCATTGTATCCCCCTCACCGCTTATCGTCAGCGTGCCGTCGCTGTCAAGTGTCCATTTCACATTGTCGCCTTGCGCGCCGCAGTCGTCACTGTCTATTATTGTCGCGGCGGTTGCGGGCATAAACGTAATTAAAGCGCAAACAATTGTCAATACCAATGCTAAACATAAAACTCTTTTCATAAAAATGTACCTCCTAAAATAAAAAGTGTATGGCCTCAATCGAAACCATACACGAAAAATGTTAGCTCCGATTGTTGTCACACAAGTTATTTGCACTCTTTATTTAAGGATGCCAAAACAGAGCATGCATTTTTACCAACGAAAAATGCACCCTTTAAACAAAGAGTTTAATATTAACTTATGTGACACACTCAGCATATCACATTTTTCAAAAAAGGTCAATAAAAATTTAAAAAGGCAACAAACTCAAGCCGATTTATTCGCGGCGAATAAATAAAAAAACAGCTGAGGCATAACCCACGCTATGCCTCAGCTAAATTCAATCAATATCGTTTATATATCTGTCCGCGGCTGCCCGCGTCGCTTACGGTAATCGTTATTATATCGCGTTCGATCGTATATATTACTCTTATGTTGTCGATCCTCAGCCTGTATACATTTTTATGAGCTTTTAACGGTTTCACATCTCCGTCGGGCAGCTTGTATATTTCCCTTAAAATCTTTTCCCGCATATCTCTCGGTTGTTTTTTGATGAACTTACGCGCGCGTTTCAGCAGTATGATCTTGTATTTCATAAGCTGATCCCCAGATCTTCGGCAAATTTCTCTATTTCAACGCCTTCATTTTTTTCGGGATCGTCGTCATTCAGATAATCCTCGTAAAGACGCTGACAAAAGGCGTCGTCTGCGGCATCTTCCAATGCCATCTGAAAATTTTGCAGCATATTTAAAATATAGCCCATCTGCGATTCGGGTATGTTTTCGATTATATTTATTACCGCTTCTTTGTTTGACATATTATCACCTCTGTTTTATTCTTCATATATTTTGACCCCTTTTGCGCTGATTTCGGATGATATTCTTGAATCGGGTATAATATGCGTCACGTCAAAAACATCTACCTCTTTATCGAGCGCGGTTCTGATCGCCTCGATAAGGTCAACAAATTTAAGTCCTCTGAGACCGCTGTCCAGCAGCAGATCCACATCGCTGTTTTCGTTGGCGGCTCCGCTGACATAAGAGCCGAAAAGCACAGCGCTTTTAACGCCGTAATCCCGAAGGACCGGATTAAGAGCCGTTTTTATATCGCCGACCGAATAAACCTTTGACATATTATCACCTCGGGTATATTGTATCAGATTTTTTATAAAATATCAATATCTTATTTCACCAGCAGCCGATAGAGGGTCGGGTCAAAATTAAATTCTTTTATCAAGGCCTCGGCGCGTTTGAGCGCTTCTTCGCGCTTTGCTTTCGGAACGTTCCGCTTCGTTGCGCGTATCAGCAGATTTTTGGGCGAGTGGGAAAAATCCACAAACTCCAGCATCTGCACCTTGTACCCCGTATACTCAAGCAGCTTGCCGCGTATCGCGTCGGTGGCGAGGGCGGAGAACCGCTCCTTGATAAGGCCGTAGTCGGTGAGGGCGGACAAATTATCGGTTTTTATCTGGCCGTTCAGCTCGTGCTGGCAGCAGGGCACCGAAATAATTCGCTCCGCGCCCCACGAGACCGCGTTATAAAGCGCGTAATCCGTCGCGGTGTCGCAGGCGTGGAGAGTGATCACCATATCGGGCTTTTCTTTAGGCTTATAGCCGTTTATGTCGCCGACCGAAAATTTCAATTCTCATACCCGTACTTCTCGGCAAGGCGGCTGCATTTTTCTATCACGTCCGCCTTGAGGTCGAGCCCCGAAATATCCGCCCTTATACCCTTAACTTGGGTCAAATAGTAATACACCACAAATGTCAGGTACGACTTTCCGCAGCCGAAGTCCACGACGCTGAGCTCCCTCGGCGGCTCATCGCCCAGCATATCGTCTATGATCTCGGCGAACCGGTTTATCTGGCGGTACTTGTCGTACATTGCGCTCACCACGTGCCCGTCCTTTGTCAGCACTCCCAGATCGACCAGCGGCGGTATCTCCGCTCCGGTGTCGAGAATATATTTCTTTTTTCGGTTGTTGCCCTCGGCGGGCGCGGCGCTTTGCTCCTTGAGCCGCCTTTTGGAAAAACCAGCCTTACCCTTTTTGGATATCTTCAGCGTGTAGCCGCTGCTTGCGCTCCACGCGTCGAGCTGGCGAAAGCCGTGCTCGGTCATCAGCCGCTCGGCCTCGGCCGCTATATCCGCCTTCTCAATGTTTTTGTGAAAAGCCTGCTTTTCGGTGAAAGTCTCGATCTGGTATTTTTCACGTCCGCCTATGTTTTTGAGCGTTATTACCGCTTTTTTGATATCGGACGACTTTTTGGCGGGATTGCTGATAATCGCCTTTTTGATCTCGTCGCCGAATATCGCGCCTATATATTCCATGTCCGCCTCCCGTTATATCACAAATCCGCCGTTTACGCCCAACACCTGACCCGTTATAAATCCGCTCTCGGCCAGGAAATACGCCGCGTCGGCAACATCCTCGGGCGTGCCGAGCCTCATCAGCGGCGTGTCGTCCGCGAGGGCGCTCAGCGTGTCGCCGCTAAGCTCCGCGTTCATGTCGGTCTCTATAACGCCCGGCGCTATGCAGTTGACGCGTATGCCCGACGGGCCCAGTTCCTTTGCCAGCGCTTTGGTGAGCCCGATAAGCCCCGCCTTTGACGCGGAGTACGCCGCCTCGCATGAGGCGCCGACCTGCCCCCACATTGACGAGATGTTTATCACGCAGCCGCTCAGCCTCGCTATCATCGGCTTTATCAGACTTTTGGTGACGCGGAACGCGCCGCCGAGGTTCACGTCGATCATTCTCTGCCACTCGGCCTCGGTCATGTCGGTAAACAGGCCGATGCGCGAGATGCCCGCGTTGTTTACCAAAACATCAAGCGCGCCAAAGCGCACTCCGATTTCGCCGGCCATATCCGTGACCTGTTTCGGGTCGCCCACGTCGGCGCGCACGGCGGCACCCCCGAGCTCCGCCGCGAGCGCCTTCGCCTCGGCCTCGGATCTATTGTAGTTTATTATCACTCTGAAGCCCTCGCCCGCGAAACGGCGCGCGATCGCTGCACCTATCCCGCGGCTCCCGCCGGTTATAAGAGCGGTTTTCACAAAAAATCCCCCTTTTCAAAACAGCCGCGGCATTAAAATTCCGCGGCTGATATTTTCTAATTAATAAATTTGTCGTGCACCACTCTGACGGCCTCCTCGGCTTTGTCGAGCTTTATCAGAACCGACACCTTGATCTCCGATGTGGCTATCATGTGGATATTTATGTTGTTCTCAAACAGCGCCTCGAACATTTTCGCCGCGACGCCCGGGTTGTTCGCCATGCCCGCGCCCACGATCGAGACCTTTGAAAGGTCGTCTCTGTGGTCGAGCTTTTGGTATTTGAGCGTGCCTTTGAGCTCCTCGAGTATCTCGAGGGTTCTGGGCTCGTTGTCGCGGGAGACGGTGAAAGCGATATCCTTTGTGCCTTCTCTGCCAACCGACTGCAGGATCATGTCCACATTTATATGCTCGCTGGCGAGCTCGGAGAATATCCTGAACGCCACGCCGGGTGTGTGCGGAAGTCCGATCACGCCTATTCTCGCCACGTCATTATCGCGGGTCACGCCTCTTATCAACATTCTTTCCATATCTATTACCTCCTTAACCATTGTGCCCGGAACTTTTTCAAAGCTGGACCTTACCTCAAGCTTCACGTTATATTTTTTCGCCAGCTCAACGCTTCTGTTGTGCAGAACGTTGGCGCCCAGACTTGCCAGCTCAAGCATTTCGTCATATGTTATTTCATCGAGCTTTTTCGCGTCTTTGCAGATCCTCGGGTCGGCGGTGTAAACGCCGTCCACGTCGGTGTATATCTCGCATTTGTCGGCGTGGAGCGCCGCCGCGATCGCCACCGCCGAGGTGTCGCTTCCGCCGCGGCCCAAGGTTGTTATGTCGTCGTATTTGTTAAGACCCTGGAAACCCGCCACGACCGCGATACGCTTTTTGTCGATTGCTCTGCGTATGCGCTCGGTGTCTATCTTTTTTATGCGGGCGGCTCCCGACACGCTGTTGGTGTTAAAGCCCGCCTGCCAGCCGGTGAGCGATATCACAGGGCAGCCTATTTTTTCTATCGCCATCGCGAGGAGCGCTATCGAGATCTGCTCTCCGCTGGCGAGCAGCATATCAAGCTCGCGCTTTGAGGCGTTCGGGTTGATCTCGTTCGCCTTTTCTATCAGCTCGTCGGTGGTGTCGCCCTGAGCGGACACGACCACGACCACCTGGTTCCCCGCCTTATATGTCTCGGTCACGCGCTCCGCCACGTTCATGACCTTTGCGGCGTCCGCCACGGAGCTGCCTCCGAACTTCTGTACTATAAGTGCCAAAAAAATCCCTCCTGAATTGCCCTTTGAAATTTTATATTTTAATTTCGGTTTATTCCGTTTATTTATTCTATTGGTTTTCTATAACGCAGGCTCCGATGTTGTCGGGCCTGAGCTCGTATAATTTCCAGTCTTTCATCTTGCTGAGCAGTATGCCGCTGATCTCGCAGGCGAATTTTTTGTCCGAGCCGTCGACTATCGCTATGATCGTGGGGCCCGCGCCGCTCAAATAAACGCCCAGCGCCCCCTTTTGGTAGCACAGCCGAAACAGGCTGTCCATGTTGGGTATCAGGCGCTTTCTGTAGTTCTGGTGGAGCTTGTCTCCCACCGCGGTCCTGATGTTCTCATACTTGCCTGTGATAAGGCTGGCCGCCAGCAGCGCGCTGTGACCCGCGTTGTATACCGCGTCGTTGTGGGGCACCGATTTGGGCAGCACCTCACGCGATTTTTTTGTCTGCAAATAAAAATCCGGAACAAGCGCCGCGAAGCGCAGCTCATCCGGGTTGAGCTCTGTTTTGACGTAGCGGACAGAGTGCCTCGTCATGACATTGACCGTGAATCCGCCGACCAAAGCCGGGGTCACGTTGTCGGGGTGGCCCTCTATCTCCGCGGCGAGCCTCAACATTTCCTCCTGCGACAGCTTGTCGCCGCACAGCTTGTTGGCGGCTACCACGCCGCCGACAATGCCCGCGCTGCTGCTGCCGAGGCCGCGCGTTATCATAATGTTGTTCTCAAGCGTGAGTTTAAGACCCGGACACTTGTGACCCGTGAGGTCAAACACGCGCTTCATTGATCTGTATATCAGATTTTCCTCGTCGGTCGGGAGAAATTTCGCGCTGTCGTCTATTATGTCTATCTCAAGCCTTCCGCTGTCGTTTTCCTCCGCGGTGACGTAGTTATAAAGGCTCAGCGCTATGCCCATGCTGTCAAAGCCCGCGCCCATGTTGGCCGAAGTGGCGGGGATCCTGATCTTAACCATCTTACTGCTCCAAAAGTCTTATTTTCGCCAATACATTATACGCGCCAATGCCGTTTTCGTCCTCAAGCATTTTTTCGAGGCCGTTTTCCGAAACCTCGGGAGTTACGACCGCGAACTCGTTTTCGTAGCCCTCGCCAAGGGTATATACCTCGTAGCCCTTTAAGTCAAAATCATCGGCGCTGCCGCCGCTGAGTCTCAGATAGAAACGGGCGGACAGATTTTTCGAGTCAAGCAGATATCCGTCTCTGCCCTGCTCCCAGCTCAGAGCCGCCATCTCGCCCTTGTGCTTCACGATGTCTACCACGTCGGAGAGCACCGCGCTGGCTGTGGGGAGCGCTCCCGCTCCGCGGCCGTAGAACATAACGTCGCCCAGACCGTCGCCGCGCACCATAATGCCGTTGAACACGTCATCTATGCCGGCAAGAGGATGGCTGCCGGGCAGGATCGCGGGGCATACCATGGCATACACGCCGCCCTCGGCTCTGCTCGTGATGCCCAGAAGCTTAACCACCGCGCCGAACTTGGCTGCGTACTTCACATCCTCAAGGGTTATCTTGGTGATTCCCTCGCAGGGGATCTCCTCGCTGTCAACATATGTTCCGAACGCCAGCGACGCCAGTATCGCAATCTTGCGGCAGGTGTCGTGACCCTCGATATCGGCCGTGGGGTCCTTTTCGGCGTAGCCCTTTTCCTGAGCGCCCTTTAATGCGTCCTCAAAAGTGGCTCCCTCTTTTATCATCTGGGTTAAGATATAGTTCGTGGTGCCGTTTAAAATGCCGTATATATCGGTGAGCTCGTTGGCCGCCAGACTGGTGTAGAGCGGTCTTATTATCGGGATGCCGCCGCCCACGCTGGCCTCGAACAGATAGCTCGCGCTGTTTTCCTTGGCTACCTTCAGAAGCTCGGTTCCGTGCTTCGCCACCAGCTCCTTGTTGGACGTGACGACGCTCTTGCCGCTCATGAGCAGCTTTTTGGTGAACTCATAGGCGGGCTTTGTTCCGCCCATGACCTCGACCACAACGCCGATCTCGGGGTCGTTTAATATATCCTCAAAATCCTTGGTGAAGCACTTGTATCGGCTGTCGGGAAAATCTCTGAGGTCAAGAATTTTCGCTACCTCTATTTCCTCGCCGCATCTGCGTTTTATTGACTCCGCGTTTGTGGCGATGAGCTCGCCGACTCCGCCTCCGACAACACCGAATCCCATAATTCCTATCTTCATTTGGTTATCCTCCGATTCATCAAATTATTACTGCTAATCAAATTTATATATCACTATTCCGGTGACGAGCTTGGGCCAGAAAAAGGTGGATTTCTGAGGCATTTTCTCGTTCGCCAGCGATATATCCTTTATCTCCGAGATCGCGGTGGGGTTCATCAAAAACGAGCATTGGAACTCTCCGCTCTTTACCCTGTCTATGGCCTCGGCCGCGTCCTTGGTGTAATATATCTTTCCGCGGTCCGACTCGCGGTTCTCGTCAACGTCAAAATATTTCTCAAGTATCAGCTTGTGGAGTATCGTAACGTCAAGGTGCTTATACGCCTCACTCTTGCCCTCGATCAGATCGTCCATAACACCCGGGTCCTTGATGTCGAGAGTGTAGTAATAGTCCTGACCGGTGTAGAACGCGAGACGCTTCTCGTCGATCGTGTTGCCGAGCTTTGTCATTATGATGTCGGCGTAGTCGCCCTCGGTGATGTATATCTTCGAGGCGCTGAAATCGTCGGTCAGCACGCTTATTATCATCTGCTCCGAATAATTTTTCACGTCTTTTATAAGGCGGTGTGTGGGGAACAGGAAAAGTCCGCTGTCGTCCATCGAGGCGAGCATCATCATCGTGTAGTCATAAGGCTGCGAGCCGATCTCGGTGCCGTCCTTTTGATGCTGCTCCCGCCTGTAATTCAGGGCGGTCTCGTATCTGTGGTGGCCGTCGGCTATGAACAGCTGCTTGTTTTCAAATTTCTTTGAAAGCACGTTCAGCGTCGCCGGGTCCTTTATTATCCAAACGTTTTGAATAACGTGTTCCTGCGTGGTGAAGGTTATGTCGGGGTCGCCGTCGGAGCACTCCGAGATTATGTCCGCGATTGCCTGATCGGGGTCCATATACAGTGAGTATATCGGGCTCATGGCGGTGCGGGTCTTTTCGATAAGGCCCATTCTGTCGCGCTTGGTCTGGTTCATGGTCTCGGAATGGGGCATGATTATCTTTTTTGAGAACTCCTCAAGCTGCACAAGCGAAATTATACCCTTGAGGGAATGTGACGGAGACTCATCGTTTCCCAGGCGGAACTTTTGCTCGTAGATATAAAACGCCGGGGCGTCCTCGTACACCAGTATCTGCTCCTCTATCCATTTTTTCAGATAAGCGGCACTGCGGGTGTACTTGTTGTTGTTCTCGTCGTCACTGTCAAAATCCATGCCGTAATCCAGACGGATCACGTTGTACTCGTCCTTGTTGTAAAGCTCCTGCTGCTGCTCGGGAGTTATTATGTCATAGGGAGGAGAGGTCACCGCGTCAAGATCGCGGAACCGCTCGGTGTTATATCTCAGTCCTTTAAAAGGAATAACTTTTGCCATACTTATCATCCTTTCGGAATTACCGCGCGGGCGCGCCTGATAATTCAATACTTACCGTCAATTTTCAGATAGAATATCAATTTACATGATACAACATATTCGGCTTTGCGTCAAGCCGAATTTTAAAAGATTGATGTAAATATTTTCCCCGTTTTTTTCGGATTTTTTATATTTAATTTACAAATAATATTATTGAAAACCAAATACGGACACGGAAAGGAGATAAAAATGGGAAATTTCAGCACGGGACTTCTGCTCGGCGCTTTTCTCGGCATAGCACTTGCGATGACCGACAAAAAGGACGTCAAGAAAGCCAAAAAAATAATGCGCGGCATGCGCGCATAACAACAGCCGCCTCAGCGTAGTGAGGCGGCTGTTTTCCTTATTCAAATTTTATTATCCGGCCTCGTAATAGATCAAGCCGTCGGATTTTCTGACGCGGCAGGTGTATTCGTCCTTCTCATAGTATCCGCCGACATAGAAATATTTTTCGGCGTCAACTTTAAAATAGCTTCCCATGTCATAAACGGTAAGACTATAGTCCGCCACGTTTCTCCTTTGAGCCCTGACTATCTCCATAGCGCGGGCAGCGGTGGAAACCGCCACGTTAGTATACGACAGATAATCTGATTTTATCCAACCGGTTTGGCCGTTATAGATCACCTGGCTGTAACCCGCGCCGTCCCAGCCTCTCTGCCAGCCTATGCCTATCACGGCGGCATACAGCGGAACAGTTGTGTAATAGTCGGAAGAAGCAGGCGCGTTTCTCAGATAAACCGCCGCGTCGACATTTGAAACATACAAAACATCTCCACCGACGGAACCGCCCGACGTGTATCCCAAATAAATCGACTTAATCCATCCGCTCATTCCCTGATAATATACCTGATTATAGCCGTCGCCGTCCCAGCCTCTCTGCCAGCCGACGCTTTCAACGGCGGCTCCCAGCGGAACCGTTGTATAATAGTCCGAAGAAGCCGGCGCGTTTCTCAGATAAACCGAGTCCGCAACATTTACCACATACATAGTCTCGCCCGCGCTGACCGTTGCCGTAAGCAACAGCGAAGCGGCAAGCACAGTCACGATCATAACCGACAATTTTTTTAACATTTCTTCTCCTCCTCATCTATTATTAAATCTATGTATTAATTTTACTATATAACATATAACGTGTCAATAACTTTTTTGATTATTTATGATATATTATACCGCGCGATATGGTAAACGCGCGATAGATCTGCTCGAGCAGTATCACGCGCATAAGCTGATGAGGAAACGTCATTTTCGAAAAGCCGAGCCGCAGGTCGGATCGGCTTTTTACATCCTCCGAAAGGCCCAGCGAGCCGCCGATTATAAACGCGATGCTCGACGCGCCGCTGAGCGCCAGATCATCGAGCGTCCGCGCGAATTTTTCCGAGGTCAGCTGGGCGCCCTCCACGCAAAGCGACACAACATACGCGCCCTTGGGTATCTTGCTCATTATGCGCTCGCCCTCCTTTTTGAGGACGGCGCTTTTTTCTTTGCCCGAGCCGCCGTCGGGCGTGGGCTCGTCCTTTACCTCAACGATTTTTAAAGCGCAGAAGCGCCCGAGGCGTTTTTGATACTCCTCGGCCGCTTCTCTTAAAAATTTTTCTTTTATTTTCCCAACGGAAATCACGGTTATATTAAGCATTTTTTAAGCATTGTTTTCGGGCTTCGCCTTAATCTCGGTCTCCTGCTTTGATTCTTGCTTCGCGTCCGCTTTCGCCTCGGCTTTATCAATATCCTCTATAACCTCGATCGCCGCGTCCGCCGCCTCGGCATCGCCGCTCGCGAACAGGGCGTCAAATTCGTCGCCCTCGATCTTCTCTTTCTCAAGAAGCAGCTCGGCGACCTTTGTGAGCTCATCCATATGCTCGTTCAGAATAGTTTTGCAGCGGTCGTAACACTCGGTGATTATGCGGTGGATCTCGCGGTCGATCAGAGCCGCTGTCTCCTGGCTGTAGTCGGCGGAATGACCCGCCTCAAGACCCAGGAACACCTCTCCGCTCTGCTCGCCGAAAGTCCTGGCGCCCAGCGCCTCGCTCATGCCATATTTGGTAACCATTGATTTGGCGATTTTGGTGGCGCGCTCCAGATCGTTTGAAGCGCCCGTGCTTATGTCGTCAAGAGCCAGACTCTCGGCGACTCTGCCGCCCAGCAGCACGACGATCTCCTCGACCATCTCGGTGCGGCTGTTGTAGCTGGTGTCCTCCTTGGGCAGCGACAGCGTGTATCCGCCGGCTCTGCCGCGGGGGATGATTGAAACCTGATGCACCCTATCCTGAGTGGGCAGCATTTTGGAAACCACAGCGTGGCCCGCCTCGTGGAAGGCTGTGAGCTTTTTCTCTTTCTCGGTGACCTTTTTGGACTTCTTCTCGGGTCCGGCCACGACTTTCATGATTGATTCCTCAAGGTCAATCATGTTTATCATCTTTTTGTTGGCTCTGGCCGCGGCGAGCGCCGCCTCGTTGACTAAGTTTTCAAGGTCGGCTCCCGTGAAGCCGATAGTGGTCTTTGCCAGCACGTCGAGCTTAACGTCAGGCGCAAGGGGCTTGTTTTTGGTGTGTACCTTAAGTATAGCCTCGCGGCCGATAACGTCGGGCACATCGACCAATACCTGACGGTCGAATCTGCCGGGACGCAGCAGTGCGGGGTCGAGAATATCGGGACGGTTGGTGGCCGCGATAATTATAACGCCCGCGTTCTCGCCGAAGCCGTCCATCTCAACCAGCAGCTGGTTCAGCGTCTGCTCGCGCTCGTCATGACCGCCGCCCAGGCCCGCGCCTCTGTGGCGGCCGACCGCGTCGATCTCGTCTATGAATATGATACAGGGCGCATTCTTTTTGGCGTTGTCGAACAGGTCGCGCACGCGGGAAGCGCCCACGCCCACGAACATCTCAACAAAGTCGGAGCCCGATATCGAGAAAAACGGAACTCCCGCCTCGCCCGCGACCGCTTTCGCCAGCAGCGTCTTACCGGTTCCCGGAGGGCCCACAAGCAGCACGCCCTTGGGAATCCTGGCGCCCAGACGGCGGAACCTGTCGGGCGTTTTGAGGAACTGCACGATCTCCTCCAGCTCGGCCTTTTCCTCCTCCTCGCCGGCGACGTCCTCAAACGTCTTTTTGTTGTTGCTCTCGTTTGTCATTCTGGCCTTGCTCTTGCCGAAGTTCATCATTCCGCGGCCTCCGCCGCCCGACTGCTGCATGAACATGAACCAGAACACGCCGAACAGTATGAGTATGCCCAATGTGGGCAGCCATGTCAGCCACCAGGGCGGCTCGGCCGGTATCGGGGTCTCGATCTTTAAGGAACCGTCTTTTATCTGCTCCTCCATTTCGTCGCCCACATCGGTGCGAAGCACCGCGTAGCCGGGGATCTCCACCTGCTGCTCGGAATCGCTGTTTTTATATTTAACGGTAGCGATATCGCTGACTATGCTGATCTCGCTGACCTCGTGGTTCTGAATACTTCTCACCAGATCGGAATAAATTCCGTTCTCCTGCTCGGGCGTGACGCGCGTCATCGCGAACACCAGCAATATGATCGCGGTCAGAACCACATAAAAGCCCAATCCTTTAAAATATTTCTTCACTCTGTCGCCTCCTGTATAACAACATCGTGTATTATATGCCAAAGCGCAATAATATACAATAAAAGATTATACCATAACACTAATAAAAATACAACCTTAATATGAAGATTTTAACAAAAATTTCAAAAATTGCCGTAGAAACAGAGCAGCATGTCGGTTTCGCCCGCAGAGTTTTTCGGCGGCGTTATGACACCGCCGGGCTCAATATCCGCCGCGCGGCGTGAGCCGTCGGTCGGGTCGAGCCACTCAATCCGCCTCGGCTCAAACCCAAGCGCCTCGACGCGGACGGCAAACGTCCGCCCGCTAAAGTTATAGACAAAGGCGAAATCCGCTCCCGAAAACGCCGTTATCCTGTCATATTTTTCAAAATCCTCGTTTGAGACTAAGCTGTCATTATGCGCGCCGGACGCAAAATCCACCGACGCCATCAGCTCATACAGATATTTCATCTGCGCTCCGCCGGGCAAGTTTATCCCGTCCGTCCAGTATTCGCAGGCGTCGTAGGACGGCGCTTTATCTCCCGGCGAATAGAACTGCATCACGGAGTTTGCGCCGTAGGTGTGGCCGCAGGCGCCCTCAAACACGGACCAGTAAGCGTACCGCCTGACGTCACGCGCACGCCAGAAGGGCTGAGTGAAATCGTGCAGCCCCTGATGTATCCCCTCGTAGGACGGCTCGCCGTCCAGCACGGGTCTCGGCCTGTCGGCAGCGAGACATTTTCGCACATATCTCCAGTTGTCCTCGCCGAAAAACCCCTCGCTCTCCTTGTTGTCGTCCCACGCGCCGAGGCTGTGCTGATCGTACCGCCTGTGCCCCGACTGGAACATGTCAAAGTCCAGAAGCCCGGTCCCTCCGAACCAATCCGCCGAGCAGGTTCTGCCGAACGGGTGAAAGGTTATAAGCCTTTCGGGGCAGCGACTCTTTAGCGTCTCAGCCATGATCTTCCATATTTCAAACTTGGCGCTACCGCGGATATCTCCGCCGAGAACCCAGACTATGTTATCGCGCCGCTTGAACCTGTCGGCCAGAAACTCCGCGTAGCCCCGCGCGTTTTTCTCGGTCAGAAAGCCCTTTTTGACCATTGAGCCCCAGACCGGCAGCCACGCCATATACAATCCGAATTTCTTTGCCAGCTCGGTTGCGGCCTCGGCTTTTTTCCAGTACTTTTCGGCTCTCTCGGGGCGGTCAAAATCTATTTCCGCGCCCGGACGCCCGAAGTTCTCGTCGTGCGCCAGCACGGCCTGTATCACGTTAAAGCGCTGTTCGGCACGGTTTTTGAAATATTTTTCGATCTCACCGAGGCTCAGTTTTTGGAGCAGCAGCCAGGCGGTGTCGCCCAGCCAGAAAAACGGCTTTGTTTTTCCGTCCTTTTGCTCCCACAGATAATTTGAGTTTTTCAAAACCTTAAGCATAAATATCACCGCGGCTATTTTATCACATTTCGCCGCCCGCGTCCATAACCAGCGCTCGGATTTTTCAAATTTCCGCTTTTTCGATGACCGATTTTACCGTGTCTGCCGATTTAAGCAGTCTGGCGCACTCGCTCTCGCTGACGCTTATCGTGACCTTGCCCTCGATTCCGTCCCTTCCGACTATCGCGGGAATACCGAGAGCCGCGCCCTCTATCCCGTATTCGCCGCGCATTATTGACGATACCGGAAGTATCGACTTTTCGTCTCTGACTATCGCCTCGCATATGCGCTTGACCGCCATGGCGATGCCGTAGTACGTGGCCTTCTTTTTTGAGATTATCTCATAGGCCATGTTTTTAACGTCCTCGGCTATCCGCAGCATTTCTTCCTCGTGGCCGTAGTCGCCGCGCATCTCGCAGAACGTGTTCAGCGGGATACCCGCCACGTTGGCGCTGTGCCAGGCGGCGATCTCGCTGTCGCCGTGCTCACCGATTATAAAGGCATGGACGCTGCGACTGTCGACGCCCAAAAGCTCGCCCAGCCTCTGTCTGAGGCGTGCGGTGTCCAGCACGGTCCCCGAGCCGATGACGCGGTTCTCGGGCAGGTTTGAAAGCTTCGCCGCGGCGTAGGTCAGCACGTCGACCGGGTTAGCCACCACAAGCAGTGTGCCGCCGAATCCGCAGTCGTTTATCTTGGGAATAATCGATTTGAAAATCTTAATATTTTTATGGACCAGATCGAGCCTTGTCTCTCCGGGCTTCTGATTCGCGCCCGCCGCCAGTATTATGACCGCCGCGTCTCCTATATCCGAATAGTCTCCGGCATAGATCTTCACCGGTCGGCTGAGGGGCACGCCGTGGCTGATGTCGAGCGCCTCGCCCTCGGCGCGCGCCCTGTCGGAGTCTATCAGCACCAGCTCCGAAAACAGGCCGCTCTGCATCAGCGCGAAAGCCGAGGCCGAGCCCACAAAGCCGCAGCCGATGACCGCGGCCTTCAGCGGATCGACGGCCGCGGGACATTCGGGCTCTAAAATATCGAGCTCAATATTATCTTTTAAAAATTCTTTTGAGTTTTCTAAATCCAAAACTTTCATAAAATATTACCGCCTTAACAGTTTTGGACTTAGTTTTCGCAAATATAATATTTTAATTCAATTTTTTATAGACGGTGAAATACATGGTGGTGAAGGCCGCGGCGCCGCCGACCAGGTTCGAGATCGGCTCTGCCCAGAACACGCCGTTGATCGGAGGCTGCCACACCAGCGGCAGCAGTATGGTGAGCGGCACCACTATCACTATCTTGCGGAACAGCGAAAAGAATACCGCCTGCTTTGGCTTGTCGAGCGCGGTGAACACCGACTGGCCGCAGAACTGCAGCGCCATAAAGCAAAATCCGAAAAAGTAAATGTGCATCGACTTGACGCCCGCGCTGAGAAGCTCGGGGCTGTTTGTGAATATACCCACGAAAAAGCGCGGGAACAGCGCCGCCGCCAGCCATGCCAGCATGGTATAGATTATCGTGATCGCCGACATGTATTTTATGCCCTTTTTGACCCTGTGATGAAGGTTGGCGCCATAGTTAAAGCCCAGCACGGGCTGTGTGCCGTGGGTGAAACCCATGACCGGCAGCGTCAGGATATCCCGCACCGAGATCAGTATCGTCATGATTCCTATGTACGTGTCGCCGCCGTATTTGCCCAGCGTCTTGTTGCAGACTGACTGCACCGCCGCGTTGGTGGCCGACATTGTGAAGGTCGCCAGACCGAGGGAGAGTATCTTTCCCGCGCGACGCGGCGAAATATGGCGCATGCGGCTGAGCTTTATCTTGTAGACCGCTCGGCTGCTCAGCAAAAATCCGGTCGTCCACAGCGCCGAGACCGCCTGAGATATTACCGTGGCGATTGCCGCTCCGGTGACGCCCATATTTAGCGCGAAAATAAATATCGGGTCGAGAATTATATTCAGTCCGGCGCCCAGCGCAATTGTTATCATGCCTATCTTGCCGAAGCCCTGGGCGTTTATAATGCTGTTGAGACCCAGCGCCACGACCGTAAACACCGCGCCCGAGATATACACCGTGGTGTAGGCCGAGGCATAGGGCATGGTGCTGTCGCCCGCGCCCAGCATCCGCAGTATGGGGTATTTAAAGATCAGCGTCAGCGCCGTTATCAGCGCCGCCGCTATCAGCAGCATCGAAAAGGCGGCGCCCAGCAACTTTTCGGCCTCCTCGTCGTCGCCTCGGCCGCGCTTTATAGAGATCAGAGGCGCCGCTCCTCCGCCGATAAGATTCGCGAACGCCATCACCAGCGTCACTATCGGCAGGCAGATCCCCACTCCGGTTAGGGCGCCCGCCGCGTCGGGGCCGTCGATCCTGCCGATAAACACGCGGTCGACCACGTTGTAGAGCATGGTTATAAGCTGCGCCACGGTCATGGGCACAGCCAGTCTGAGCATATGCTTTAATATACTGCCTCGGGAAAAATCGTTGACCCGCTCCATCTCATCAATCCTCCGTTATGCCCCGCGCCGCTTTGTTCGGCGCTTACTAAACGGGACGCCCTACGAGCGCCCCGTGCGTTATTCTTTTGAAAATCGAGATTAAATATCGTTGAATCTCTGCTCCAGCTTGGGATAAACCTTTTCCTCAACATAGATATACCAATCGAGCAGCTTTTTGGTCTCGTTATAATACTTTTCAACGTCCTCGTCGATATAATAATCGCTGTTCTGCGCTTTGTGGTTCCTGATATTTGCGATCTCCTGGTTTATCTTGATAAGCTGCATACGCACGCTGTTGTACTCGTCCCAAACCGACGCGATCTGCGGATAAGTAAACCCATTCAGGCACTCGCCTATCTTTTTTCTCAAAAGTATGGACAGAAAATCCGCCGTGTCAAAGAACGCCTTGCACTCGTTGCCGAGAGCCGATCTCAGATTGTCCATCATGTATTTTTCATTAAAAGTGCCGCTGCCCGTTCTCGACATATAGTCATTGGCGCACACGTGAATAATATTCTCATACGCGTTTTTGAGGCTGTTTATCGGCAGGAAAAACGTCTTAAGCTCCGAGCCGTATTCCTCGGCGAGAATGTACAGCTCTTTCGTCTTTAAATGCACATAGAAAATGCGCTCCCAATACTCGTCGGCGGTCATGTTCCCCTTTCTGTAGGAGTTTATGCCGTCAAACATGGCCTTGTTCGCGGACTCCACGGTATCGGGCTCGCGGCCGTTATCCCGCTGTCTGCGTCCGCCGACGGCGCGGCCGGTCTCCTCGGTGGAAATAATTTTTGTCTGATCGTTTTCGGAATTGTTTTTACTCATTCTCAGTTCCTGCCCTTCAATATTTTTTGCGGCGCGTACTTTCTTCTCATCGACTCGAGATTGCTGTCGGTATAAAAACAGCCTGTTGCTATCCTCGCGTCCGACGTGGCCGAGGAATAAAAGTCCTCGTACTTATAAACCGTCTTTTTTGTTATCTCATCCGCGGCGATCGGGAACTCCGCGTCCATCAGCGTCGCCGTGCCTATCGCCTCGGTTATCTTGTAGGCGGAATAGAGCACCCCGAACAAAATGCAGAATCCGATAATAACGCCCGCTATCCAAATGAGCGTGAAAGCCGTGTTCATCATTTTTTCTCGCCTTCCCTGACATTGATATTGACCGTTATAAACATAACAAGCGCCAAAATAATCGAAACAATCAGGAACTCGGTGTTCATTTTATAAACAGTCACACCAAAAACCGTGGGATCGCCCTCCAGCATCAAATATCCCATAATAGCAAGGAAAACAGCGATGACCTCCAAAAACGCCAGCAAATACACAAGCATCGTGCTGCGCCTTCCCATGAGCACCGCCATGCCGATGGCGATTATCGCGGTCGCGGCAACCAGATACAAAACGTCGTTGTCGCTGAACACCATGATCCAGTACCCGATGTCAACGGCGGTGGCGGCCTTGGTGAAAAACGGCCGCAGCATCAGCGGGAAGAACGAGAAAATCAGGCACAAAAGCCATACTGTGAACATCCTAAAAAACTGTCGGAAGTCAAACAGCACCCTTCCTCCGACTTTTTTGTTTGCTATTTCACGGTAATCCGCCACTTAAATCCCTCCCGCGCGGCGCCGGGCCGCATCCTGATTGGTTCAGTAGGTTTGTTAATAATTCTACTATAATAAAGTACCATAAATCAAAGGCCTTGTCAAGCGGTTAGCATAAATTATAATATTTTTATAACATTTCTTCGTATATTTCGGCAAAATTATCAAATATTAGGAAAAGAGCCGGCATTGCCGACTCGTAAATTATATAGCGAAGTAGTATCCCACGCCTCTTTTTGTCATAATATGCTTGGGCTGGGACGGGTCGTCCTCTATCTTCTCCCTCACGCGGCGGACAGTGACATCGACCGTGCGCACATCGCCGTAATACTCATAGTCCCAAACATACTCAAGAAGGCTTTTTCTTGAATAGATCTTGTTGGGCTGCGCGGACAGGAACTTGATAAGCTCAAATTCTCTTACCGTCAGGTCGATCAGCTTGCCGTCCTTGTAGAGCTCGTATCTGTTACAGTCGAGTGTGAAGTTTCCGATCTCTACTATGTCGGACTCGACCTCCTCCTGCTGCGGAACAATGTCGCTGCGGCGCATGTTCGCCTTTACTCTCGCCAGAAGCTCGCGCACGCTGAAGGGTTTGGTTATGTAGTCGTCCGCTCCCAGCTCAAGGCCCAGGACCTTGTCGACCTCCTCCTCGCGGGCCGTTATCATGAGTATCGGAACGTCGGATTTGTCGCGTATCTTTCGGCAAACCGAGAATCCGTCCAGATTCGGCAGCATAACGTCCAGCAGGATCAGATCCGGCTTTTCGATCTCGGCCTTCTTGACCGCCTCCTCGCCGTCATAGGCCTCGCAAACGGTATATCCCTCGTTCCTCAGATTAAGGGTCAAAATTTCAACGATGCTTTTTTCATCGTCAACAATCATTACTTTTTTTCCCATATTGGTATCGCACCCCCAGAATTATTTCAATAAAAACGTAAAATCAAATTAATTTGTTTAAACTCCGCTTTTTGGGCAAAATATTGCGAAAAAGTTACACCAGAGTTACACATAATATAATTTTATACTACTTCATTTAAAAAATCAAGGCTTTTATTAAATTATTTTTAAAGAAATTTTACAATAAAAAAACAAGGGGCGGCAATCGCCGCCCCTGCCTCGCCCCTTGGGGAGAGCCTATCCCCTACGTTCGCGGGGAAATACCAATAATTTCTGTCAAATCATCTCCGCGTAATTACTATTCGCTAATCGCTAATCACTACGTTAGCAATTCTCTCCGTCCTCGGTCATCGCATCGTAGCCGCTCTCGCCTGTGCGGATCTTGACTACGTTGTCAACGCCGTAAACGAATATCTTTCCGTCTCCGATATGGCCGGTGTAGAGCGCCTTGCTGGCCGCCTTGATAACGTCGTTTACCGGAACTCTGCAAACAACTATCTCAACCTTTATCTTAGGCAGCAGCGTTGCCTCGACCGCGACTCCGCGGTAGAACTCGCTCTTGCCTTTCTGCATGCCGCAGCCCAGAACGTGTGACACGGTCATGCCGGTTACGCCGATATTGTTCAGCTCGCGCTTTAAGGACTCGAACTTCGACTCCTTGCAGACAACCGTCACCTTGGTTATCGGGTGTCCGTCGCCGTCCGTGGCCTTGCCCGCCGCCGGCGTCGGAACATTGATCACCGGAACGGTCAGCGGAGTGGGAGCCGCCGCGGCCTCTGTCTCCTCGACCGCGCCCTCGGCGATAGCCACTCTTGAGGGCATGAAGTCCGCGTAAGCGGAGGACATACCGTGCTCGTGAACGTCCAGACCCTCGATCTCCTCCTCTGCCGAAACTCTGAGGCCAATCGTCTTTTTGATAAGCATAAACGCGATAAACATCGTCACCGCCGTCCAGCCGCAGATAGTGATTATTCCCAAAAGCTGCAGTCCCAGCTGTGAGAAGCCGCCGCCGTGGAACAGGCCGTTGACCTCGCAGGCGGGAACGCTCGTCGATGCGAACAGACCAACCGCGATGGTGCCCCAAACGCCGTTTAAGAAGTGGACAGCCACAGCGCCGACAGGGTCGTCGATATGCAGAACATTATCGAGGAACCATACGCCGAACACAACCAGCAATCCGGCTACCGCGCCGACGATTATGGAGCCCCAGCCGTCGATCATGTCGCAGCCCGCGGTTATCGCCACAAGACCCGCCAGAGACGCGTTCAGACACATCGAAACGTCGGGCTTGCCGTACTTGAGCCATGTGAATATCATGCAGACTACCGTCGCGACCGCGGGAGCGATCGTCGTTGTCATGAATATCGACGCCAGCTGATCGCCCGATGTGGCGGCAGCGCCGTTGAATCCGTACCAACCGAACCAAAGAATGAAGCAGCCCAGAGCGCCGATAACAATATTATGACCCGGGAAGGCGTGTACCTTGGTTTTTCCGTCCTTGTCCTTGGTGAACTTGCCTATGCGGGCGCCCAGCAGAGACGCGCCGATAAGCGCCGACAGACCGCCGACCATATGTATAGCCGCCGAGCCCGCGAAATCGTGGAAACCGAGCTGAGCCAGCCAGCCGCCGCCCCATACCCAGTGGGCCTCTATCGGGTAAACGACCAGCGATATGATCGCCGAATACACGCAGTAGGACGAAAACTTGGTTCTCTCGGCCATGGCGCCCGAAACGATCGTAGCGGCCGTGGCGCAGAACACCAGGTTAAACACGAAGTTCGACCAGTCTACATTTGCGTAGTCGGTGATTATGCCGAGGGTCGGCACACCCATGAATCCGCCGAGCGTGTCCTCGCCCAGCATCAGACCGAAACCGAGTATGATGAACATTACCGTGCCTATGCAGAAGTCCATCAGGTTTTTCATAATAATGTTACCGGAGTTCTTGGCTCTTGTGAAGCCGGCCTCCACCATGGCGAAGCCCGCCTGCATGAAGAACACCAGCGCCGCGCCTATCAGGAACCATATCCCGAACATCTCGGAAGTTGCCAATTCAATAATATTGTTCATAACTTATTCCTCCTTACAGACCTTTTAAAAATAAATAAAAAGAAGGGGCCCGAAAAACTTTCAGACCCCTTTGTCTTTTTGCGATATAATTTTGTTTGGTAATATATATTATGTTTTGTAAATTGTTTTTGTGATTACTCCTGGATCGAGAACAGCAAATCGCCGTATGTGGGGAACGGCCAGTAGCTCTCGGCCGTGTTCTCCTCCATCTCGTCCGCGACCGCTCTGACGTCGTTCATCTTGGGCAGGATAACGTCGGCGAAGAACTCCGCCTGCTCCTGACCCTCGGGCATCTCGGCCGCCTTTTTGATGTCGTCCTCAAGAGCCGCCACAGCCTTGCTGAGCTTGAGCTCCAGCTCGGACAGGTGATTGATGAGGCCCTCCTCGAACTCGGTCGTAATGCCGCCGATCTGTTTCTTTGAAACGACCGTGTCGGCCAGGTCCTTAACATAGCTTGCAACCGCCGGAGCGATGTCGCGCTTCGCCATCTCCACCGTTGTCTTGGCCTCGATGTTTATGGCCTTACTGTAGTTCTCAAGGTTGATCTCATAGCGGGCAAACATCTCGTCCTTGGTGAGTATGCCGTGTCTTACAAACAGATCAACGTTCTTGTCGGCAACGAACATCTTAAGAGCCGCAGGCGTGTTCTTTAAGTTGCACAAGCCTCTCTTCTCGGCCTCGCCTACCCAGCTGTCGGCGTAGTTGTTGCCGTTGAAAATGATGCGCTTGTGGTTCTTCATGGTGTCGCGCACAATGCTGTAGATCTCGGCGGTCTTGTCCTCAGCGGCGGTAAGTCTCTCGGCGTATCCGTCAAGCACATCGG
>CANQLT010000035.1 GCA_947624775.1 uncultured Monoglobus sp.
CTGTGGGAGCCGCTGTAGGCGCGTCTGTGGGTGCAGCCGTGGGAGCTTCTGTGGGAGCTAATGTCGGTGCCTCTGTCGGCGCCTCCGAAGGTGCCTCTGTGGGCAGCACGGGCGCTGTTGTGGGCGCTAACGTCGGAGCTTCCGTGGGAGCTTCCGAAGGTGCCTCTGTGGGAGCCGCCGAAGGTGCCTCTGTGGGAGCTATTGTCGGTGCCTCTGTGGGAGCTGCCGAAGGCGCTTCTGTGGGTGCCGCCGAAGGCGCTTCGGAGGGCGCTTCGCTCGGCGCCGCCGTGGGTGCCGCCGAAGGTGCCTCGGAGGGCGCTTCGGAAGGTGCCTCGGAGGGTGCCGCCGAAGGAGCTTCGCTCGGTGCCTCGGAAGGCTCGGCGCTCGGCTCCGCCGAGGGTTCGGTCTCCAAATAATCGGGAATCTTATTGCCGTTGTTATCAGCCGCCCATACCGCGTACAATGTTCTGTCTCTGTTGCCCATAGTGAGAACCTTGGTCTCGTCAACCACGGGCTCAGAAGTCTTGGGTATTAAATCTATAAAGTTGCTGTCGAGATCGGGCTCGTCTTCAAATACCGATTTAATCCTTGTGGGAGCCTCTGTCATATTGCTGCTGGCGTACCAGCCGATAAATACCGCGTTATCTCTTGTGAGAATGGCATCTCCGTTCTCGTCCGCGTTATCGGCGATCGGAACACCAAATGTGTAAACAAACTCGTTGGGTTTATCAAGTCCGTTATTTCCGGCATATCCGTCATCCGCAACCGGAACTGTGCCCGCTCCGCCGTTGGCGTTATACAAATGCTGATGGAAGATATTTACATCCACGCTGCGAGTGGCAGTAGCATTCGAAACGCCGGCTACGTATTTATACTCGGCGCTGAATTTGGCCGAGCCGTTTCCGTGAATTTCATTCAGATCTACTTGATATATGAGATCTCCGTCAAACGTATTGCCCGTACTCTGATCTTTCGGCTCACCAAGAGTAGCGTTCGATGACCACCAAACCTTGACATTATCCGAATCCTCCTTATTATAATCAACTTTAATGATACGGCTTTCTTTCTCAGGCATTATAACGCCCAGATGGATAACTGCCGAGTTTTTATCGCTGTATTGTTCGCCTCTTACATCCTTCTTGTCAGCCAAAAGACTGCCCTCGGGACGGGCATCTATAACAGCGCCCTGCTTTCTGGCCTCTTCTGTGGTTGTTGCAATCGTATAGTCTGAGAATATGGGTCTGCCGGCGTCCATATATTCAACGCTTATGGTGCCGCTCGTCTCATCGAATCCGAACGGCGCGTATGACGAAACGGTTGTTGGCGCTTTGAGATATTTTTTGGCATCGGAATCATATTCACCGTCGCTGTCGCAGTAGAAATATTGCTCTACAACTACTTTATCTACGCCTTTTACATTATTAAACGCCGATGATGAAATATTCTCCGCAAGTCCGGGAATCGTAAACACTCTATCCGGAACAAGGCCCGTAAAAGTCCTGTTTAAGAAGGCGTCGTCGCCAATAGTCGTTATTGAGTTCGGGAGCTTGAAATTCTTAATCGTATAATTCTGATCCGTGTTGCTGCCGAAAGCGCGGTAGCATATTTCCTCAAGCTTGCTATCCGGCTCAAACTCAATTTCTTCAACTTTGGTAAGGTGGAACACCGAGTCATTAATTCGGGTTATCTGAGAAGGCACAGTAAGCTTGCTGATGCCGATTTTACTGCCGTCATAGCTGCTCTTATTAGCCTCTTTGTATTTGTAAAACAGCTGAGTGTTCTCGGCGGGCTGGCCTATACCTGTTATATTAACCGTCTCGTTGCCGCTGGTATTGTTTCCGTTGACATCGTCCGCATCATTCCAGGTAAGTGTCATGGGTATCGTCAGCTCGATATCGCCGCTTGTCTTGTCTTTATCATAGTAGAAAACAACTTCTCCGGTAACGCGGTTGAACCACCAAACGCTCTCATCGTTAGGTGTGTCGGGATCATTAATCGCCTGTACCGTATAGGGAGTATCGGTATGGTCTTTATATGTGATCGTCGCGTAGTACGCGCCGAACGGATGTGTTTCTTTACCCGCTTCTTCCGTGGTCTCAAAGTTAACTCCTGTGATCGACTTATACGGCGTGCCTTTCATATTAATTTCCGTAAGAGCCATGCAGCGCGAGAACGCTCCGGAGTCTATAACTTTAAGCGGCGCGGTATTTGCTTCTTGAGTATAATCTGTTCCGTCCTTCGCTGTTGTCTTGAACGTAACTTTTTGCAATTTGGTGCACTGACGGAACGCCCAGTAATTAACATTTACAACCGACGCGGGCAGTTCGATTTCCAATAAGTCTTCGCACTTGCGGAAAGCGTATGTGTCTATCGTGGTTATGCCCTCGGGCAGATTAGTGATCGAAGTTATATCCGAATCCCAGAACGCGCCCTCGGGAATCTCCGTCATGCCGCTGTCCGCTAAGTTAGCAAAGTCAAGACTGTTGATCACCACGTTGGCCGGCTTGCTTCCGAACGCGCCGGGAGCAATACCCACTATCTTGCGGTATGTTACGGTTTGAGTGTCTTCGTCAATAACCGGAACCGACGCCGGTATTTTGATATCGACCATTTCTTTTTTACCATCTTTATATGTTATATAGCTGTAATTCGGCGTATATTCGGCAACGGGTTTAGAGGTTTCCTCTGACAGCTGTGCCGAATTATCGGACGCAAGCGACGCGCCCGCTGCACTGTCTTCAAACAAAATACCATATAAAGTTTGACTATCACGAGCTTCTATTTTATACAGACTATTTGCCGTTAAAGAAATTGTACAAATGCCGTTATTATCTGCTTGGGGATAACTTTTTTCTTGTGTTCCATCTTTATATACATTAAATTTTTTACTAGAACTGCAGAAAATTACACAAGTAACGTCATTAGTTGGTGTCAACGAAAAGGCACTACTATTTTTAGTCAATGAAACCGATGAATTAAATGTATACTCCTGTCCTTTGTAAGTCATCACTACAGCCTCTGATAAAGATGTAGGTGTTGGCATATTTTCAAATGCAACAGGACCTTCAGTTGGTATACCATTGCTAAAATCTATTACATCTCCAACTTCACCGCCGGTGCCGCCACCGCCGCCCGCGTCTGTGGGCTCGGGGTTAGCTGTGGGCGTGGTCTCGCCGCCGGTGCCGGGAGTCGGTGTATCCGTGGGAGTCGACGGATCAACGCTTCCGCCTCCGCTATAATCTATCTCAATGCAGAGAAGGTGCGCTTCGCCACTACCACTTTTTGTTATCACATAGGTTGAGCTCTCCTTGACATCGAACGATATCATCTTAACGTTATTATTATGAGCATCGTTTGATATTGACTCAAAATCGTTCGGAAGGTTCATGTCGGTTCCGTCTTCTGTTATTTTCGGAACTCCTCCGTTGCTGTCAGCCTGGAAAATAAGATAATATTTTCCCGATTTTTGTGGCGTAATAGTTATGCTAATATGTGAATCAAGTTTAATGCCCTTTGTATATACCGTGTCCTTATACTTTGTGTCCGCCGTAATGTTTGCCGAATTCGCGGATGCAAACGTTATCAAGCCCTCGATATTATTGATTCCGTCGTTAAAACCAATAATTGCCTGATCGGCGTTGGGGTCAAACGTCGCTGTCGGCGTGGTTGTAGCCGTGGGCTTACTTGTGGCAGAAGTGCCTCCGCCGCCGGTAGGATTTTTAAGATAATATCTGTAGTCGTTCGGATCATCTTCATAACCGGACGGATCTCCAACTGTTCCGTTTTTGTATTCCTTAACGTTTTTCAGGCCGTAGATCTTTCCGTCCGCTCCTACAACAAAGGGAGAATCGTTGTTATATCCTCTTTCTCTGTTCCAGGAAACATAACCGTTAAAGGCTCCCCAGGGCTGACCGGAAAGCTCACTCGGGAATGAATCGGAGCAGTCGATGAAAACATCGGCCTTGCAGTTATAGAACGCCTGATTGCCGATAGTCTTAACGCTCGCGGGGATCTTTATGTACTCAAAAGCGCGGCAGTTATAAAACGCTCTGACTCCGATAGTATCAATATTCGGAGGCAGTTTTATCGTCTTCAGCTCCGAGCAGTCATAGAAACAGTTGAGAGGTATAACCTTCACCTTTGTGAGGTTTGACAAATCGGGCTCAATAAGATTCTTGTTGTTGCCTCTGAAGCAGCCGTCGCCTATGGTCTCGACCGAATCGGGCAGTTTTATCTCGGAAAAGCTGTTGGACGCGAAAGCGCGCACGCCAATAGTTTTGAGTTTACACTCAAGGCCGTCGGCGTCCGGTGCAAATTCAAATTTTGAAAGCTCACATGACGAAAAAGCCTCATCCGCGATCTCCGAAACCGGGAAAGCGGTAAGCTCCTCTTCGCCCTCTTTCGTACCCCAAACATATGTGGGGATCACAAGCTCCTTCGGGGATGAACCCTGAACATAATTAAATCTGTCAATGCGAACCGTGTCGTCATCAAGCAGAGTAAGGTCAATGTGATCCAGCAAAGCAGGACCCTGTTCGGACGAGCCGTTGCTGTGGTCCCAAGTAACGCCGACATCGGACGGCTGAGCCGCTAAGGCGATGCCTGAGTTAGGCTGACCCCCCCCCGATGCAAAAACGGCCATGCCGGGCAGAGTGGTCATAACAAGCATGACCGCCAGCAGCAATGCCATCAGTTTGTTTGTTTTTCTTGTCATATAAACATCTCTCCTAACCTAAAAATTTTAGCAATCATATAATATTGCTGTGTTATGCTAAACTACATTATAGCATTATTGCGATAAGTTTGCAATAGTTTTTCCACAATTTTTATCATAAAACAGAAGAGATAACATACAAAACACAAAATTTGTGTATCAAATACATAATTTTTGCCCCACTGACACAAAAAAATAAGAGGTGACAGCGTAGTGATTAGTGATTAGCGAATAGTGAATTGGACACGCGGATATTATCCGCGCGTCAGGCTCTCCTCCTTTTAAGGGGGAGAGCTGTCTGCGAAGCAGACTGAGAGGGAGTAATATCCCTACGTTGGTTCGCCTCCCTCTCCGCCCGCAAAGCGGGCACCTCTCCCTCCTAAAGGCGGGCGAGGCAAACAAGCGGCCGCCCGCGGCCGCAAAGCATCGCGGAACTTTTGTAACACATTCTTAATTTGAAAAAATTATAATAATATGGTAAAATGAAAATGCTAAATAAAAAAGCGGTAAAGTAGAGCGGTACAGCCTCCCACATAGGTGAATGCTTATGTGAAATTAAGGAGGCGTTGCTGGTGAAGTATGCGCTTAGAATACTTTTTATAGTATCTCTGATACATATTTTCTTTGCTATCTTCGCAAAGACAGTAATATAACCGTCTCGAAAATATAGCACTGAGACGGTTATATCAATATAACTAATTCAGGCTGTACCGCAAATGCGGTGCCGTTAATATTATTATAGCATTCGTTCCCCCTTTTGTCAAGGGGGAACTTTTAATGTAGTGATTAGTGATTAGCGAATAGAGATTAGGCCTCCCCCTCAGTCGGCTCCGCCGACAGCTCCCCCTCCTAAAGGAAGGGGAGCCTATTTTTGCCGGTCGGCCGCGGGTGTTAGTTTTCAAAATCGAATTTGTCGGCGTTGCGGTTTTTGAATTCCTCGTAGATCTTGTCTGCCAGCTTTTCGTCGGTCACCTGGCTCAGGCAGTCCTCGCTGTTTTCGTCCTTGTCAATCTTAAACAGCGCAATCTCGGTGACTTCGGTCTCGTCGTCGTCATAGGGAATGCAGACGATATAATCATCGTCGCCCACGCGCACGGTGTCGAGATGCTCAAAGGGCACCGTCTCGCCGGTCTCGTCGTCGATCAGGTCGATAACGTAGGGGTTTTCTTCATTATAATTTGTGTTTTCGCTCATTTGATTTTTTGCTCCTTTTTTATATAAATTGTATATTGTGCGGATGATATGCCACCCTCTCCGTCGCCTTCGGCGCCACCTCTCCCTCCTAAAGGAGGGCGAGGCTGATTTGTGGGCCTTATTTGCTGTCGAGGTAGCTTTCAAGGATTATGGCGGCGGATATGCTGTCGACCGCGTTTTTGCGCTTTTTGCCACGAACGTTTGTGACGTTCATCAGGCGGTGCGCTGAGACGGTCGTCAGTCTCTCGTCCCACAGTATCACCGGAATATCCGCAAGCTCGCGTATTTTTTCGGCCAAAAGCTCGGTGCGCTCGGCGCGTATGCCCGGTGTGCCGTCCATATTTTTCGGGTAGCCCAGAACTATTTCGCCCGCGCCGTGCTGTTTGGCGAGCTCCGCGGCGTGCGCCGCCACCTTGTCGAGACTGCCGGATTTGAAATGCTCAAGGGTCCGCGCGCCGAAGCCCAGCTCGTCGGACACGGCGAAGCCCGTGCGGCTGTCGCCGAAATCTATTCCAAGTGATTTCATGATTTTTTCCTTTCGTTGGGTTTTATGCCTTCCCCTCAGTCGGCTCCGCCGACAGCTCCCCCTCCCAAGGGAAGGGGAGCCTTATATTTGCCTCCCCTGCCGTAAGGTGGGGGAGGGGGACCGCGTCAGCGGTGGAAGGGGCTTTTTTCTATAATACCATTACGCAATAAAAAATACAAGAAAAATTTTGAAGATCACATGATAAAGCGGTTTTCGGGGATAAGGTCGAGGGGCGAGTATTCGATCTCGCGGGGCTTATCGTTGTGCTCGCGGGGCGGGATCGGGCAGAGCATCAGAAAATATTTCAGCTCATCATACAAATGATCCTCCTGCTTGGTGTCGACGTCCTCGGGGCTTGTCTCGTCGTATTTGAGCTGCGGCAGCGTTCTGATCATTCCGGGGCACTTGCCCTCGAAAAAATATATCATCGGCAGGCCCTCGCCGTCGAAGGCCAGACGGTAGTGCACCTGCATCTTGCCCGCCAGACGGTTGTTGTTTCCCTTTTCGAAATACACGCCGCGGCGCTCCATCATGTCGGCTATGCTGCCCTCGCTGCCGCCCGTGGCGTTCCATATGGCAGGGTCGGCAACGCCGGTTATTTTTATCCCGGCCTCGCGCTCGTCTCGCTCCAGCTTAAGTATCTTGTCGGCTATTTTCTCGGCCGTCCAGCGAACGCCGGTGTCGGGCTTGCCCGCGCAGCCGTAAAGCTCGCGGTAGTTATATATCCTTCCGTCGTAGTCCACTGCGTACCACGAGACGGCGAACGGCTTTGAATAGCCGAAATCAAAGGCGCGGAACCTGCGCCACTCCTTGGGTATCTCAAAAGGCTTTATCACATGGGTGAATTTCCGCGTGGAATATCCCGAAGGGTCGTTGCGCCACTCGGTGAACACCTGGCCGTCGAATATCTCCCACTCGCCGTAGAGCAGGGCGCGGCGCTCGTTTTCGGGCAGCTGCTTAAGCCTTTTTATATACTCGCCGTCGGAGCGCATCAGGAACTTGTTGTCCTGCACAAACGACGGGATAAACAGCCTTTTGGTGCCGAACTCTGTGGTTTGTGTCTTGCCGGGCTCGGCGCCGTCTATGAACCGCGCCTTGACCCAGGTGTGACCCACGCCGCCGGGGTTGGTGCTGGACTTTATCTGCTTGGGATAGCCGTTGGTGCCGCGCACTCGGGACAGCAGATAGGTGTACTGGCTCTCGGTGAAGTGGGTCAGCTCGTCGAACCGCACAACGTCGTACTCGGCGCCCTGATAGCGCAGCACGTCGGTCTCGGCGGCGCAGAAGCCGAACTCGATTATCGAGCCGTTTCTGAAGAGCCACTTGCGGTCGGAGCTGCGGTAACGGCAGGCCGCGGTCGGGTATATCAGCAGCGAGTTCATGATGAGCGAATGCTCGAGCTCGGGGAACGTGCGGCGCAGCACCAACTGGCGGCTGAGCGGATATTTCAGCGCGAACAGCAGCGCGTCGACCAGCTGCCCGTATGACTTGCCGCCGCCCGCCGCTCCGCCGAACAACACCTCGTCGGCGTCGGCGGTTATGAATTCAAGCTGAGTCTTTGTTATCTCAAGTTTAAGTTTGGCGTTCATGCTCTTCCTCTTTTCGGATTTATATTAAACGATTTTTATTTCGACCTCGAGCTTGCCGGGCTCGTTTTTGTCCGCAAAATTCTCGGGCAGACCCAAAAGGCTTAGCACCTCCTTGGCCGAGGAAAGCTCGATCCGCTTGTCGCCGCAGTTCACCAGCTGGCACAGCTTGTCGAGGGCGGCTCCGGCGCGGCTCTCGGACTGCGGCGGCTCGACGGTTTCGCGGAGCATGTCCGCGGCGGTTTTTTCAGACATTGCCGTCACCGCTCACGGTCTGGCCCACCAGCTTCTCGGCCGCGCGGTCCAGAATCCTGAAACATTGGCGGCGGCTGTAGAACACCACAAACTCCATCGCGGTCCAGCTGGTGCCGCGCAGATATTTTTCGGTCACCACCGTCAGTTCCTCGCTGTCGAGCAGCTGAGACAGCCGCTCCCAGTCGCGCATCAGGCCGTCAAACTTGTCGCGCGCCTCTTTTATCTTTTGGCGGTAGGTCTCGACCGCCGAAATCTTCTCGCTGTATGTATGCCCGAGCCTTTCCTCTATCGCCCTGTCCGATATGTCAAACCTTGTGAAGTCGGTGATAAGCTCGTTATACAGCTCGATCTTCGCCTTCATTTCCTTTTTTGCCACAGGCAAAAGCCTCAGCCACTTCTTCACCTGCGCCGCGTTTTCAAATTTCATTTCGCATCTCTCCTTTCGATGTGGGGTTATTTTGTTTTTGCTCAATACTCGCGGCTGTCTATCTCATAATAATTGTGACAGCAGTCCATATCGCAGAACAGTCCGTCGAAGCTTTTCACGTAGCCCTCGGGGCCGCCGTATATTTCGCTGCCGCAGTAGAGGCACACGCCGATCTGGCGGGTGCGCGGAAGCCTTTCGGGCGGATATCCGTACCGCTCGGCGAATATTATATCGGGATGAGTCATTTCTTCACTTCCATTCTTTGACATGTTTAACAAGATATTTGTTATTTTTTGGAGTCGGTGTTTTTATTATATATCAAATATTTTGTTTGTCAATAGTGATTTTACTAATTTTTATGATATTTTATGGGGTTGTCGGGTTTTTTGTACAGTGGGGCGCATTTTTCAAAAAATTGTCAAAAAAACAAAAAATATGATAATTAGGGGTTGATTTCGTCGATAGAGTATGTTATTATTAATCGGGAGGTGCTGATCTATGGCAAACAAAGATATCAGCGGCAAGCTCAAACAGGCGAGAGAAAACAAGGGTCTCGCGCAAAAGGATGTTTACACGCGGCTGGGCGTTAAGCAGTCGCGCTTCAGCGCCTGGGAAAACGGCAAGTCGGAGCCCGAGATACGCGTATTCTTGGAGCTGTGCCGAATTTACGGCATTGAGGATATATACAAATACTTCTGCGCACCCGACACGCGGTACAACAAGTGGGCGTATTCCACAGAGCTCAATCTGGCGGTCACCAAGCTTCGGGAATTATACTCGGATGAGGAAAACTTCCGACGGGTGCTCAACTGCCTGAACTACGAGTACGAGGACTATCTGGGTAAAAAAATCGAGAAATTCCCGTTCGGCACCATCGCCGTTCCCGTTTATCTCCAACCTGCCGCCGCGGGTCTCGGAAACTACCTGACCGATGACAACGTTGAGATAATGAAGCTGGCAGCTCCGCCCGATACCGACGCCGGAATACGGATCTCCGGCGACAGCATGGAGCCCGACATATGCGACGGCGAGATCGTGTTTATAAAATACATGCCGCACATAGCGCAGGGCGACATAGGCATCTTTGTGTATCGCGGCGAGGCGTACTGCAAAAAGCTGGACTATATTGGCGGCAAGCCGTATCTCATTTCGATAAACCCGAAATATATGCCCATACCCATCAACGAGAACGAGGATATAAGAACGGTCGGAAAAGTGCTTATCTAAGCTATCTCGGTGGCGCTTTTCGGCTCTTTGTTCGGAACCAAGGCTCCGGCGGCTTTATGCTGCACCGGGGCTTTTTCTATTGGCTGAGTGGGAGCGCCCGCCGCCTCAAACTCGGTTTTCATGCTTTTTATCCCCTCGATCAGCTTTTCCTTGCCGTCGATGTGCATCGCCTCGAGCATCAGCACGGCCGCGTCCGCCCGAGCGGGGTCGAACACTCCCATCTGCCACAGCTCGGTCAAGGTCTGGTTCTGAGCGATTCGGCTGTACGGGTTGTTTTTCTCGGCGCTGACGCTGATGTCGAACTCGGCTCTGTGGTAGCCGCTTTTAAGCTCTCCGCCCGAAAGGCTCACATACTCGCTTTTGCCGTCGCCGTCCGTGATCCTGTATGAGCGCGGATCGTTGTAGAATTGACGTATAAGCTCGATGCAGAGATACACCACGTCGCGGAACGCGTCATAGCCCGTCGCGAGCATGTCGCGCGCGAGCTTTTCGCCCGCCTGTTGAAGCGTCACTATCGCCGAGTAGGCCGTAACTCCGCCGTAGGTGCCACCCTGCTGGAAGTCACGGTTGCCCGAGATTTCCTTGAGCTCTTGTATCTTGTTCTGCCTGTGCTGAATGATAAACGACGGCATCGGCTTTGCCTGCAGCTCCCTTATGTTCTCGTCGCCGACCGAGCCCGCCACGTGGATTATGTCGCGGCTCACGTCGGACAGCTCGTACTCGTTGAGGCCGCCGTTGTCCTTTACCATAAACCTGATCTTTCCCGATATCAGCGCGTTTTTGGAGATCAGGCTGTCCAGCTTGTCTATGTAGAGCTGCGGATTCTTGACTATATCCACAAGGCCGAAGCCCACCGGACTGTCCTCGTCGGGATAGAGCACGTCCAGCACAAACGGGTACATGCCGTGGTCATAAAGACCGCTGTCGCCCAAGTCCTCGGACGCTTCGAGTATCGTGCCGTCGGTGAATTTTATCAGCTCGACTGTCTGCCTGTCCCCGACGCGACGCTTGTAGTAGCAGTCGACCACCAAGGTCTTGTCGCGCAAGAGGTCGCGCGAGGCGGTGTTCTGCATATCGTCGTAGGTCAGCACGTCCATCGAGCCGCTGCCCGTGAACCTGTCCGCCAAATGGGGATATTTTATGCTCAGCTCCTCGTTATCGATCAGCGCGGTCAAAAACAGGAACCGGCTGTCCTGAATGTCGATTATGCCGGGCTCCCAGAACAGATTCAAAAGGTCGATGCGCTTTATGTCTATATCGCCCTTTCCTCTGCCCAGATCGGGGTTGTAAAACACGCCGTAGCACGCGGCGCCGTTTTTCAGCTTGTACCACCACGCGCGGCTGTAGGTGCGCTTGAAGTCGCACAGCTCAAGCTGCATGGGCAGTATCTTTGTGAGCTTTTCCGCGATGCCGCTGTCTCGCTCGTCGCGTTCGAGTATGTTGGGCTCGGGGTAGTTGTCCATAGCGTCAGCGTGCTTGTTGGCTATTGCGTTGAACAGATACGGCGTCGTCGGCTCGGGTATCGGCGCGTCGGGGTCGCTCGCGTAGCGGCTTTTGTACCATTTGTTGTTGTCGATTATCCTCCTGTCAAAAAGCTGTTTGTGGTCCTTGTAGAGCTTGAAGCTCTCCTGTACCTTCCCGAAAAACTCGGGCGTTATTTTTCCGAAATAGTTATCAATTTTCATGTTTTGCCTCCTTATATAATATAGTAGTTTTTGCTCACTTGAGCGCATCAAGCTCCGCCAGAATGTCGCGGCCGTTTATCAGGACCTTTTCGCCGCTGAGCCACAGCTCGCCGTTGTCCATAAACGCGGCTATCGCTTTGCTCCCGACCATGTTCAGCGCGGCGGAACCTTTTTCGCGCTTTATTAAAAAGCTTCCGTTTGAGTATCTGACACCGTTTATGACGGTCTCCTCGCTGCCGTTGCCCGCGCCCATTACCATGTAGGCGGTGCCGTCGTTTCCGACCGAGAGGCCCAGCCTCTGGTGGCGGCCCTCTTCGTTGTCCTGCATGATCTTCACGCCCTGAGGGTCCATCATCGCGAACACTCCTCCGTCAACGATCTCGTAGGAATAACTGTCGGTCCCCACGATCGTGGACGAGTATATCTCCGAGCTGTCGATCTTTCCGCGGAACACCGCGTCGCCGTTGCTGTTGATGCTGACAGTCGGCTCGCCCTGCGAGTTGCACAGTTCGAATCGGAATATGTCGCGCACGCTGTCGTACTCGGCGTTAAACCTGTTGAAGGTCCCGTCGTCGATCTTAATCGAGTTGCCGCTGATAGTCATGTTGCCGTCCCCGCTTTTTACAATCACGAAGTCGGTGTCGATCGTTCCCGCGCGAAGCTTGTCGGCGGTGATGTTACCAATCTGGGCGTTGGCGATCTTGGCGTTTGAGGTGTCGATGTTCTCGGCCTTGACGCTGGCGGCCTCAAGCACGTTGCCCGCGTCGAGATTGTCGAAAATATAGGTCAGCTCGTCAATCAGCGCGGTGCCCCATTTTTTGATAGAGCTCAGGTCGCGAGCCGTGTCTCCCGTCAGCTTTGACGGTATCGGCGTTGTTAAATTCGGCATAATAATTTCTCCTTCCTGATTTTTGATTTAAATTTATTAGTGCAATATTTACCCTGTGCTTTTATTGTAAATCATAAAAAGTGCCAAAGAATGCCAACGTAGTGATTAGAAAATAGAGAATAGGCCACCCCCTCAGTCTGCTGCGCAGACAGCTCCCCCTCATAAATGAAGGGGAGCCTGATATTAGCCTCCCCTGCGCAAGTGGGGGAGGGGGACCGCTTGCGGTGGTAGGGGTATCCTGTCTTGCATACTAATTCTGCGGCCGCCCGTTCTATTCGCTAATTACTAATCACTATTTTTACTTTTTGATAACATTTTGAAATTTTTTCTTGACTTTGCATATCGGTTGGACTATAATAATTTGGTATGCTGAGATAGTTATGATTAAAAGGAGGCGGTCGGCTGTGAAGCGGCTTAAATTCGCGGCAATGTTTATATCATGCCTTATGCTCGTTTCGGGCTGGCTGGCCCCGATGTCAAAGGCGGCTCTTGAGGCGCTCGCACCCGACGACAGCGGCGTAGCTCCATACAGCGGGACAGGCCTTGCCCCTGCCACGCCGCCGAATATGGAAAACAGCGGCGGAAAAACAGCGTTTTCGCCGAGCGAAACTTCCCCAGTAGGAGAGCTTAAAACCGACGTTTATGCCGCGGCGCGCGGCACGATAAACAAGATCATTACGATCGGAACGGGTTCCGCTTGCGGCGCGCGCCCGTCGGGCGGCGGAGCGCGGGCGGACGGCCGAGAGGTCATGCTGTGTTAGGCAAACCGCATTGCTTACGAAAAAATAATTAACCAAATACAAACATATAAAATTTAAAGGAGGAAACAGATTTGTCCAGAAGTTTGGTAAAATTTGCCGCTATAATTCTGGTTATCGCGGCGCTTTTATATGTCGGCGTGTACGGTCTGGATTTCACAGACAAGTACAGGATCCCCGGCATCACGGACAGCGACGGCATCACCCAGGGCCTTGACTTAAAGGGCGGTACCGTTATTGTATTCCGGGCGGCGACAACAGACCCGTCCGAAGAGGATATGGATAATGTTGTGAATCTTCTGCGCAGACGTCTTGACTTCCAGGGCTACACCGAGGCAAGCGTTACAATGCAGGGTTCCAACAAAGTAAGAGTCGAGATCCCCGACGTTCAGGATTCCGACACAGCGGTTGAGACTCTCGGCGCCACGGCGCAGCTTGAGTTCAAGGACGCTAACGGAAACACGATCATGACGGGAAGCGAGGTTACCAACGCGTCGTCCGAGTACGGTCAGACAGAACAGGGTATCTCAAGAAGCTCATACTACATCAGCATGGAGTTCACTCCCGAGGGACAGCAGAAGTTCTCGGAGGCTACAAAGACCGCCGCGGCGGCAGCCTCCAGCAACATGAACTACATCACGATCGAGATGGACGGCAACGTTCTGACCGCTCCCAGAGTTCATGAACAGATAGACAGCGACTCCTGCATCATCACCGGCGAATTCACAGCCGACGAGGCAAGCGCTCTGGCGGCCAACATCAAGTCGGGCCAGCTGCCTTTCTCGCTGGCGGTAGACGAAGTTAAGGTAGTAAGCGCGACGCTGGGCGAGGAAGCCCTGTCAAAGGCTATCACGGCGGGTATCATCGGTCTTATCCTGGTGCTGCTGTTCATGCTGCTGATCTATCGTCTGCAGGGTCTCATGGCGGACTTCGCTCTCATGTTCTATGTGGCGGTCGTTCTGATCCTGCTGGCTAACTTCCACATCAACATCACGCTGCCCGGTATCGCGGGTATCATCCTGGCGATAGGTATGGCGGTTGACGCGAACGTCGTTATATTCGAGCGCGTCAAGGAAGAGCTCAAGCTGGGCAAGACGGTCAGAAGCGCCGTTGACGCAGGCTTTAACAGAGCCCTCTCCGCGGTTATCGACTCTAACGTTACGACAATTATCTCGGCTGTCATCTTGTGGTGGCTGGGCACGGGCACGATCAAGGGCTTCGGCATCACGCTGCTCATGGGTATCGTTGTATCAATGATCTCGGCGATATTCGTAACCAGATTCCTGCTCAAGCAGATGATCGGCATGAACGTTAAGAACACATGGCTTTACGGCCTCAACAAATCAGATCTAAGCTCTGAAAGCGTGAAAGGAGGTAAGGCGTAATGTTTGATATAGTTCAGAAAAAATGGGTATTTTTCGGGATCTCCATCGTTTTATGCTTAATCAGTATCGTTTCGCTGATATTCAGAGGATTCAACCTCGACACCGACTTTTCGGGCGGTATCGCTCTTACCTATGAGGTAAAGGGCGAGGACTTCTCCACCGAGGACATGAGCGCCATCGTCAGCGAGGCTCTCGGCGCGGGAAAATCGGCGTCGTCCGTTCAGAAGTCCGGCGATGACGTTATCATCAAGGTCGGATACGACAAGGACATCACCGACGAGGAGAGAACAGAGTTCTCAAACACGGTAAGAGACAGCATCACAACGGCTCTTGAGGAAAAATTCGGCAAGGCCGAATATGACGGCGCGGCAGCGGCCGAGCCCGAGGAAGACGAGACAGCAGCCACGGAACCCGACGCGTCAGCCGAGCCCGCTGCTGCGGCAACAGCTACACAGGCTCCGACGACCGGCGGAAACTTAGTCAGCGGCGTTCGTCTTTCAAGCATGGACGACATCTCGCCCTCATCGGGACGCGAGCTGGCAAGAAGCGCTCTGTGGATGTCGCTGCTGGCATGCGCCGCTATCCTGCTCTATGTAACATTCAGATTCGAATTCACATCGGGCTGCGTCGCGGTACTGGCTCTGGCGCACGATGTTCTGATCCTGCTCGGCGTTTACTCCGTTCTGCAGATCTCGGTCAACATCAACTTCATAGCAGCCGTGCTTACGGTTCTGGGTTACTCGATCAACAACACGATCGTTATCATGGACAGAATCCGCGAGAACACGCGCAACTCCAGAAAAGAATCGTACGGCGAGATCGCCAACAACAGTATTTGGCAGACCATGACGCGCTCGATCAACACCACGATCACCACGCTGCTCACCATCGGCATGGTATTCATCATCGGCGTTGCCTCGATCAAGGCGTTCGCTCTGCCGATCATCATCGGTATCGTTATCGGTTTCTTCTCCTCGGTATTCATCACAGGTCCTCTGTGGGCAACCTGGAGAGACTCGGCCGTTACCGCCAAGAGAGCCGCGGCAGGCAATGGAAAGAGCAAGTCAAAGAAGAAATAATCTTCCGCGAAATGTTGCTTAGTCACCGGAGACACAGCCAAGCTGTGTCTCCGGTTTTTATTTGTAAATTCAATTAACCAAAATTTGTACATATTGACAAAGTTTTATGATTAGATTATAATATATTTCAAATGTATATTCCATAAAAATATATTTTCAGGAAAGGTGTAATCAATATGAGCATAAACAAAACAGATGGACAAAAAGAATTTGAACTGACTATTACGGCTGACTCTGTGAAGTCCACGGATGAACGGTTCACAATGGATGATCTGACTCTCGGCTATGTGTACGAGCCGCTGGATGCTTATTTCAAAAGGGCGGATAATACGATTATCAATCGCTCATACAGGAAAAATGAGCGTCATATTTCCAACCAGACAATTGCGCGTATCGCGTTTCAGGTTTTTGAGAAACAAATAATTGCTTTGTCCGACGAGGATAAGAAGAACTTTCCCGTTTGCAAATACACGCCGAACAGCGAAATGATCCGCGGAATTTACTCAAGCGTGGAAGAACTTCAAAAAAGCCGTAATAACAATTCCAACGAATATATGGTATATCATTACGACAACGACAGACAAACGTTTGTAATATACTGCTGGGGCATCTTCACCACCGTTATTTTTGTACAAGAATGTCTGAAACGCTTCGGCGCGCCGGGCGATAAATTTGTTTTGAAATACAGACATAAGACGGAAGAAGAAAAGTACGGCGGGAATTGTTTCACATCAATGCTGATCGAAGCGAAAAATATGATTTTACACGGCGCGCCGGGCACCGGCAAAACATACCTTGCAAAGGAGATCGCAGCCGACATTGTCAGCGACGGATATTTTAACAACTACAAGTATCTTACGCCCAAACAGAAAAAACAAATTGAATTTGTGCAGTTCCATCCGAATTATGATTATTCAGACTTTGTCGAGGGCTTGAGACCTAAGGTAAACAAGGACGGCACAATGGGATTTGAGCTTCGGGACGGAATATTTAAATCGTTCGCGGAACGCGCCGCCAAAGACATATCAAATAAATACATATTCATTATTGATGAGATCAACCGCGGCGAGATCTCAAAAATATTCGGAGAATTGTTCTTTTCGATAGATCCCGGATATAGAGGCACAGCCGGTGAGATCTCTACTCAGTTCGCAAATCTGCACCAAGACCCGGACAAAAAATTCTATGTTCCGGAAAACTTATATATAATAGGCACGATGAACGACATCGACCGTTCTGTGGACAGCTTTGACTTTGCCATGCGCAGACGCTTCCGGTTTGTGGAACTGAAAGCCGATGAACGGCGTGATATGCTCAATGTCCTGAATGATGAAAAATTAGCCGACAAGGCTTTCCGGTGTATGGAAGCGTTAAACAGAGAAATAGCCGACGTTGAGGACCTGAACGAGAGCTACCAAATCGGACCGGCATACTTCTTGAAGCTTGACACATTAGATTTTGACAAGCTTTGGACGGATCATCTTCAGCCCATTCTGCGGGAGTACGTACAGGGAATGTACGATGAGGAAAGCATCATGAACAGATTTGAAAAGGCATATAAGGAACAGGCCGAAGGTGATATAAATGAAGCTCCTGAAAATTAAGGACAATTCACAGATAAAAAGAGCAGAATTTTCGGATATAAAAAACCTTACGCGAAAAATTGTGGACAAAACTGTTGAGCAGCTTGAACGTGAAGATATTTTTGTGTTTCCGGAGATCACAAAGAACTCCGCGGGTCTTACAAAGGAACAGATAATTCTTGAAACCGTAAACGATACATTCCGCTCGGGTAATTTGATGGGGTTTCTCGGATGCGGCGACGAGAGACTTATAATTGAATCCAGATTTTGCGGCGAAAACGAGGATTGGTTTTTCCGGTACCTTCTTTGCAAAGTGACGGATTTTCCAAACTTTGTAAATTTGGAGACAGACTTTGATTCGGACAACAGCATATTCAATTTCTTCCTGCTGCTGTTTCCGCATTATCTGAAGACCGCCATGCGAAAAGGTCTTTTCAAAAAATATATCCGCAGAGAGTATAATGACGGAAATGTTAAGGGAGTGATCGACGTTGCGAGACATATTAAAAAGAACATTCCGTTTATCGGGAATACAGCCTACACCCAAAGAGAATTTTCATACGATAACAGCTTGACAGAGTTGGTTCGCCATACAATAGAATTTATTAAGGGTAAGCCTTACGGAAACCATTTGCTGCAAAAAGCGAAAGACGAAGTAAAACTCATTGTCAGCGCGACCCCGGGCTACGAGCTGTATGACCGCCAGAAAATTATTAATGAAAACAAAAGGGACCCGATCCGACATACATACTTTCGTGAATACCTCGCTCTTCAGCGGCTGTGTCTTTTGATACTTAAGCATAGGAAACATCAGATCGGCTATGGGTCACAGCGGATTTACGGTATTCTTTTTGACGGCGCATGGCTGTGGGAAGAATATATGAACTTATTGATCAAGGACCGATTCTATCACCCGATGAATAAGAGCGGCAGAGGCGCGCATTGGCTGTTTGGCGTAAACGTCGGCCTTATATATCCGGACTTCATCGGCAAAAACAGCGAAAACAGGATCATTGCCGACGCAAAATACAAGCCGATCGACAACATTGGCACCAAGGATTACTTGCAGTTGCTTGCGTATATGTACCGATTTGACGCTAAGACCGGCTATTATCTATATCCCGAAGCGAACGGAAAGGGTGATCAGAAGCTTTGGCTGAACAGCGGCACGACTTATGAAAAAAATGTAAGGCCGAGAAAAGATATAAGCGTTACCAAACACGGCTTGAAAATTCCCGCGGACGCGGTCAGCTATGATGATTTTGCGGCAAAAATGCAGACGATCGAACAGGAATTCACACAAGAATTTTTAGATGTCGTTTCCGAACATAATAATATAATTTAACGGCGGCGGGCCGCTTTGGAATTTTCACAGCAGAATGATTTGTTGGCCTCGGCGGAAAAATTTTTGCGGCAGACAATACCTTGTCTGCCGCAGACTGTTGCTTACGCGAGCTTTTTAAAGTTTCGTCAAAGCGCTTATAACCGGGTTCCCGCTTTCCGAAAGTCGCAAAAGTTCCGCCAGATCCTCTTTTTTCTTTTTCATTTCTTCGCGGTGATTATCCGGCAGCGCCAGAGCGGCCTGCGTTTCTTCGTATTGTTTCCGCATCTTTTGATAATTCTCGTCTTCCTTTTTTACGGTTTTACCAAACCCGATCAAAAAATTAGAGATTCTTTTTATATTTCCGAGAGCGGATGAGCCAAGCTCCAGATCATAGCTTACCCCGTTTCGTTTAAGCTTGACAAACAGCTTATCTTCATTTTTGGCGGAGAGAACAGAAAATCCGAGAAAAGAGATCAGCTTTCCGCCATACGGCACGCTGCTTATATATTCCTCGGTCAAAATATGCCTGTATTTGTCCGTTTCGGCTTTATATTGCCTAGCGTCCAGCTTTCGCAGATAGTCTCGGTTATTAAGCGTCCGAATATAGCGCTCTTTTGCGCGGGGGATCTCTTCTTCCAGTTTTTCCTTTTGGCGCTCTAAGTCTCTTCTGATTTCGGCCTGCTTATTGATCAAAGTCTGAAGCGTTTTAATCTCCGATTCTTTTTCCGCAATCTGCTTCATAATGGGGTCGGAAAGCGCGATCGCCTTTACCTCCGCATAAGACAGGACATTGTTTTCCAGATCCTCAATGCTCCGCTGATATGAACTTCCGGTTAAAAACTGAGAGATGAACCGCTGTTTGTTTTCGAGGATCTGCCAGGAATAGGAGTCAAAGCTGCCCTTTGTGATATAGCGAAAGATATCAACGCTGCTGTTTTCGTTTCCCCGCCGCAAGATACGTCCCTCGCGCTGGGTCATATCAGCCGGCCGCCACGGCACATCGAGATGATGGATCGCTTTTAGTTTCGACTGCACATTGGCGCCGATCCCCAGCTTAAATGTGGAGCCGATCAAAACCTTGATTTTGGCGCGGTTCACATCATCATACATTTTTAATCGGGAGCTTTCACTCTTAAAGTTGTGCACAAAGGCGATCTCCCGCTTGGGGATTCCTGAATCAACAAGAAGTTCTTTCATCTTTGCATACACATTGAATTTATTCGATTTCGGAACGGAGTAATCGCAAAAAATCAGCTGGGAGGTGTTCGGGTTCCGCGAATATATCTTTTTCACGTTTTCAGCGCAGCCGCGCAGCTTGGAAAATTCATCATAACATTACTATTCCCGACAGTATAATAAGCATTGGCACCGAGGTATTTTATAATACGGGGCTGTATGAAACGGAAATGTATACCGGCAAAGGATTGTATGACGGTGATGCTTATTACATTGATAATTACCTAATTGATGTAAAAGGTGATATACCAACCTTTACAGTTAAAGAAGGAACCATTGCGATTGCCGGAGGAGCTTTTGCCGGAGCAGCATATTTCAAGAGTGAGATTACACAATTGTATATTCCCAGAAGTCTTAAGAATATCGGGAAAAGCAATTTTGATTATTCATGTCCTAATATAACCGACGTGTATTATGCCGGAAGTAAAACGGAATGGGAGCAAATTGTAATAGAAAACGATAACGATGCACTAAGTAATGCAAATATTCATTTTATGGGCGTTGATCCTAAACCCACAGAAAAGCCGACGCCGACGCCAACCGCAAAACCCACGCCCATACCGACGGCAAAGCCAACACCCGTACCGACGGCAAAGCCGACCGCCGACCCGAATGCGCCGTCGGTTGAGATAACGGAGGTTTCGGATTATCTTGTCACGGCCAAGGTGAATAACTATGATGATTTTGAAGCTCAAGTAATATTGGCGGTATACAACAAAAACGGCGCGCTGATCGAAATGCAGAATTATTCTGCTTGGGACGAGGTTTGGTTTTTCAGTACAAACTTGCAAAACACAAACATAAAAGTCATGCTCTGGAACGACATGGACAGCATGAATCCGCTGGCCGAACCCGCAGAAATGAGTTTGTAAAAAATAAATTAAAATATTCCCAATTAAATCCGAAAGGCGGGCGGCCGAGGTCGTCCGCCCCTACGGTATTTTGCGCGCTATGGCCAAAGGCGGCTTATTCCAAAACCTTTCCGTAATCGCTTTTGGCGTAGACAACTCTCGCAACGGTTATCATTTTTCTTTTCTCGTCAATGCGATAAAGGATCAGGTAATTGCCGACAAGCAGTTTGCGATACTCATATTTAAGTGCGCGCAAAGGATGATATACAGCCCCGGAATACGGAAATATACCGATATTCTCGACCTCCGTTATCATGTTCTCCGCAAGCCGCAGCGCCGCGGCACGGTTATGCAGAGTTTTGTCGATATAAACCACTATATTTATCATGTCCTGTCGGGCAAGAGGCTGGAATTCCAAATCATACATCGCTGTTTTCTCCAAGCGCCTCGCGCATGCTTTTCAGAACTTCTTTTGATGAAAATCGTTTATTTGAAAGCTCCGCTTCGTATTCCGCTTCCTTAAGTTTTGAGTAAATCTCGCTTTCAAAGCGAAGATCCTCATATGCCTCCATGCTCATAACCACCATATCGCCAAATCCGTTTTTTGTTAAAAATACGGGCTGCTTTGTTTCGTGCACGGTTTTGGAAATATCCGCAAAATTGTTTCTCAAATCCGAAACAGGTCTTATCGTGTTCATAAAAAATCCTCCGTCAAATATTTTTGATGATTAAATTTTAGCACAATTATGCTAATTCTGCAAGAAGAAATTTATATTAATTAATAAAAAATCATTATGTAACAAGACAGACACTTGTGGGGACACACCCAAAATATTCGCAAAATTATTCTCGCGTAATCGCTATTCGCTGATAATTAAAAAGGGCAGCCCGATTCGGGGCTGTCCTTTGTTGTGACGAGCATAACATAAGCCGAGTTCTGTATCAGATGATTATCTATCTTGGACGCGCGTCGCCGCGCGCCTCCAGCCACCAATCTCCGAAGGCGCCGGGCCGGCTTAATCTTCGATTCAGGTGTTGCTCCGAGCGGGGTTTACATCAGCGGTAAGTCGCCAGACCGCCGGGTGAGCTCTTGCCTCGCCTTTCCACCCTTACAGCTACTAAAAATAACTGCGGTTTATTTCTGTTGCACTATCCTTGGAGTCGCCTCCACAAGCCGTTAGCTTGCGCTCTTGCCCTATGGAGCTCGGACTTTCCTCACGCATACGCGCGCAATCATCAGTTATACTACGTCGCCGATCCCTGCGCTTGTTCGCTTTCGCGTTTCACGCGAAAGTCTCACCCGTTTCGGGTCATTCATTTGTAGCAATAATTCCGTTTCACTCCATTATTGTTTTTTATGTCCGGCGCTGCCGCGCCTCAATCGCATCTAAAACATGCCACCGGCATGTTTATTAACGATGCTACTCCTTTTCCCAAAAAGCGCACTTCGTTGGCGTTTTGCGGGAGCTTTCGGCCGGCAGGCTCTCCTCCTTTTAAGGGGGAGAGCTGTCTGCGAAGCAGACTGAGAGGGA
>CANQLT010000036.1 GCA_947624775.1 uncultured Monoglobus sp.
TTAGCGAATAGCAAATAGGTCACCCCCTCAGTCGCTCCGCGACAGCTCCCCCTCCTTCGGAAGGGGAGCCTTCCAAATTTGCCTCCCCTGCGATAGTGGGGGAGGGGGACCGCTTGCGGTGGAAGGGGCCGTTTGCCTCTCTCAAAACACCGTAGGGGCGGATATTATCCGCCCGTTTGCCTCCTCCCGGGAGGAGGTGTCAGGCGCAGCCTGACGGAGGTGGGAACATAGCGATTAGTGATTAGCAAATAGTAATTAGAATAACAAAAGACGCGTTCAAATAAAACAATAAAATTTAAAATTCGGCAACGGCATAGTTTCGGCTATGCCGCTGTTTTTTATAATAATGACAACGCCTATACCGTAGGGGCGGACGACCTCGGCCGCCCGAAAGCCTCGCCCCTTGGGGAGAGGTGGATTTCCGCCAAAGGCGGAAAGACGGAGAGGGGTTAACGTAGGTACTAGGTATTAGTGACTAGGGACTATGCGAATGATATTGTTTTTGAAAATTTCATTGACCTTTTTGGAATAATATGATAGAATATATGTGCTACAAAGTTTAAAATTCTTGCAACAGTTTGCGTTGCTAAAAACGCGAGCTTTGCATTCATATCTGTTGTAGGAATGAACTTTGTAGCAAAAGTAGTCAAGGCTGCGTTTTTATTATTTGCGCGGCTGTGATTTCACACCGCGCATTTTTTATCGCAATAGCAGAAGTGTATTACGAAATATTTATTGCCGTAGGGCGGCAGTCCGAAAGCCTCGCCCCTTGGGGAGAGGTGGATTTCCGCCAAAGGCGGAAAGACGGAGAGGGGTTTACCATGCGATTTGGAAACACAAACCCCTCTCAGTCACCTTCGGTGACAGCTCTCCCCAAGGGGCGAGCCTAATTTTGCCTCCCCTGCGATAGTGGGAAGGAGGGGGGACCGCTTGCGGTGGAAGGGGACCATTTGCCTCGTTCAAAATGCCGCATGGGCGGACGACCTCGGCCGCCCGTAAGCCTTCCCCTCAAGGGGAAGCCTCGTTTGCGCAATAAATTGGTAAAATTATAAATTGTAAAATATATAAACGGGAGGTAAAAATAATATGAAAAGGATTTTAAGTTTAGCATTGATAACAGCCGTGATCGCGGCTTTGTTTCCGGCAAGTTTAGTTAACGCTTACGATATGGGCAAGGTCGGCGAGTACCAAACAATTTCCGCGGGAGATACTCATACAGCGGCAATAAAAACAGACGGCAGCCTATGGTCTTGGGGAAATAATATCTATGGACAACTTGGAAACGGCACTACTGAGAATAAACTCACACCTGTAAAAATTATGGACAATGTCGCAGCAGTTTCTGCAGGGCAATGGTATACAACGGCGTTAAAGATGGACGGTAGCCTTTGGACTTGGGGATCGAATCGTTACAGACAACTCGGAGAGGGCTTAGGTGGAGATTATTGGTGTTACGAATCCACACCCATAAAAATAATGGACAATGTTGCGGCAATTTCCGCGGGAAATATGCATACAGCGGCGATAAAAACGGACGGCAGCCTTTGGATTTGGGGAGAAAGCAGGTGTGGACAGTTCGGAAACGGTTCTTTGTCGTATTCATACACTCCCATAAAAATCATGGAGAATGTCGCGGTAGTTTCTGCAGGAACTTGGCATACAGCGGTGATAAAAACGGACGGTAGCCTTTGGATTTGGGGAAATAATGAGTACAGACAACTCGGAGACGGCACTACGGATAACAAATACACTCCTGTAAAAATTATGGATAATGTCGCGGCGGTTTCCGCGGGAAGTACTCATACAGCGGCAATAAAAATGGACGGCAGCTTATGGACTTGGGGAGAAAACAGGTACGGACAACTTGGAGATGGTACCGGTGGAAATTATGAAGATTATAAATCAACACCAGTAAAAATTTTGGATAATATTGCACAAATTTCCATGGGATATAGGTATACAGTGGCGATAAAAACGGACGGCACCCTTTGGTCTTGGGGATTAAACGATGTCGGACAACTCGGAGACGGCACGGGCGGAAATTATGAAGATTACAAATCCACGCCCGTAAAAATAATGGACAATGTTCGCTTGCCCGGCGGCGGTTCTACGCCTTCGCCCACGCCGATGCCCGATACCGGAGAGATACACAGGATCACCGGATATGATCCGCAGAACGGGACTTTACAGTTTGATTACAGCGCATGGGATTACAATATAACCGACAAAAGCATAGATTACAATTCACTTGTCGGCAAGTTTGTTTTGGCTAAAACATATATGTTTGACATCGTGAGCATTAGGCGCATAGACGACGGTTTCGGCACGGCGACAAATATAAAGGACACATCTATTGATATTGACGGAAAGACTTATAAGCTCGGCGGATATGCCGACACGATATTTATTGACGAAAACGAAAAAGTGCATTACTTTTATGACGGCGACACGATCTTTGGCGTTTTTGATCTGATTAATCTCAAAGGCAAAATAGAGGATTGGAACGAGTCAAATCAAACGGTAACAATAAACGGCATAGTATACACGATCAGCAGATTTTCAAATATGTCTCAATCGGTCATCAATAATATCAAAAACGCAATCGGTACCGAAGTAAGTTATTCCGCCGACGGCGTCAATGATCTGTATTCGCTCGATCTGCCGGAAACGCTTTTATTAGGCATAACTTCGTTATCACCGGAAAAAAATTCCATAGTGGATCTATGGGATAACAATGCCATTGAATGTGAAATAGAATTTAGCAAAGATATTAAAGAATTGGGAACAGGAAAAATCTATTTGCATGATTATAATACTGATAAAACAGTGTGTGAATTATTGCCAAATGATAAATTTTCCACAGTTGAAGATAATGCCAAAAAGCTAAGAATTGATATAAGCAGATATAATGTTGATCAACCGATTATTCTTAATGATAACAAATATTATATAACCATTGATAGTGATGCAATTATTTTTGCGGATAATACAAAATTCAATGGAATTAATAATAAAAATATTTGGTCATTCACTACCGAATATGGTTTAACGCCCTATTATGATACGGTTTCATTTACAAATATGCCCGGAGCATTTCTGCACGATTATGAATACAATGGCGAATATGATGCGAACTTAAAAACTAAAGTTAATTTGTGTTATATTGCAAGCGGTGATTTAGAAAATAAAATAAAATCTATTTTAGGAGACGAAGTATATGAAAGCTTTACAAAGAAGACAAATAAGTTTACGGGTTTATGCTTTGGAATAAGTATGGTAACCGCATTAAATAAAATGGATTTACTTAACATAACAGATTTTGATAAAAATGCATCAAATTTGTATAATATGAAGAAACCGATAGAAAGTACACAAGCATATGGAGTCAGAGATTTAATTAACTATTATCATTTATTGCAATATACTGACGAGTTTTATGTCAACAGTTTTGATGTAACTAAAGCAGATATATTTAAAAATGCTGATGAATTTAAAGCGACTTTACAGATGATAGTAGAAAATGGGCTAAACGCCAATGAAACAAATAAAGTATTGGTTCTTACTTATGGATGGAGGGAAAATATTGTATCTTCTAAACTACATTGTGTTGTTATTTGTTCTGCAAGAAAAAACACTGATGGAAGTTATGAATTACTGATAAAAGATCCAAATTACTTGGATATGAAAACAATGCAGGTATCTTCCGACTTTTCTTCATTAACATATTCCGAAGGCAATAGGACAGTTGATGTATCTTTGTTAAAAGTCATTGATGTTACAAGCTTACAAAAAGACTGGCTTATCGGCGCGACCGGCAAATCTGCCGGTGTGGATGCGGCCGCGGCGGACATGCCGACCGATCACGACACGCTTAGGGTCGTTGCTTACGGCGACTTTTCGATAACCAATGACCGCGGCGAGACGCTTAACTACAACGGCGGATATATAACAGGCACGATGGAAATACTCGACGAGGATTTTGTTGACAGCGGCGACGATAATTATGTTGAATTTGTGTATAAAGTAAACAAGAGCGACAGCTATACCTTCAGTTCGAAGGACACGCGCTCGGGCTGCACGGTCGACGGCGGAGGCTCGTATATCTCTATCACGGCCGACAATGCCGACAGCATTGTTATGGACAAAAATGCCGGCATATCTGTGAGCGGAAACAATCTTGATTACACGGCTTTTGCAACCACGCTCACGGGCGGAAATATGTTCTCGGTTTCGGGCGGGAACACTAACAGCCTGAACATCGCGTTGAGCGCAGACGGCTCGGCCGAGATCCAAGCCGACACTTTAAAAGACGTTGAGTTTGAGTCGCTCTTTGAGGATAAATCATTTGTGTTTGACAGCGACAGCGGAACCGCGGACGTAGTTGAGACCGAGGCGGGCGGACTGGCGATACCCGATGCCGAGATCCACGACGGGACGACTTTTTCGAATATAATCAAAGAAAACAACGGCGGCGCGGAGGTGACATTCGCAAACAATACGGCGCAAAAACAAACAGGGACCGGGATCGTCGCCAAATACAACAATGACGGAGCTTTGATTGATATAGAGACGATAGACCTGAATCTTTCCGGCAATGAAAGCAAAACTGTTGTGTACGGCGAGGGTGATATAAAATACAAAGCCTTCGTCTGGGACGGTTTTGACAACATGAAACCGCTTTCGGCGAGCGCCGAAATCAGCTTGTGAGAATATGAAATAACGAAAGACGCGCCGCGGGGCGCGTCTTTTTAGAATGTGTAGTTTGCTTTTCGGTATTTGCTGGGGGAGACGCCCATTATTTTTTTGAAAACATCGCCGAAGTAGTTGCTGTCCTTGTAGCCGCAGAAGCGGGCTATCTCGGTCACGGAATACTGGGTCTCGACCAGCATGTTTGTCGCCATTTTGATGCGCACGTTATTGAGGTACTCATTAAAGCCGAAACCGGTCACCTTTTTGAATTTCTTTGAAAAATATGTGGGGCTCATGTACGCCATTTTGGAAATGTCCGCCAGAGTTATCTGCTGGTTATAATAATTGATTATGTATTTGCAGACCTGCTGTATTCTTTCTTCATGGACGCTTATATCGTCAAAGGGCGCCACGCTGTGGCCGGTGCAGCGGTCTAAAAAAATCATGATCTCCGCCATGTGCGAGTGGGTCAGATATTCGGCGTACTCGTCGCTCTTTTCGCATTCGGAGCTCAACTTGTGCAGCAGAGCCTCAAAGGCGTACCGCTTGGATACGGGAACATGGACCTTTTTCGCGTTAAAGGCGTTCATAAACAGCTCGCGGTCAATATTTTCACAGGCGCGCTCCACAAACTTTTCATTGAATGTCATCAGATAGCGCTCGTAATAGTTCTCGGATGTAATCATCGTGGTTAAGTGCAGATCACCTTTGTTGACCAGAACCACGTCGCCGGGTTCCAGATTGTAGAGGGTGTGATTTATAAAATATCTCCTGGTGCCCGACATCAGATAGTATACCTCGTAATAATCATGCATGTGGGAGTTTTTCATAACATAGGGTTTGTTGTTTTCTTCCCGCTCAATATAAATATCTCTGTTCTCGGGTAGTCCCATTAAGTTATCACCTCCGTAATTTTTCGATACAGTTATTATATCATATTTGTGGCAATAAATCAATAGTTTTTTTGAAAAATACTGAATATTTGCGCCGATTTTAAAAGATTGTTACTTTTTGCGGAAAATTAAAATTTATTAGTCAAATTTTCAGTTAATCTAAACAAAAAAACCTTTGCAATATAGATACACGATAGTGTATAATAGATAATAATAGGTGTGTTATGCTCGAAAAATTTTGGGCATTTGCCGAAAAAACAAATTTGGAATTAATTAAACATTTTTTAAGGGTTTACGCCCGGGAGGTAATTTTTATGAAAAATTTTATGGATAAGGATTTTATGCTGCAGAACGAGACCGCCAAAAAGCTGTATCACGACTTCGCGGCGGACATGCCGATTTTTGACTATCACTGTCATCTGATCCCGCAGATGATGTACGAGGACAAGCCGTTTGACAACATCACCCAGATTTTTTTAGGCGGCGATCACTACAAGTGGCGCTACATGCGCTCCTGCGGCCTTGACGAGAAGTACATGACCGGCGACGCTCCCGATCAGGAGAAGTTCAGAGCCTTCTGCTCCGCCCTTCAGTACGGCATAGGCAACCCGCTCTATCACTGGACGCATCTTGAGCTCCGGAGATACTTCGGCATCGACACGGTATGCCGCGCCGACACTGCCGACGAGATCTGGGAGAAGGCCAACAAGGTCATCAAAGAGACGCAGATGAGCCCCGCGAAGCTCATCAATCAGTCGAATGTGGCTGTTATCTGCACAACCGACGACCCGATCGACGATCTCGAGTGGCATAAGAAGATCAAGGAAAAAGGCCATATTAAGGCTAAGGTTCTGCCCGCTTTCAGACCCGATTTTATGATAAACATTGACAAGCCCACCTTCGCGCCTTACATAGGCAAGCTGGCGGCTGTCGCGGGCATGGAGATAAACAGCTATGAGGATTTGATCACAGCGATATACAAGAGGATCGACTACTTCCACGAGGTAGGCAGCCGCGTTTCGGACCACGCTCTTGACAGCGTTCCCTACGAGGACGTTACCGAGGCCGAGGTCGAGGCTATTTTCAAGAAGGCCATGGCGGGCGAGAAGCTGACACAGTGCGAGGTTGACGCCTACAAGAGCATGACGCTTATCAAGCTGGGCGAGAAATACTACGACCTCAATTGGGCGTTCCAGCTGCACATCGGCGCCCTCAGAAACAACAACACCAGAATGTTCGAAAAGCTCGGCGCTGACACCGGTTTTGACTCGATCAGCGACTACTGCATCGCGGCTCCGCTCTCAAAGCTCTTAAACGCGCTTGAGATGAAGAGCAAGCTGCCCAAGACCATACTCTACACCTTAAATCCCAAGGACAACTACGTTCTCGGCACAATGCTGGGCAACTTCCAGGGCTGCGAGGTTCCGGGCAAGATACAGTTCGGCTCGGGCTGGTGGTTCAACGACCAGAGAGACGGCATGACCGAGCAGATGAAGGCTCTGGGCAACCTGGGCGCGCTCAACAAGTTCGTCGGCATGCTGACCGACTCCAGAAGCTTCCTGTCCTACACCAGACACGAGTATTTCAGAAGAATTATGTGCAACATTCTCGGCGGCTGGGTAGAGGCCGGCGAGTTCCCGGCAGATATGGACACCCTCGAGACGATCGTTAAGGGCATCTGCTTCAACAACGCCAAGAATTATTTCGGTATAGAGATCTAAAACCGCGCTGCGCGAATAGGAGGTATATCTCATGGATTTTATTAAAAGAGACAAAAAGTATGATCTGGTGACAATGGGCGAGGTTATGCTCAGACTGTCGCCTCCGGGAACCGACAAGATTTCCCAAAGCTATGTGTTTGACAAAAAGGCCGGCGGCGCCGAGCTGAACGTCGCCAACGGCAGCGCCATACTCGGAATCGAGACAGGCATTATTACAAAGCTGCCCGAGAACAAGATCGGCCACTTTGTGCGCAACATGATAAGATACGGCGGCGTGAGCGATGATCTGATAGTATACGACCATTCGCCCGAAAAGCGCCTCGGCATATACTACTACGAGATGGGCGCGTATCCCAGAAAGTCGTCTGTTGTGTACGACCGCGCCAACTCCTCGATGACGACGCTCAAGATCGAGGAAATACCCGACGATGTGTACTCAAACACCGCGGTGTTCCACGTGAGCGGAATCACTCTGGCGCTCAACGAGTCGCTGCGCCAGACCACAATCGAAGTCATAAAGAAGTTCAAAGAAAACGGCACGGTTATCTCGTTTGACATAAACTATCGCGCCTCGCTGTGGGACGAGGCCACCGCCCGCGAGACGGTGACTTCGATATTCCCGTATGTGGACATTCTGTTTGTGTCCGAGGAGACGTCCCGCCGCATGCTGCAAAAGACGGGCACCCTCGAGGATATAATGAAGAGCTACAGCGACGACTACGGCTGCAAGGTCGTTGCCACAACGCGCCGCGAGGTTATAAGCCCCAAGAAGCACAACTTCTCGTCGATGATCTACTACAACGGCAAGTTCTATGAGGAAGAGCCCTACGAGAACATCGAGGTCGTTGACCGCGTGGGCAGCGGCGACGCGTACCTGGCGGGCGCTTTGTACGCCATGATCGTGCACGACGATATACAGAGAGCGGTCGAGTACGGCAACGCCATGTCCTCGGTAAAGAACACGGTTCTCGGCGATATGGCGGTCAGCAGCCTGAGCGAGATAAACAGCGTTATCGACAGCCATAAGTCGATCGGACGGCAGGACGAGATGAACAGATAAAAACATAACGATCGGTGAACAGCGAATAGCGAATGAAAAATTCGCTGTTCGCTTTCACAATCTTTAAGAAAGGAAGAATAAGTATGAAAACAATTCTGAGAAGAACGGGCATGCTGTTTGTGGCTCTGGCGGTAATGCTGAGCTGCGTCTCGCTTCCCGCGCTGGCGGCTCAGGCTGAGCCCGCGGCGGAGAACAGCCGCGTTGCGGCGTTTCCCGGAGCCGAGGGCGGCGGCATGTGGACGACCGGCGCAAGAGGCGCCGAAAAGCCAGAGGTATACCATGTTACCAGCCTTGCCGACAGCGGCGAGGGCTCGTTCCGCGACGCGGTCTCAAAGGGCGGCCGCATAGTTGTGTTTGATGTTTCGGGTTATATTGACCTTGACTCAAACGTCAATATCAGCCACGATAACATGACGATCCTGGGCCAGACGGCGCCGGGCGACGGAATCTGCTTCCGCGGCAACAATATCAAGGTCGGCGGAAACAACGTGATTCTGCGGTATCTGCGCTTCCGCGTGGGCTCAAAGCTCAAGGACGGCTCGGACACCAAAGCGCAGGACGGCCTCGAGGTCCCCGACAACGGCAATAATATCATAATCGACCATTGCTCGGTTTCATGGGGAACCGATGAGAACCTTGCTGCCTACGCGGTTAAGGACCTGACCGTGCAGTACAGCATAATTTCCGAGGCGCTCAACCAGAGCGTGCACGACAAGGGCGAACACGGCTACGCGGCCATCTGGGGCGGCGTTAATATGTCGGTGCATCACAACCTGATCGCCAGCCACAAGAGCCGCAATCCCAAGGTCGGCACGTCCGAGACGGTCGCGATGACCGCGGGCTACACCGACGCCGAGACCCTTGTTGACATGAAGAATAACGTGTTCTACAACTGGGGCGACAAGTGCGGCTACGGCACAGAGAACGGAGCCAAGACGTATATTCAAAACAACATCTACCGCCCGGGTCCCGCGACGCCCGCCGGCAAGAGAGCGAGAATATTCGAGCTGAGCGTTGGCCAGAAATACGAGACAAACATGCTGGGCAGCGTGTACGCGGTCGGCAACAGGATCGACGTTGAGGCAAATGATCCCGATTATGCAAACGCTCAAAAGGTAAACGAGAACAACTGGCAGGACGATCTGCATACAGGCGTCTATGTTGACAACAAGTTCTATGATTCGACCGACAAGAGCAAAATGATAATCACCGAGCCCAACGAGCAGTACAAGCAGTACGAGGCGGAGTATCCCATAACCCTCGACCCGGTCGACAGCGTTTATGAGGATGTACTGAATAACGCGGGCGCGACTCTGCCCAAGCGCGATAAGGTCGACGAGAGAGTTATAAACGAGGTCAGGACCCGCACCGCGCCGAGCGGCAGCAAGGGCAGCACAGGCCTTCTGGACGATCCGCTTGACGGCGTTCCCGAGGGCAGCGAGGCCGAGTATGACGATCGCGGCTACCCGATTTTTTCAAACGAGACGCGCCCCGCCGACTATGACGCGGACGGCGACGGCATTGCCGACTCGTGGGAGGATAAGATGGGGCTCAACAAGAGCAACAAGTATGACAGCCTTAAGATCGGTCCCGACGGCTACACATGGCTCGAGATATTCGTTGAGGAAAGCATAGCGGGCGGCAAGGAGCCCGCGGGTCTCGCGCTCAGCGCTGATGATAAGTATTTCAAAACGACCGATACTATCACGGTGACGGCGGCCGAAGGCGGCGCCGCTCCCTCAAATTCGTGGGTAACTTCCTACGAAAACGGAATTGTGACGGTGGACCCGTCGGCTGAGTTTGACAAGGCCGTGGCGGTTGCCGCCTCGTACGATTCAAGCAATAATCTGATAGACAGCAAAAATGCCGAGGTCGACAAAGCCTCCGGAACCGCGAATGTGGGCGAGGTCGCCCAAGGCGCGCTCACCAAGGTTTTCCTGTGGAGCGATCTTAACGCCATAGAGCCTCTGTGCGAGCCTTATACGGTTGGAGCGGGCTCCGTAAGCTCGGGAGATATAACCGATGTTGAGATTTATTGTAACGACGCTCCTGCGGCGCAGGCCGAGAAAACAGGAGGCGTCTGGACGGCGAATCTGACCGGACTTCCCACGGGCAATAATATATTGACAGCCAAGGCGGAAATGAGCGATGGCAGCTACAGTTTCAGTCCGATAAAGACCGTTCATGTGATCGGCGCTCAGGAAGCCGAGGGCTGGACGGCCGACGGAGAGGCAGCGTTTGACGGCGAGTGCTACACTCTGACGTCCGGCTCTGAGCTCAGCCGCGAAAAGAGCGGAGATTTCAAACTGGTCGGCAGGCTCGAGGACTTTGACGAGGTAGGCGCCGGACTTACCGCTTATCGCGAAGGCACGAACGAGGGCGTGGCGATCATCAAGACGCGCGATGAAAATTACGAGCCCGCGATATTTTACATAGACAGCTTGGATGCCGAAATAAAGCTGTGGGCGCCGGAAAGTGGCAGCGTCGACGATTACTCTCTGTTTGAGATCGAGAGATCGGGCGGAAAGATGAGAATGTACGCGGGCACAAGCCTTGCGGACCTTGAGAGAAACCTTGTGTGCGAGAGAGATGTGACGAGCGACGCGTTCACGGTCGGCTCGATCATGATGTTGACAAACGGCACAAGCCCCGGAGCGGGCGGGGGAAACAAAATGTCGGTTTCAAAGTTCAGTATGCTGAAGCTTATAGAGACGGCGACAAATCCCAAGGTTGAGATAACAAATATAAACGACAACGACAGGATCGATATAGCGGGCTCGGAAATTAAGCTCAATGTGACTTCCGACGGCGATACCCCCGTGACCGAGATATGGGTTTACTTAAACGGCGAGGCTGTCGCCAGCCGTGACGTGAACATAGTCGGCACGCAGGAGGTCGCGATACCGCTTGAGTTCGCGGCGCCGACAAAGGGCGCGCTCGCGGTTTACGCCTTTGACGATAATTTGGGCAGAGGCGAAAAGACGATCAACGTTTCAATCTCGCAGGACGGCTCGCCCTGGCAGCTGGCCGATATAGGCTATGTTCAGGGTCAGGCTCAGACCTTCGCCGAGGTGACCGACGACTTCACATTCAAGCTCTACAACTCGTCAACCGGCAATATCGGCGGAACTTCCGACTCGTTCGGCTACATGTACCAGCAGTTCAGCGGCGACAACAGAGTGTACTACAGGAGCCGCCTCAATTCGGGCTCACAGCTCGGACTGTTGATAAAGAGCGACCTTGAGTCCGACGGCGTGACTTACTTCTTTGGCGGTACGTTCGGAGCCGACGGCAAGATCGACTATCAGTTGATGAGAAGAACCGCAAAGGGCGGCAATATGGAGTTTGTTCAAGACGTTACCGACGTGATAGGCGAGAGCGCGACACAGATGGTGATCGCCGAGAAGATCGGAAACAAGCTCAATATCTATCAGAGTGAGAACAATCCCACGGTATACAAGACCAAGAAGCTTATAACAAGCGTTGACATCGCGGGTATCGGCGACAGCTATTATATGGGCTTTGGTTTTGTGGGATACGACCCCAACGCGTTTATTCCCGATGTGGGCTGGGTATCCACCGAGAAAATAGCCGACGACACCAACAACGGCCTCACATGGAACTTCGACTACGGTCTTGACTGGCAGTGGCAGTCGCAGGAGAAGAACGTGCTGCGTCCCTCGTGGACACAGAACATGAGCGGCGACAACACGGGTATCATGGCGATCGAGCCCACTGCGGACTACAGCGGCAACCGCTATATCTTCCGCGAGTATATCCCGCAGGACGGCATGACACCCAACATGAGCGCGGACGTGCTGCTCGCGGGCGACGAGCCTGCTCTGAATGTCTACTTCCAGACGGGCGACGTCAACAAGGCGTACAAGGTAACCTTCTCGGACGACGGAAAGATCTACGCGAACGGAACCGCCGAGATGGGAGCCTGGGACACCGCGGACGGTTGGTACAACGTCAATATAACCACCGATGTGGGCGAGACGGGCGAGACCTCCGCCAAGCTGACTGTCAAGAAGGGCGACACCGTAGTAGTTGACAACAAGCCTATCGAGATCAGCACCGGCGGCGAGTTCAGAACTCAGATCAACACCGAGAAGAAGTACGACGTGACAAACGCGGTATACTTCGAGCCGGTATCAACGGCCAGCGGCAAGTATTATATTGACAATGTTAAAATAACTCAGACCAAGCCGAGCGTGACCGTGACAAGAGAGGCAAGTTGGTACACTTTCAACAAGGTTGACGGAACAAATCAGCAAAAGCTCGGAGCGATCACGATCGACGGAACTACTACGCTCAACGGTGATGCACTGAGCGGCGAGCAGATGACCGTTGCCTCCGGAGCGGAACTTAGGACGGGAAACAAGCCGTTGGGAACTTTGAGTTTTACCAACAGACTTCGCATAAAGGGCAGCAGTGGAAAGTTTACCGTTCCTGTAAAGAATGGCTCGGTTGTAACGGTTTACGGAGCGTCGGCCAGCTCATCAAGCGCGCGTCCGCTGATAATAAATGGCGAAAGTACCAATATACAGGCCATGAGTGCCACGACATATACCTACACCGGAGCGGACGGAACGATCGAGATCTCGGGTGGCGACAATATTGAGATATCCGCCGTCTGCGTCGAGAAAGTTACTATAACGCCTAACAATTAGTCAGAATAAGAAAGAAGGAATCACCGAATGAGAAAGAATTTTAAACGCGTTTCTTCAATAATAATAGCGCTCGCTATGGTATTGACCCTCGTCCCCGCCGCTTTCGCGGCGGAGGCGGGTCTGCCCGAGAATGACACGGCGCCGATAGTCTCGCCCGAGCAGGCGAAGGCCGATAACGTCACCGCGTTCCCGGGCGCTGAGGGCGGCGGAAAATACACCACCGGCGGCAGAGGCGGCGAGGTGTACCACGTCACCAACTTGAACGACGACGGTCCCGGCTCGCTACGCGAAGGCGTCAGCAAGCCCAACCGCACGATCGTGTTCGATGTGGGCGGAACCATACACTTAAAGTCCGACCTGAGGCTTGAGAACCCCAACATCACGATCGCGGGCCAGACCGCGCCCGGCGACGGAATCTGTCTCGGAGACTACAACCTTATGATATACACCGACAACGTTATCGTGCGCTATATCCGCGTTCGCCCCGGCGATATTTCCCAGACCGAGAACGACGCGATATTCGCCAGGTATTATAAGGACATAATCATCGACCATTGCTCCACAAGCTGGTCTACCGACGAAACCATGTCGCTTTACGGCGTTGCCAACACCACGGTGCAGTGGTGCTACATCACCGAGAGCCTGACGCTGGCGCGCCATGCAAAGGGCCGCCACGGCTACGGCGGAATCTGGGGCGGCTACAACACGACCTATCATCACAATCTGGTCGCCACCCACACCAGTCGTCTGCCCAGGTACCACGGCGTCAAGGATTCGCACCCCGATTATAAGATCAGCGACACCGACGCGCTCAGCAGCAACGACGAGGTCAACAATGTCATCTATAACTGGGGCTTTAACAACGGCTACGGCGGCGGAGGAGTTACCCTCAACTTCATGAACAACTACTACAAGAGCGGCCCGATAACCAACAAGGATGTGCTTGACAGAATCTGGAACCCCGGCGGTACCACCATGTATTGCGCGGGCAACGTGCTTGAGGGCAACGAGGAAGTCACCAATGACAACATGAAGGGTATCGACGTGGACGAGAGCGGCGATGAGACAATTTTCCTGGACGCGCCCACATACGAAAACGGCCTGATACCTCTTGACAATATCGACACGGCCGTGGAAGCTTATGAGAAAGTCCTGGCCTCCGCAGGCGCGACCATACCGAGGCGCGACAGCTATGACGCCAGAATAACCAACGACGTCAAGAACGGCACAGGCCGCTCGATAAACAACGAGGCCGAGGTCGGAGGCTGGCCCGAGCTCAAGTCGGGCGAGGCGAAGCCCGACACAGACGGCGACGGAATGCCCGACGAGTATGAGGATTCCCACAACCTCGACAAGAACGACCCCAAGGACGGCAACACAATGGGCGAAAACGGCAGAACGTTCCTTGAGAATTATCTGAACTCTATCGTTGAGAACGCCGCAGCTCCCGCGAATCCCGATGTTGACCTCAATATCGAGAACAACGCAATTTACGATTACGGCGAGACTATCAATATGAAGGCCGAGGCAAGCGGCAAAGAGGGCAGAACCATATCCGAGGTTCGGTTCTACAGAAACGACGAGCTGCTCTATACCGACGATTCGGCGCCCTATGAGTACAGCTACAGCGGCGCGCCCGAGGGCATCTCATTCATGTCGGCCAAGGCGGTGGACAGCGCTGGCGAGTCGACTACATCGGATATTAAAGTAATAAACGTCAACTACACCGAGACGCCCGGCGACTGGAACACAATGGACATCGGCCAGGCGACCATGCCCGGCAGCTATTCGCTGCATGACGGAGTTTACACCGTCAAGAGCAGCGGACTTATTGGCGCGGGCAACGAGTTCAACGTTATGGACGGCGACGAGGGCACCGACGCGTTCAGCTATATGTACAAAGAGGCGGACACAAACGCGGTGCTGTCGACCAAGATTGACTCGGTTTCAAAGTTCAACAACAACTGTGTCAGCGGCATTATGTTCCGCGACGAGCTGACCCCAACATCCGACTTTGTGATGGTAAACTACGAGCATGAGAAGGGTGGAGCGGGCCTGTCGTTCAAATACAGGATAGGCGGCAAGATGACAAAGAACTTTATCGTCCTCTCCGAGCTGCCCAGATATATCAAGCTGATAAAGAGCGGCAATACCTTCACGGGCTACCACAGCATCAACGGCGTTGACTGGGAGTATTTCGACAGCGCGGAACTGCCCATGAGCGGCGCCAACTACGGCGGAATCGCGCAGGACGGCAACAAAGAGACAAATCAGATATCAACCTACGCCTGGGGCAAGTTCACCGACTTAAATCTTGAAAACTACGGCGAGAACAAGCTCCCCGATATCGAGATGCGCACAGGCACGGCCGGCGAGCAGAACGGAGTCAATCCCAGCACATTATTATGGCAGGATAAATCTCAATTCAGCGTTGGCGACAGAATCGACCTCAAGATCGCTTCAAGCGAGCTTGAAACGGCCGATAAGCTTGAGATATACTTAGACGGCGAGATGTATAACAGCTCCGACGTGGTTTATGAGCATGAGTCTGTAACGATCGATACTCCCGGGAACCACTATATCACGGCGGTCATCTACGACGCGGACGGCGCAAAGAACAGCGCCACCCAGAATGTAGGCGTCTCGAACGTGAGCGGCGGCTGGCAGACTTCCGAGATACACTATCCCAAGGACATTCAGGCGGACGGCACCACGATAAGGCACGGCGCGTTTGACTTAGACGGCAGCACACTCAGGATAACCGGCACGGGCTACGGCATAGAGGGCGTCGAGAACGAGGAATACCCGATGATGTATAAGCAGCTCACGGGAGACTTTGAGGCGTCATTTAAGGTTGACGAGCAGACCCTCGCCGACTACGACCACATGGGCTTTGTTGTCAAAAATTCCCTCGACCCGCAGGAGGACGGCACGTCATACGCGGCATACCACGAGATATACTACGGCGAGATGTTCAGAAAAACAAGCGAGTATGGCAAGAAGTATGATCTGATCGGACAGCAGAAATATAAGAAGCTGCCCGTCTGGATACGCCTCACAAAGACCGGAAAGACATTAAAGATGGACTACTCCCAGAACGGCACCGACTGGATCGACGTGGGCACCGAGGAAAACTGCAATATTAACGACACTTATTACTTAGGCGTGTTCGGAGCCTCGAACGAGGAGTTCAAGATCTCGAACTTCACCATGAGCGATTTCAGCGTCAAGACGCAGGACAGGGCTCTGAGCGACTATGTTGACCTTGCCGGATACGAGTGGGCGGAGCCCGCGATAAGCGGACTGACCGCGCGCGGCATAGTAAACGGAGATGTGAGCCCCGCGACGGGCGACCGTTACTATTTCCCGGGCGATAACGTGACCCGCGCCGAGTTTGCTAAGATGATTTCGGTTGCCTCGGGCTTAAAGCTCTCCGAGACAGATGTTCCGCATGTTTTCACCGATGTTGACGAATACGCGTGGTACGCGCCCTATGTCTACACGGCGTACGCAAACGGACTGGTGCAGGGCACAAGCGACGTGACATTTGAGCCCGAAAAGCCCATAACCCGCGAGGAAATGGCCGTAATGATAGGCAGGATATTCAGCTCCGGAACGCAGAATAACGGCATCGAGGACAAATATGCGGATGCCGCCGCTGTTTCGGATTGGGCTTACGGAGATGTCGCCGCAGTGACCGCTCGAGGCATTATGCAAGGTGACGAAAATAGCCGCTTTGATCCGCAGAATTTTGCCGATAGAGCCGAAGCGGCGCAAGTAATTTACAATTTCGTAACAAAATAAGTGCAAATTTAATAAGAAAACCTTATGTTTTTTAGGTAAAAAGCACAAAAAATAAGGAAAATATATACTGATTAAGGTTTTATTGTGATTTTTGCAAAATACATAGATTTTTTCTTGATTTTTTTGTGCAAATCTTATATAATATATACATCAAAATAATTAGGGCACCCTAGCCCAAAAATACTATAGTAGGGGAGGAAAATGCTTTGAGTAATCAAACAAAAAAGGAAAGCAGGGGCATCGGTGGATACTTCAAGAATGAATTCTCGAAGTTCAGCAGAGGCAAATTCTTGATGGTCCTCATGATCCCCGGTGTTGTATTCTTTTTACTGTTCCACTACTGGCCGTTCTACGGACTGCTGGCGGCGTTTAAAGATTACAAACCCAAACTCGGTATCCTGGGAAGTCCCTGGGCCGATCAACACGGATTGGCGGAGTTCATCAGATTCTTCACCATACCCGATGTATGGAACTACATTTGGAACACCATAGCGCTGAGTATTCTGCACATCCTGTGGCTGTTCCCGCTGGCTATCATACTGGCGCTGTTCATCAACGAGCTGAGATCGCAGAAGTTTAAGAAGATCGTTCAGACGGTTTCTTATCTGCCTCACTTCGTATCAGTTGCCGCTGTCTGCGGTATGCTGACACTGTTCTTATCCTCACAGCAGACTTCCGCCGACGCGGGCAGCTTCGCTAACGAGGGTATCATCAACATGATGCTGCTGAAACTCGGACTCATCAAGGAAGGTATCCCGTTCCTCGACAGAGCTAACTGGTTCAGAACGGTTTATATCGCATCCGATGTTTGGCAGAGCATAGGCTGGAGCGCTATTGTTTACATCGCCGCTCTGTCCGCTGTTGACCAGGAGCTCTACGAGGCCGCCACTATCGACGGCGCGAGCAGAGTTCAGAAGATGTGGCACATTTCTGTTCAGCTGATCAGACCCACAATCGTTATTCTGCTGGTTATGCAGATAGGTAAGATCATGTCCCTGGGCGCCGACAAGGCTCTGCTTCTGCAGCGTCCCGCGACATACAAGAAGTCACAGATCTTGAGTACATACATTTACAATCAGGGTCTTACGCAAGGTGAGCTGTCGTTCTCGACCGCGGTTGGTTTGTTCAACTCGGTAATTAACATTATCCTCGTTGTTGTCGCCAACTTCATTTCGAACAAGCTTACCGACACAGGATTATGGTAAGAGAGGGGGATAACATATAATGGTAAAAGATAATTCATTGTCATCAATTATTCTGGATATAGTAATATACGTATTCCTGATTTTGCTCATGATCGTTATCCTGTATCCGATTATATACATCTTCTCGGTTTCGCTGTCCAGCTCAGCCGCGTTTGACGCCGGTGAGGTTTGGCTCTGGCCTGTACAACCCAACCTGGATGCGTATAAAGAGATCGTAACGGGCAAGACGGTTCCCATGTCGTTCCTGCAGGCGGTTATCAACACGATACTCTACACGGTATTGTCGCTGGCATTCACAACAACGCTGGCTTACCCGCTTTCGAGAGCGAAAGAGAGAGTTCCGTTCCACGGCCTTATCACCAAGCTGGTTGTTTTCACGATGTTCTTCTCAGCAGGTATGATTCCTGTATACTTGATTGTCCAGAAGATGCATCTTTTAAACACAAGATGGGCTCTTATTCTGCCGGCGGTTATTTCGACCTACAACCTGGTTGTAATGCGCTCGTTCTTTGAGGGCGTTCCGGTTGAGCTTGAGGAAGCCGCGTTTATCGACGGCGCCAACGAGCTGACGATCTTCTACAAGATCATTCTTCCGCTGTCAAAGGCGGCTCTGGCTACGGTTGGTCTGTTCTACGGCGTTTATATGTGGAACCAGTGGTTCAGCGCAATGCTGTATCTGAGCGACCGCGTTAAGAACCTCTATCCTCTGCAGTACATCATCAGACAGATCGTTATGGAGAATCAGCTGGCAGCCGAGGCTGCTGCCGCGGGCGAGCTTAACACCGTTCAGGTAAGCACCGCTTCGCTGAAATACGCAACGCTGTTTATCTCTATCGTTCCGATGCTGTGCGTATACCCGTTCATCCAGAAGTACTTCGTAAAGGGAGTTATGGTAGGTTCCGTAAAGGGTTAATATTCATTAACTTGTTTGGCAAACTATCAATAATATAAGGAGGAAATTTAGATGAAATTAAAGAAAATAGTTGCTCTGGCAACATCCGCTGTTATGGCGGTATCGCTTCTCGCCTCCTGCGGCTCGAGCTCGACTCAAGGCCATATTGAGCAGGACGGTAAGACAATTTACACATACTACCTCAATATGTATACCCAGGACAGCAAGGGTTACGCAGAGGGCCAGGACACAAACTTCGCTCAGCTCATCAGAGAGAAGTTCAATGTTCAGCTTGAGTATGACAGAATCCCCAGAGGTGACTGGGAGACCAAGACAAACCTGTCCTACGCCGTTGGCAACGAGGCTGACGTAACGACGGGCGGCAAGGAGCCCCAGTATAAGAAGTGGGCTTCGGAAGATTATCTGGCTCCTATTCCCCAGGAAGCTTACACCGGCGACGACTGTATCTTAAAGGATTGGAAGGCTCTCTGGAGCGAGGAAGACTTTAAGGACGTTCTTGCTCTGGCTAAGAGCTCCGACGGTGAGCTTTACTACCTCCCCACGCTGAGACAGGAAAAGGCTCAGATGTGCTGGGACTACAGAAAAGACGTATTTGATCAGCTGGGCATCACAGAGTTCCCCAAGACCATCGACGAACTCTATGACGTATGCGCAAAGCTGAAGGCCGCATATCCCGACAAGATCATCATTTCTTGTAACGGTATGGGCGCCACATCACCGGGTTCGGCTCTGACCGGATTCTTCCAGGCATACTGGATCCCCGAGCTGGTTCTCAGCCAGCATTCATATGTTGACCCCGTAACGGACGAGTATGTTCCTTACGCTCTCACGACTGATAATGCTCGCGAGATGTTCAAGACCATCAAGAAGTTTAACGACGCCGGCTTTATAGACAAGGAGATACTGTCGATGGATAAGGACAGCTTCTCGACAAAGCTCGCTAACGGCAACTGCTTCATCACTTATAACTATGTTTATAACATTGATGACTTCAACAAGAAGACCAAGGGCACAAACGCCGCCGCAACTTCCGACTGGACATGGACAGCCAACATGGTAACAGCGTTCCCCGAGAAAGGCACTATCTATAAGAGAGACCCGCTGTACTCCAACTGGGGCCCCGCATTCAGCGAAGGCATCGAGGAGGATATGGACAGATATAACGCTCTTCTTAAGATGTTCAACTGGTTCGCTACCGAGGAAGGTCAGCTCTACAACACCTTTGGTGTAAAAGAGGACGATCCCGACGAGATCAAAGCGGGCGTTGCTCCCGGCAACTTCAGCTATTCAATGGTTGACGGCGAGCCCAAGTACAATCCCGGCTGGTATGATGAGAGTAATCCCGCTACCGATCAGGATAAGGATAAGAGACTCACGACCGAGTACGGCTCAATGGGTTCGCAGTTCGCGAAAGAGCAGCACATGTTCGACAACATCCGCGGCAGACAGGTTGAGGCTCTGTACCAAGCTTTCCAGGCTCAGCCCAACTATTACTACTTCGATCAGATCCCTATGAGATATGACGAGGATGAAGAACAGAGATTTGCTGATCTCGAAACAGCTCTTAACTTCAAGAGAGACGAGTATATCCAGAGATTCTTCACAGGCGATGTTGACCCCAACAGCGATGCTGATTGGAACAGATATATAGCTGACATGAATGCGGTTGGTTTGCAGGAGTTCATTGATTTGCAGAAGACCGTTTATGAGAGAACCAAGAAAGCTATCGAAGAGGAAGAGGCCGAGATGGCAGCAGCAGAGGGCAAAGACAGCGCAGAAGAAGCACCCGTTGAGGCCGCTGAAGAGGCTCCCGCTGAGGCACCTGCCGCCGAGTAATTCGGTTATCTTTGGATCAGACTAAAGTCAATAACGGCTGCCGCTTGTCGGCAGCCGTTTTTTATAAATATTATCACAATATTTTCCGTTTAGGGATTGACTTTATTTGGGTAAAGATATATAATAGTTTTGAATAATAAATTTTATTTTTACTTTTACGGAGGTTAACTATGGGCACATTATCATCTGTTCTTGACGTTACCGAATACGGCGTAATCGGTGACGGAAAAACCAACAATACAAAAGCGATTGCGGGCGTTATCGCGAAACTTAAGGAGTTGGGCGGCGGAACATTATACTTCCCTCCCGGAGAGTATGTGACCGGCTCAATCATGCTCGGCGACTTTATGACGCTCTATCTTGAGGGCGGCGCGGTTATCCTGGGCAGCGAAAATCCCGACGACTATCCCATGCTTACAAATAAGGAGATCGAAGGCTACAACAGAGGCGGACACGCCGGTCTGGTTTGCGCGGTCAAGGCAAAGCGCGTTACGGTAACAGGCCGCGGCATTATAGACGGCAGAGGCTACTACTGGTGGGACGATCCCGAGAACCAGCATAGACCCAGAGCCTTCCAGCCTATTCTTTGCAACAATGTTCGTCTTGAGGGCATAACAATCAGAAACTCGGCTATGTGGACGGTTCATCCCATCTGCTGCCTGAACGTTGTTATCGACGGAATATCCGTGAGAAATCCCGCAGACTCGCCCAACACCGACGGCATCAACCCCGAGAGCTGTCGCAATGTGCGTATTTCCAACTGCTCTATCACAGTTGGCGACGACTGCGTGACGCTCAAGTCGGGCACAGAGGACGATGATCTACAGAAGCAGCATGCCTGCGAGAACATCACAATCACCAACTGCACCATGAACGACGGCCACGGCGGCGTTGTTATCGGCAGCGAGATGTCGGGCGGAGTAAGAAACGTTACGATTTCTAACTGCGTGTTCAACGGCACCGACAGAGGTATCAGAATCAAGACCCGCCGCAAGAGAGGCGGATTCGTAAAGGATGTCAGGATCGACAACATCATCATGTACGACGTGTTCTCGCCGCTGACTATCAACGGCTATTATCAGTGCGGCGGTACAGACCCCAACGACGAGGAGTTGTTCAGCCTGAAGGCCAGACCGGTTGAGGACAACACGCCCGTATTCAAAAACATCTACATAAGCAACGTAACGGCCCGTGAGGTAAAGTG
>CANQLT010000037.1 GCA_947624775.1 uncultured Monoglobus sp.
ACCTCCAATTTGATATTTTTATTATATACCATCTTGGAGGTTTAGACAACTTACTTTACACAAAATCTGGGATTGTCAAAAAGGCCGGTCAAGCGAGAGCCTGGCGGGCCTTTTTCGACAAACTGACCGCAAGGATTCCCTTGCGGCTTTCTTTGTGCGGTCAAAGCCGCATTGGCGGACGGGGTGGGATTCGAACCCACGTGCCGTTTCCGACAAACTGATTTCGAGTCAGCCCCGTTATGACCACTTCGATACCCGTCCGTGCTACAACTATGTTATAATACCATAAATTTTTTATAATTGCAAGAGTTTTTTCAAAAAAATTTTAAAAAATTTTGACGGGCCGACATTTGCCGACCCGTTCCGCTTATAATTCATAATTATTTGAGCGCATCACCTATTGTATTCACAAGCTCGGAATATTCCGCCGCGCTCAAATAAACCCTGTCGGGATTCATCGCGAATGTTCCGCCCCACTCGAACTCGTCGGCATATTTGGGAACCAGATGCACGTGCAGATGGTGTCCCGTGTCGCCGTAAGCGCCGTAGTTGACCTTTTGCGGCTTGAATATTTCCTGGAGCGCTTTCGAGATCTTAGCGATATCCTCGATATACGCGGCTCTCTCCTCGCTTGTCAACTCGGTCATATCACCGACATGCTTTTTGTGAGCGGCGATAACTCTGCCCTTGTGGCTCTGCTCTTTGAACAGATAAACCTTGCAGGTGTCCAGCTCGCAAATTTTGATTCCGAACTTCGCGACAAGCTCGCCTTCAACGCAGTAAGCGCAATTTTTATCGATCATTTTATATCCTCCTTAATATCGAAAGACTTATTTCTGAGCCTCCATCTCCTGAGTTGATTCAATATCATCAGTCTTTTTGTCAATTTCTTTTGAGATAGCGGCGCCCGTCTCGCGAGCCTCGGCCTCTTTGGCGATATTGTCTTTAACAACGTCGTTAAACTTAGTATCGGCCTTGACCTGCTCGGATTTAACCTTCTTCTCCTTCTGACCCGCGGGCTGGCTCTGATCTTTTTTCTGAGCCGCCTTTTTGGCCTTGAGAGCCTCGATCTGCTCGGGCGTCAGCTTGGGTTTAGCCTGCTTGGGCTCGGGACGAACCAGACCCTCGGGAGTAACCTTGTTGATCGCCTTCTGCGGGCATTTCTGAGCGCAGAGACCGCAGTTCACGCACTTGGCGGGGTCAATAACAGCAAGATTGTCGCTGATCGAGATAGCGCCCTTGGGACATGTCTTGGCGCAGATTCCGCAGCCAATACAGCCCACCTGACAATCGTGTCTCGTGATCTTGCCCTTTTCAACGCTCTTGCAGTTGATAGTGTACTTGCTTCTGAGAGGCAAAATCTTGATTACCTTCTTGGGACATTCCTCGGCGCACGCGCCGCAGGCAACGCACTTGTCGATATTTACATACGCGACGCCGTTCTGAATACTGATGGCGTCGAACTTACAAACCTTAACGCAGGAGCCGAAGCCCAAGCAGCCGTAGGCGCACATCTTCTCGCCGCCGCCCAGCTTGTGAGCGCTGTAGCAGTCGCGGGGGCCGTCGAAATAATACTTCTGGACAGCTCTGTCGGGACTGCCATTGCACAGAACTCTGGCAACCATTTTCTCTTTTTTCTCAGCCGTAACGCCCATGATCTCCGCGATCTTCTCGGCGACCGCCTCTCCGCCCACAGGGCAGGCGTTTGTCTTTACGCCGCCTTTGCAGAGCGCCGCCGCATATGCCGAGCAGCCCGCGAATCCGCAGCCGCCGCAGTTAGCGCCGGGCAAGACTTCCATGATCTTGGGAATACGCTCGTCTTCCTTAACGGCGAACACTTTTGAGGCAACGCCCAGCAGCACGCCGAATATCAAACCCATGCCTCCGATTATAAGAATGGGAACAACTATACTGTTAAACATCTATTTCCCCTCCTTCTAAAAACTGAGACCCGAGAATCCGAGAAATGCTATCGAAAGAAGCGCCGCAGTAACGAGCGTTATCGGCATACCCTTCAAGAACTCGGGAACATCGGAGCTTTCAAGCCTCTCTCTGACGCCGGCGAACAGAACGATCGCAACAGTGAATCCGATACCGGCCGAAACGCCGTATACCAGAGACTTTACAAAGCTCATCTCAACACCTGTGAATTTTGTGATGTTCTGAATCGCAACTCCGAGCACCGCGCAGTTTGTGGTGATAAGCGGCAGATAAACGCCGAGTGCGCTGTAGAGCGACGGGATCGACTTTTTGAGGAACATCTCAACGAACTGAACCAGCACCGCGATAACCAGAATAAACGCGATAGTCTGCAAATATTCCAGATGGAACGGCACCAACAGATAATACTGAACACACCATGTGATGATCGACGCGCATGCCATAACGAAGATTACGGCAAAGCCCATGCCGACAGATGTGTCAACCTTTTTCGATACGCCCAGGAAGGGGCATATACCGAGGAACTGCACCAGCACGAAGTTATTTATAAGTATCGCGCCGATAGCTATAACCAATAATTCCGCTACCATTTATATGCCCTCCTTTTCAGTGTCAGTGTCTTTTTTCTTGTTCTTTATCTTTGCGCCGATAACGTTGATAATCGCCAGCAGAACGCCCAATGTCAGGAACGCTCCGGGAGGCAGTATCATTATCGAAACAGGCTGGAAGCTCTCTCCGAACAGGGGAATACCCGCGAATGTTCCGGCACCGAGGATCTCTCTTACAGCCGCGATAAGAACCAGCGCACATGTGAATCCAAGACCCATGCCCAAACCGTCGAACGCGGATTTACCGACCGAGTTCTTGCTGGCGAACGCTTCGGCTCTGCCGAGGATTATGCAGTTAACAACTATAAGCGGTATGTATATTCCCAGACTGCTGGAAAGAGCCGGAACATACGCGTTGAGCAGCATCTGAACGATCGTTACAAAACCCGCTATGATTACGATAAACGACGCGATTCTTATCTTGTCCGGTATAAACTTTCTCAAAAGCGAGATAACTATGTTGGAGCAAACCAGAACGGCGGTGGTCGAAAGACCCATTCCTATACCGTTCACCACTCCGGTCGTAACCGCCAATGTGGGGCACATGCCGAGGAACAGGACCAGAGTCGGGTTCTCGGTGATAATACCGTTTAGAAACGTTGATAAATAACCTTTTTTGTTATCCATTACTCGGCACCTCCTTCGTCAATTGCTTCGGCTTCTACCGCTTCTGCTTCTTCTGCAGGGACCTCGGCCTCTGCGGCTTCGTCAACAACCGCTTCGCCGTCGACCGCTGCTTCGGCATCTGTCTCAACGTCGGGCTCCGCGGGATTCTCCTCAACCGCGGGAGCTGCGCCTGCGTTATCGGCAATAACAGCCATAACAGCCGAGAGCGAATTGTTAACAGCCTTTGTTACAGCCTTTGAAGTGATGGTCGCGCCGGATATTGCATCAATCTTGTTTGGGTTGCTTCCCGCGCTTCCATTTTTGCTTACTACAATATTTTCGGTAAGACCCGCGTACTGGTCGATCCAGTCGGTCTGGCATTTCGCGCCGAGGCCGGGGGTCTCTCCCATTTCGGTAACCTTAACTTTTGTGATTTTTCCTTCAAGGTCAACGCCGGTCATAACAACAACGTCACCGCCGTAACCTTCTGAGCAAACAGCCTCGGCAACATATCCGACGGGTGAACCCGCGCTGCCCATACCGCAATACACGCCGTTCACTGTCACGCCAGTCTCGGGCTCGGGGAGCTTTGTTCCGTCAAGCTCGAAATTGTCGGCTCCCGGAAGCATTTCCTTCAAATTTGCCTGGAACGTGGCCTCATTGTTTTTGGCGATAATCGGCTCGGTAACCATGTTGATACCGCCGAGCAAAGCCGCCACGATCGCTGTGATAAGCAATAATTTAATCGTAAGTGTAAGTATCTCTTTCATTACGCTTTTGCCTCCTTTCTCTTTTTAGAGGCGCCGTAGCGCTTCGGTGCGGTAACCCTGTCAATAAGCGGAGTTACTATGTTCATGAGCAGGATTGAGTACGAGCATCCCTCGGGATAACCGCCCCAAACTCTGATAAGCACTGTTATAACACCGCAGCCGATACCGAATATAATCTGTCCTACCGGCGTATACGGCGATGTGGTGTAGTCGGTCGCCATAAAGAACGCACCGAGCATAACGCCGCCCGCCAGTATCTGATAGAGCGCGTCGCCTGTGAACAATCCGTCATGACCCGCGAACATCCATGTTCCCAGAGCAACGGTGGCAAGATACGCGAGAGGTATTCTCAGTCTGATGACCTTTCTCGCCAGCAGATAAATTCCGCCGATGAGTATCGCCAAAGCCGAAGTCTCACCTATGCAGCCGCCAACATTTCCAATAAACAGATTCAGATATGACGGAAGCTCCGTAACCGTGCCTTCCGTGCCCGCGTACGCCGCAAGAGGCGTCGCCGAGGTCACAACGTCGGCAGTGTTCCAAAGCGGAACCGCGGTGTGAGGCGCAACCCATGTTGTCATAGCAAGCGCCCACGATGCAAGCAGGAAAGCTCTGGCCGCCAAAGCGGGATTCATGAAGTTGTGGCCGATACCGCCAAAGAACTGCTTCACGATAACGATAGCGAAGAACGCACCAATGACAACCATCCAGAGCGGCAGCGTGACCGGCACATTAAACGCCAGAAGCATGCCTGTAACTATCGCGCTCAAGTCGCCGACGGTTGTCGGTTTTTTCAAAATCTTATTCCATAACCATTCAAACAGCACACAGCTCAACACACTGATAACCGTGATAACCGCGGCTCTGTATCCGAAAACGAGAATTCCGGCAACAAACGCGGGAATCAGGGCGATAATAACATCAAGCATGGTGCGTCTTACCGAACTATTCCCCAATACGTGCGGGGAGTGCGAAACAACCAATAAATTATCCACTATTATCCCTCCCTTAGTTATTCTTGCTGCGCTGCTGCGCCGCGCGGAGCTTATCTTTTGCGACCTTTATCTGCTGTACCTGCCGTCTTCTGGAGGGACAGCTGAAGGCGCAGCTTCCGCATTCGATGCAGTCAACAATGTTAAGTTTTTCAAGCGTCTTAAAATCATCAATTCTCGCGGCCGCGTCAAGCTTGTTCGGCAGAAGTCTCATCGGGCACGCGAAAACACACTTGCCGCATCTCAGACAAGCAGTTTCCTCATATCCGTAGGCCTCATCCTCGCTAAACGCCAAAAGGCCCGACGTTCCCTTGATCGCGGGGACGTCCAGATTCGGCAGCGCCATACCCATCATAGGACCGCCCATGATAACCTTCGCGGGCTCTTCTGTAAATCCGCCGGTCTGCTCGTAAACAGACTTTAGCGAAGTGCCGATAAGAACCTTGAAGTTGCCGGGATTTTTGGCACACTTTCCGCCGGTTGTGACGATTCTCGACGTAACGGGAATTCCGCGTGTCACTGCCTGATAGATCGCGCGGCAGGTGTCAACGTTGCACACTATTGCGCCTACCTGCCAGGGAAGCTGACCGGGACCGACCTTGCGTCCCGTGATGGCATTGATAAGCTGTTTCTCACCGCCCTGGGGGTATTTGGTTTTGAGAGTATGTACGTGAATATTCACATCTTTGTTTTTGGCCGCCATAGCCGTCATGGTCTCGATCGCGAGCTCCTTGTTGTTCTCGATTCCGACATGTCCGTCTTTTAGACCAAATATGTGCATAACAATCTTGAGACCTCCAATAACCTGCTCGGGAATCTCAAGCATTGTGCGGTAATCGGATGTGAGATAAGGCTCGCACTCTGCCGCGTTGACTATAACATAATCAATGTTTGCCTCGGGCGGGGGCGATAACTTTACGTGCGTCGGGAATGTCGCGCCTCCCAAACCCACGATTCCCGCCTCTTTGATAATCTCGATAATCTCTTTAGGCGAGAGCTTGGTATAGTCGCTGCAGCCCTTTAGATCGGGACAGACTTTATCCTGCTCGTCATCCTCAATGACAATGGACTGAACCATGAGTCCGTTGGGGTGCATGCGCTTTTCGATCGCCTTTACGCGTCCGGACACGGACGAGTGAATACAAGCGGACACAAATCCGCCTGCTTCGGCAATCTTCTGGCAGGCATACACGTAGTCTCCAACGTTGACGATCGGCTTAGCGGGAGCGCCGATATGCTGGGTCATGGGGTAGACCATTTCCTTGGAAGGGTAAAGCTCAACAATCGGCTTGTCGGCAGTAGGTGCCTTCATGTCGTTGGGATGAACGCCGCCATGGAATGTTTTCAACATTATAACTACCTCCTGTATTTATTAATTAATTATTTATCGCTTATGTTAGATGAATGGAATATAAACCACAACATATTCCGTTTTTTTACACAATACTACACAATAACTATTATAACTTTATTTAAATTGTATGTCAATATAAATAAAATTATTTTATTGCAATTTTTTAAATTATTCGATTTCGCTGCCGTTCATCGTGTTGAACGTGAAAGCCGGCAAACCGCTGTCATCGGTAAGATTCGGCATCTCCGGGTACGCTCCCCAGGCGTACATGACATTCGTCGGGTTCACAACGTCATCACTGTAAACTATAACCTTGTCGTCCTCAATTTCGGCAGTCGCCGGATAAAACTTGCCCGCACTGTCCGATATATAGAATTCATGCAGCTCGTTTGTGTCGGTCATCGAATCCGAGATCTTTTCGTCGCAGACCGAGTCGGCATATACGGACTTATCCATCACTCTGAGCGAACCGGTATGCTCAAACGTGAGCTCAATATAATCGTCAAAAACTCTCATACTCTTATAAACGGGGCCCGAAACAACACGATCTTCGTCTCCGTATATATCGTGACCTACGTAATCAAGGAATCTGTCGGCGACATCCTTTTTCTGCCACGGGTGTATATCCGTTCTCGCGCAGCCAATATCTTGGTCGTATCTGCCAATTATGTCGAGCAGACTGAACATTCCCAGATTATTGCGGTTGGCAACTCTTTGCAGAGCCATGCGCTGACCCTCTCTTATCTCACTTTCGTCCTTGACGCCGTATCTGGCAAGCTGAACATAATAAAACGGAAGTTCGGGGTCGGACCATTTATCACGATAACTGTCTATAAGTCCCGCCATAGCGTCGGCGTATTGACCCGCGTTCATGTTTGTGCGGTACTGATCCGCCTCGCCCTGGTACCACAAAATTCCTTTGATTTTCTGCTTGGTAAACGGATAGATCCTGTTATTGTAGAGACTGCCGTCTGTGCCGACAAAAGAGCCTCGGCTCTCTCCGCGCGGAAACCACTTGTTTATTTCCGTATCGCCGACAGCAACGCTTATTATTCCGACATTCCTGCCGTAACGCTCATGAATACCCTGCGCGAAATAATAGGCGATAGCCGAGAGATACGCAGCCCTGTCGGTGGTAAGCTCGGACCAGTAATCATTCCAGTCATTGAGCGGAACATTGTCGATCTCGGCGCGGGAGCCCATAAGACCGATATTATACAGATTAACCATGCGTATATCTTGGCTCGTGGATTCCTTTTTGCCCTGAGCGGTTTTGAGATATTCGTCCGCCTCTTTCTCGCCGCAAAGATAAAACTCCATGTTCGACTGTCCGGCGAATACCCATATATCGCCGAACGTTATATTTTCAAATTCCAGTTCCTCATCGCCGCAATAAACCCTCATGGTGTAGTTTCCTCCGTTAGGAAACGCGCCGAAATTTATCTCCCAATCCGATATGTCCTGGGCAATACCCGATGCGGCATAAAGCTCTCCGGTGTCAATGTTTTCGATCTCTGCCTCTACCACTGAGCCGCATGGCGCTTTTCCGGATATTACAAGGTCGGTATCGGCCTGAAACATCATGTTGTCACTATATATGTTCGCCATCGACAAAGGCGACGACGCCTCGGTATAATTGTAAGTGAGCGGCGATGTCAAAACGCTGTCCATCGTGGCGGAGTTATATGCCGTTATCATAATTTTGTCGCCCAGTTCAACATTGAGTTTTTCGAAAGCGACATCATAGTATTCTCCGGGCACAAAATGACAGTCGCGCATATCGAAACGCTTGATTATATTTTCACGGTTATAAATCAGCATAACCACGCGGCCGTCAAACTCGGCTGCGGCGTCAAAAGCCGTAAGCCTCATACTTGTGTCATTTATAGTCTCACGTCTCGCGGTGTCGGTATTGACGATACCGTCCTCGCAGATCCACTCAACCTCGCCGAGATGCGCGTCAGGAGAAAACTCAACCTTAAAATATCTGTACATACCGTAGCCGCTGAACAAAACAGTGTGCCAATCGGGAGTTAAGTTTCCGTTGGCATCGGGATTTATCGTTCCCAGCTGAACGAAAAATTTGTTGTCTTTCGAAGCCAAAAATTTTGTGCCGACGCATGAATCCGCCGATTCCTGAGACGACGCGTCGGGAATAAATCTGATATAGGAAAGAGCCTTTAACGAACCGGCGTCAAGCGTCGCCCAGTCCGCGGCGTTTGAGGTGCATGTGGACGGATCGCCGTCATATATCATACCCGCTCCTCCCGAGGTATTATAGCTTCCGTCGGAAGATTTTAAATTAGCGGGAGTAATCGCCTCGGGCTTAACCGCGGGCGACTGAGGCGAATAGAGCTTAAGCGACGGCTCGACCGCAGCGACCTCTCCGGTTTGCTCCGCACCATCATCAAACATATCAGATAAAACCGATTTGACAGCGCCCCCAAACTTATCGGGAAAAAAGTAAAATCCCGATAAAGCCGCGCCCGCAATTATAATCACAACGCAGACCGCCGCAATGATTCCTCTTTTTTTCTTTTTATTTGAACCTTTCTTTTCGGGAATACTCTTATCTCTCATGATTTATCTCCGAATCTTTCATAAATAATCCATAATAATTATACCAAATAATTTGACTAACTTCAAGTTTGTAACAATATTTTAATCTTGCTGCAACATCTTATTATAAACCCAAAATTTTCGCCGCGTTTTTATAATATATATTTTGAAGCTCGTCCTCTGAAAGATCAGCGCTTTCAAGAAATCCCATCGACACGCTCGCCGATTGCCACGGCATATCGGTGCCGAAAAGAATTTTTTCACTTCCATGATTTTTTATTATTCTTTTAAATTGCTCCGGGTCAATAAATCCTTTTACATATGAAACGTCAAACTTAATTGGCGTGCCGACAAGATATTTTTCAACATCATCCCAAAGCCTCCAGCCGCCCATATGCGCCGCTATTATGTACTCGCCGCTGACATGGTCAAGAACGCCTCTTAAACATTCCGGCAAACAATGAACCGGCTCGGGCATGCCTATATCCCGTCCCGCGTGAAAAAGCGTGTAAAGCTCGAGTTCCTCAGCCTTTTTGAGAATCCTTATCGTTTCAGGCGCCGAAACGTAAACCCTTTGATACTCGGGGTGAAGCTTAATTCCTTTTAGACCCGACTCTTTTATTTCCTCGAGCACGCTTTCCCAGTCGTCCTGCAGCGGATGCAGACTGCCGAAAGAAAAAATACCGTCTTTGCCGTTTATTTCCCGGGCAAACCTGTTTATCGACGTCGACTGAGTAACCGTGGTCGCGATAGGCATAACCACAGAAAAATCAACACCGTCGCGGCTCATATGCTCTTTAAGGCTGCGCAGAGTGCCGTCTCCGTCCGGCGGATAGCTTCTGCCCTGAATGTCAACAATATTTTGCTCAAGATTTGCCATTGCTCTTTCCGAAATTTTATCCGGAAAAACATGCGTGTGAAAATCTATAATCATTTTAATTCCTCCAATATCTTCATATTAATTTAATTGTTGTGTCCGAATACCTCGTTGGCGATCTTAACGGTCATGCCCGCGTCTTTGCCGTAGTAATCGGCGCCGACAAACTCAACATATTCCTCATTCAGAACCGCGCCTCCGACAACTATTTTCGCCTTGCTGCCGGCTTTTTTGAGCGCGGCGATAGTGTCTTTCATGCTTTTGACTGTAGTCGTCATAAGCGCGCTGAGCCCCACAAGCTTTATGTCATTATCAAGCGCCGCTTTAACAACCTCCTCTTCTGCCACGTCCTTTCCCAAATCTATTACATCATAGCCGTAATTTTCAAGCAGCATCTTAACTATGTTTTTTCCGATATCATGTATATCGCCGCGAACCGTGGCAAGAATAATTTTTCCTCTGCCTCCGCCCTCGGACGCCGAGTTTTCCTTCAAAACGCCAAAACCGCTTTTTACCGCCTCGGCCGACTGGATAAGCTGCGGCAGGAAAACCGTCCCTTTTTCGTATCTGTCGCCCACCACATCAAGGGCGGGTATAAAGTATTCATTGATAATGCTTATGGGATCATGAGTTTTAAGCAGCTCTACGGTCAAATCATGGGCAAGCTCGCGCCTGCCGTCAATTATCGCCGATTTAAGGTCTCCGTCGGAAACTCTTATATCCGACTTTGCCGCTGAGACGGCGGAGAGAGCGGTATCAGCTTTATAATCCGCATAATTATTGATATAATCGACTGCGTCCTTATCTTGATTGTTAAGAACTTTATAGGCGCGGAAGGCTTTCATTATCTCGGCGCTCATGGGGTTAACTATAGCGGAATCGAGCCCCGCTCCGAATCCGGCAGCGAGAAAAACGCTGTTTAAGATAGGTCTGGCCGGAAGTCCGAACGACACATTGCTGACGCCCAGAACCGTCTTGACACCAAGCTGCTTAACCAAACGTATAGCTTTGATCGTCTCGATAACAAGGCTCTGTTGAGCCGAGGCGGTCAAAACCAGACAGTCTATTATTATATCTTCTTTCGGAATACCGAGAGATGCAGCAGCGGCTATTATTTTCTCGGCAATACACTGTCTGCCCTCGGCAGTCTCAGGAATACCGTTCTCATCAAGGCACAATCCCACAACGACTGCGCCGTACTTGGCGGCGATCGGAAGGATTGCATCCATGCTCTCGGCCTTGCCGTTTACCGAATTAATTATGGGCTTGCCGTTGTACGCTCTTATCGCTTTCTCAATGGCGGCCGCGTCGCTGCTGTCAAGCTGGAGCGGCAAATTCACAGCCGCCTGGATCTCTCGCACGGCGCGCGTTAAAGTCGCTGCCTCGTCGATCTCGGGCAGACCGCAGTTCACATCCAAGACATCCGCTCCGGAGTCTTTCTGGCTTATCGCCTCGCCTACTAAATAACCGAAATCCTGCGCTCTCAGTTTTTCTTTCAGCTTTTTCTTGCCGGTGGGGTTGATCCTCTCGCCGATCAAAGTGACGCCGCCGTCAAAGATCACTGTCTTTGTGCCCGAACAAACCGCCGTCTCACGCGGCGACTTGGGCTTAATATAGGGCACATCGGAAACAGCGAACTTTGTCTTTCTTATATATTCGGGCGTTGTTCCGCAGCATCCGCCAAGGATCGCGGCGCCCTTTTCCGCGATTATTCTCATATATCCCGAAAACTCGTCCGCTGTTATATCATACGCAGTCTCTCCGTTCCTGATGGACGGAAGCCCCGCGTTGGGCTGAACCATAACCGGAACGCGTGAGTGCGCTATAAGCTTGTCAATAACAGGCATAAGCTGACCCGGGCCCAATGAGCAATTGACGCCCAACGCGTCAACGCGCAGACCGGACAGAGTGACAGCCGCCGAAACGGGGTCACAGCCGACAAAGGTGCGCCCGTCCTCCTGAAATGTCATGGTCGCAAAAACCGGAAGGCTTGTGTTTTCTCTCGCCGCAAGCACCGCGGCTTTGACCTCCAGCAAATCCGACATGGTTTCAAAAAGGACAAGATCAGCGCCCGCTTTTTCGCCCGCGACAAGCTGCTCCTTAAACAGCTCGTATGCCTCGTCGAATCTCAGCGTTCCCATCGGTTCCATCAGCTGACCCAGAGGCCCGATATCCAAGGCGGTGTATTTTGCGCCGCTTTTTTTCGCAAGCGACACGCCCGATGTGATTATTTCATGAACAGAGTAACCCGAGCCCTTTAGCTTAAACGCGTTGGCCTGAAAGGTATTCGAAGTTATCACGTCGGCGCCCGCGTCGACATATTGCTTATGTATCGAAAGCACCGTTTCGGGATGCTCTATATTATAGACCTCGGGAAGTCCGCCGGCCTCAAGACCCGCGCGCTGAAGCATAGTGCCCATCGCGCCGTCAAAAATCAATCTTTTGTTTTTTATATATTCAATTACGTCCACAGGTGCTGCCCGCCTTTCTGAATTTGCAAGTGTCTCTCATAGAACATATGTCACAGCCCGACTTTTTCACGGGCGCGGAATAATTTTTTGTGAAACCTATTATTGCTGTAACCGACTTTCCCGGTATCATCAGCGAAGTGTCGGTCAAAGTAAGTCCGATTTTTCTGCCCGCATCGAGAAGATTCAGCACGTCTCTCTGGGTTTCAAGCGGCAAATCGCCGTATCCCGGGGAGAATCTGAAGTTCGTCCCAAACCCTTCTTCCTCCGCCTTCTGCTTAATTTCGCTTTCCGCAAGGTCACAGACCTTCTCAATAAAATCCGCCGCGCACGCGTCAAGCACAACCGCCCTCAGCATATCGGTATTCTGCGCGACCCTTATCATGTTATCGGCCTCTATGCCCAAGGTAGCCGCCATAATAGCGCATTTTTTACAGTCTCTTAAATGCTCGTATATATCGTTGCCGAGCAAAGTGATATTAGTGCCCGAAAGCTCAATGCAGGATTCACCGTTTCGGAACCCGATCTTTATATCAAATATTTTATAAATATAGCGATAACGCGCGTTTTTGAGAATATCATCCGCGCATATGTCGATCGTTTTCATTATATCGCCGCTTACCGCCTGATTTTTGTGCCCCAGATAACGCAGGATTTCGCTCTTGTCAAGATAAATGCCGCTCATTTTATAAAACCGCCTTAAACGTACTCGATCAGCCGAGCGGCGATCTCGGGCTTATTCATCGAGTATATATGTATGCCCGCCGCTCCGTTTTTTGCAAGGTCGCTGATTTGAGAGCCCGCGTATTCTATGCCCGCTTTGAGCAGATCCTCGGGGCTTGACTCGTACTTGTTGAGAAGCTTGATCATCGCAGAGGGCAGGGACGCTCCGCAGGTGAATATCATATTTGATATCTGGCTTTTTGACATCATAGGCATTATACCCGGAGTTATCGGAACGGTAATATTATGCTTCGCGGCTTCCTCCATAAATCTGTAGAAATACTCGTTGCTGAAAAACAGCTGGCTCACAAAGAGCTCGGCTCCAGCGTCCTGCTTGATTTTAACATATTCCACGCTGTCGCTCAGATTTTCGCACTCTATGTGACCCTCGGGATATGCCGCGGCAGCGACGCAAAGTCCGCTTTGCGACTTTATTTTCTCGATCAGCCGATACGCGTAGTGATATTCTATTTTCGACTCGTCGAAACCCTCTTTCGGAATATCACCGCGCAGCGCAAGCACGTTTTCAATGCCCGCGCTTTCAATCTCACTGAGCTCCGCCTCGATTGATTCCGAAGTTGACGCGATACAGGTCAGATGCGCCATCGACTCGATCCCGAACTCATTTTTAATTCTTGATGCAAGCTCAATGGTTTTGTTTCGGTGTCCGCCACTGCCGCCCGCTCCGCAGGTCACGCTTATATACGCGGGACTGATCTCGCTCAATTTTTTAAGCATTTCTCCCACATTTCTGAAAGCTTCCTCCTTTTTGGGCGGAAAGATCTCAAGAGAAACAACGGGTTTTGAGCCTCTGTTTTTAAATATATCCGAAATTTTCAAAAAAACTACCTCCAAATCAGTTTACAAATCAATTTTATATTATAACATAATTTATCAGTCAATGCAACCAAATTTGTACAAATAAATTATTTTGCTTGACAACCGGCAGATTTAGATATATATTAATCAAAGAAATTAATGTATAAGGAGATATAATCATGAGCGATAACACAAACTGCACAAACGACTGCTCGACCTGCGGCGAGAACTGCTCGTCGCGCATAGAGGAGCAAAATTCATTCGAGGCTTTTCTTAACCCGTACAGCTCGGTAAAAAAGGTCATCGGCATTATGAGCGGCAAAGGCGGTGTCGGAAAATCATCGGTGACCGCGATGCTGGCCGCAAACACGCAAAAGCAGGGACTTAAAACCGCCATACTCGATGCCGATATCACGGGACCGTCGATACCCAAAGCGTTCGGTATCACACAAAAGGCGGCGGGCAGCGATTTCGGAATACTGCCCGAACAATCGGAAAGCGGAATTGATATTATGTCTATAAACCTGCTGCTTGAAGACGACCGCGAACCTGTTGTCTGGCGCGGCCCGGTTATAGCCGGAACCGTTAAACAGTTCTGGACCGAGGTATTTTGGGAAAACGAGGATATAATGTTCGTTGATATGCCTCCCGGCACAGGCGACGTTCCGCTTACGGTCTTTCAGTCGCTGCCTGTTGGCGGAATAATCATTGTGACCTCGCCTCAGGAACTGGTTTCGATGATTGTTTCAAAGGCGGTCAAAATGGCGGAGCTTATGAACATACCGATCATCGGACTTATTGAAAACATGAGCTACGCCGAGTGTCCCGATTGCGGCAAAAAAATCAATATATTCGGCGAGAGCCATATTGACGAGATCGCAAGCACCCACAACCTTAAAGTGCTTGACAAGATCCCTATTGATCCCAAGATCGCAAAAGCCTGCGACGACGGTACGATCGAGAAACTTGATATTAATCCCGTCAAAAACACGGTCGAGGAAATCAAAAAAATATAATTCACACAAAAGCGGCAGGACTTCAAAACCTGCCGCTTTATATTAACATCTGTTAAAAAACTATTCTTCGTCATCCTCCTCATCATCGGATGAGCGCGAGCCTGATGAGCGGTTGCTCGTGCCGCTGTTGCTGTTTCTGCTGTTGCTTGAACTTGACGAGCTTGCTCTCGACGACACGCTCACGCCGTAATTCACGTCAATGCTTCTGTCCTTGTTCTTGATCGTGGAATGAACGGAGCTCATAACGTTTCTCCAAACAGGTATGCACGGATTCGAGGACATTGATATGGACTGAGGCGTGTCATAGCCGTACCATACCGCGGCGACATAATACTGCGAATAGCCCACGAACCATCTGTCAAAGTTCTCGGATGTGGTACCGGTCTTTCCGGCTGTGAACGTTCCGTCCGCAAGAGACGCGCCGCGGCCCGTGCCGCTGGTTACTACGCTGCTTAAGTATCTGTTCATGATAGCGGCGGTCTCGGGCTTGATCGCCTGCCACGAAGTGTCGGCGTCTCTGCCTGTTAAAATAGTCTCGCCATCGCTGTTTTTGATTTCCGTAAACGTGTAAGGCTTGTTATATATGCCGTGATTCGGGAAGATGCAGTACGCCGCAGTCAATTCTACATTTGTCATTCCGTGCGTCAGACCGCCGAGCGCCAGCTGCGCGTAGCCCAAATCTGTGTATATCTCGCCGTTTATATCCTCCGCCTCTACCAGCGTTGTGACGCCAAGCTGCTGCGTCATGAAGTCATACGAAGTCTGAATTCCCATTTCGGACATGATCTCAACGGGAACCGTATTGAGCGACTGCTGGATAGCGTAGTCAAGTCCTACCGCCGAGTTTGTGTAAGTATAGCTTGAGTTTCTGGGTATCCAGCCGTCGTATGACTTTCTCCTGTCCATTATCGTGGAGCCGGTGTTTATGGTTCCGTAATCAAGAGCAGGCGCGTAGACCGAAAGCGGTTTGATCGACGATCCGGGCTGTCTGGGACTCTGCGCCGCGCGGTTAAGCGTGAAGCTGTTTTCCTTTTCGCCTATGCCTCCCGCCATCGCCACAACTCTGCCGTCCTGAGGGTCCATTATAACTATCGAGGACTGCGCCTCAGGGTCTGGGAAGTTATTGGCGTTATAATAGTAATCCTCTACTATCTTTTGGATTTCGGGGTCATATGCACAATATATCTTCAATCCGCCCGAATATACCATTTTCTGAGCCAAGGTCTCGGAATAACCTTTATCCTGAAGACGCGCTATGGCGTCTCTCACCACCTGGTCAACATAATATGATGTTATGATCTCGCTCTTTTTTTCAAGCGCGGTTTCCTTGCTGAACACGAGCGGGAAATTTACCGCCTCGTCATACTCCTGCTGGGTTATATATCCCAGCGAGAGCATTTTTGCAAGCACCAGCTCCTGGCGCTCCTTGTTGTTGTCGGGATTGACAAACGGGTCATAATAATTCGGGTTCTGCGTGATCGCCGCTATAGACGCGCACTCGGCAAGATTAAGCTGGCTCACGTCCTTGTCAAAATACAGATTCGCCGCCGTCTGTACGCCATGGCAGTTTTCCGACAAAAATATACAGTTCATATAAAGCTCAAGGATCTGATCCTTCGACATTTTTTTCTCAAGGTCAATTGCCTTGGAAATTTCTCCGATTTTTCTGGCAACGGTCTGCTCCTTGTCGCCGGTGATATTTTTTATCAGCTGCTGAGTTATCGTACTACCGCCCAACGATGCCTGACCGCCTTTTCCGGTCAGCTTGTCAACAAAATATGTGAGCGTCGCTCTGACGGTACGCATGATATCAACGCCCTTATGGGTCATAAAACGCTCGTCCTCTATCGCAATAAACGCGTTCTGGAGGTTTTTGGGAGTCGCGTCAAGGTCGACCCACACTCGGTTCTCATCGGACGTCAACGTCAGGAGCGTTTTTTCCTCACCGGTGTTTGGGTCAAGATACACAATATCCGAATTCTTGTCCATCGTCAAAGTTTCTATGTCCATGCCGTCTATATTACCCCACATACCCATGACGGCAGTGATAACAGCGCCGCCGGCAATGGCTCCGCCAACGATCAGTGTTATCAAAAATACCAGAATAAATTTGCCTATATACTTTCTCATAATCTGTCCCCTTATTTTACAACAAATTTCTGTCTATACATATTATATACCATAATTATAACATTTCTTCAAGTATAATAAACAATAAATCTGTTAATAATCTATTAAATTAGTGTTACATCAACCGCAAAAGTACAAGATATGGGGGTATATTATGAACAATAAGTTAATCAAAAACACTATTTTGTGTATATCGGTCATTTTGTTTCTGACCGCCGTGGGTTGCACAGCTTATTACGCTACAGTCAGAATACTGCAAAAAACTACAATGTCCGAAACAGCCGAGGCTGTTATGGCAGACGCCGCGCCGCAAACATCGGCGCCGAGGTCTTCTCCGTCGCCGAGAGACTATTACATTGCCCGGCTCAAGGGCAGCAATATAGAAATTTCGCTGGTTCACGAAAATCCGGGTGAATCGCCTAAGGAAAAATATCTGTATTCCTTCGAGGTGTACAGAAACGGAATTCCCGAAAGCGACATATCCGATCTGACTCGCGGAATAATATTCAGGACGCGCGAAGAGCTGGCGTCGTTTGAGGAAGACTTCGGAAGCTGAGCAAGCCGCCTCCCGCATTTGCGGGAGGCATATTTAATTGTTTCACGAAAAACTTTTTTATTTTAAAAATAGTTGTTGAATTTATATATCACCTTATGTTATAATAGAATTTGCGCATATTTGTTGCGTATCAAAAATTTTATCCCGACGGAGAGGATATTATGGATTTTGAAGTTGTTTCCAAATACAAGCCCGCGGGCGACCAGCCGAAAGCTATAGAGCAGCTTTCCCGCGGAATATTAAACGGCGACAAGTTTCAGACGCTGCTGGGAGTTACGGGAAGCGGCAAGACCTTCACAATGGCAAATGTGATTGAAAAGGTACAGAAGCCCACTCTGGTGCTGGCACACAATAAAACGCTCGCTGCGCAGCTTTGCAGCGAGTTTAAAGAGATATTCCCCAAAAACGCCGTGGAATACTTCGTGTCCTACTATGACTATTATCAGCCCGAGGCCTACATACCGTACACGGACACATATATTGAAAAAGACGCCGACACCAACGAGGAGATCGACAAGCTGCGCCACAGCGCCACAGCGGCGCTTTTTGAGCGCAGAGACGTTATAATTGTCGCCAGCGTATCCTGCATTTACGGTCTGGGCGACCCGATCGACTACAACAACATGGTAATTTCTCTGCGTCCCGGAATGATAAAGGACAGAGACGAGGTCATTTCAAAGCTGATCGAAATAAAATACGAGAGAAACGACATCGAATTTTCAAGAAACAAATTCAGGGTGCGCGGCGACGTGCTTGACATATTCCCGTCGGACGCCTACAGTACCGCAATACGCGTGGAATTCTTCGGAGACGAGGTCGACCGCATAACCGAGATAAACGTTGTGACGGGCGAGGTCATAGGCGAAAGAAAGCATGTGGCGATCTATCCCGCGTCCCACTATGTCACGACCCCCGAAAAACGCGAAAGAGCGCTACTGAGCATTGAAAAAGAGCTTGAGGAACGGTTAAAAGAGCTTAGAGAGAACGACAAACTCGTTGAGGCGCAGCGACTCGAACAGCGCACAAAATACGACATGGAGATGATGCGCGAAACGGGCTTCTGCAGCGGCATCGAGAACTACTCGCGCCATATCAGCGGCCGCGCGCCGGGCAGCGCCCCGTTCACTCTTATTGACTACCTGCCCAAAGACTTTCTGCTGTTCGTTGACGAGAGCCATGTCACTCTGCCGCAGGTCAGGGCTATGTACGCGGGCGACCGCGCCAGAAAAGAAAATCTGGTTAAATACGGCTTTCGTCTGCCCTCGGCATTTGACAACAGGCCCCTCAATTTTGACGAGTTCTGGGGAAAGCTGAACCAGGCGGTGTTTGTTTCGGCGACGCCCGCAGAATTTGAAAAAGAACGCTCATCGAGGATAGTCGAGCAGGTCATAAGACCCACAGGACTTGTTGATCCCGCGGTCGAGGTAAGGCCGATCAACGGTCAAGTTGATGACCTTTACAGTGAGATCAATGAGAGAGTAAAGAGAAACGAAAGAGTCCTTGTTACCACGCTTACAAAGAAAATGGCCGAGAGGCTCACTGAATATTTTGACGATCTCGGTGTAAAGGTGAGATACTTGCACTCCGATGTTAAAACGATTGAGAGAATGGAAATAATCCGCGATCTGAGGCTCGGCGAATTTGATGTGCTTGTGGGCATAAATCTGCTGCGAGAGGGCCTTGATATACCCGAAGTTTCCCTTGTGGCTATCCTGGACGCTGACAAGGAGGGCTTTTTGAGAAGCGAGACATCGCTGGTGCAGACAATAGGCCGAGCGGCTCGAAACGCGGACGGAAAAGTTATAATGTACGCCGACGTTATCACCTCTTCCATGCGGTACGCGATCGACGAGACAAACCGCCGCCGCGCGATCCAAATGGACTTTAACCAAAAGCACGGCATTGAGCCAAAGACCATAACCAAAAAGGTGCACGAGGTCATTGAGGCCACGACCGAGCTGAGCAAGTCGGAAAGAGGACGCAAAGCCAAAGAAAACGAAAAGCGGATCGTTGACAGAGACCGAGCCATCGCGGAGCTTACCATAGACATGAAGAAGGCCGCCGAGCTGCTGCAGTTTGAGCTTGCCGCTCAGATACGCGACGAGATCAGACGGCTCGGAGGAGACATATAGAAAAAACAGGAGAATTCACATGAACAAAAACATTGTTGTAAAAGGTGCGAACGAAAATAATCTGAAAAAAATCGACGTTGAGATACCGAGAGACAAGCTGGTCGTTTTGACCGGTCTCAGCGGTTCGGGCAAGTCGTCTCTTGCCTTTGAGACCATATACGCCGAGGGCCAGAGACGATACGTTGAATCGCTTTCGGCGTACGCCAGAATGTTCCTCGGCCAGATGGACAAGCCTGACGTTGAGTCTATTGACGGCTTGTCTCCCGCGATTTCGATAGACCAGAAAACCACGTCCAGAAATCCCCGCTCCACCGTGGGGACCGTGACCGAGGTATACGACTATATCAGGCTTTTGTACGCGCGCATAGGCATACCTCACTGCCCCAAATGCGGCAAGGAGATCAAGCCCCAGTCTATAGACCAGATAGTTGACGCCGTTAAAACGCTGCCCGAGAGGACCAGAATACAGATCATGGCGCCCGTCGTTCGCGGCAGAAAGGGCGAATATACCAAGACCTTTGACGACGCGCGGAAAAAAGGCTTTGTTCGCGCGCGAATCGACGGCTCGATCGTTGAGATAACCGACATGGAAATCCGTCTTGACAAGCAGAAAAAGCACAATATAGACATAATAGTTGACAGGCTTGTTATAAAAGAAGGCATGGAAAAGCGTCTCGCAGACTCGCTTGAGACCGCCCTCAACATGGGACGCGGGCTTGTGACCGTTGACATCATTGACGGCGACGAGCTGCATTTTTCCCAGAACTACGCCTGCGACGACTGCGGTATAAACATTGAGGAACTGACGCCGAGAATGTTCTCGTTCAACACCCCCTACGGCGCATGCCCCGAGTGCTCGGGACTGGGACATATTGTGAAGATCGACCCCGATCTTGTGATCCCCGACAAAAGTCTTTCGATAAACGAGGGCGCCATTTCGGTGACAGGCTGGAGCAATTCGGACAAAAACTCGGTGGCGAGCATGTACTACGCGGGTCTTGCCGAGCATTACGGTTTCAGTCTCGACACGCCCGTTGAGGACCTGCCCGACGAGATCGTCGATATACTGCTCTACGGCACCAAGGGCGAAAAGATCAAGCTGACCTATGACCGCAAATACTCAAAGGGCTATCAATACGCCAGATTCGAGGGCATAATCAACAACCTGAACCGCCGCCACGACGAGACAAACTCGGAGTGGATGAAGGCCGAGATCGAGAGCTACATGGTGAATATGCCCTGCCACGCGTGCCACGGAGCGAGACTGAGACCCGAATCGCTTGCCGTGACTGTCAAAGACCTCAATATAAATCAAATCACCGATATGTCGATCACCGAGGCTTGCGACTTTTTTGAAAATCTGACCGACGATCTCACCAGCAGAGAAAAGCACATAGCAAAGCAGGTGATGAAGGAGATATGCGACCGACTGAGATTTTTGCGAAACGTCGGCCTTGAGTACCTGCGCCTTTCCAGAAGCGCGGGCACCCTCAGCGGCGGCGAGGCGCAGCGCATCAGACTGGCGACGCAGATAGGCTCAAGTCTGATGGGCGTCGTGTATATTCTTGACGAGCCCAGCATCGGACTGCACCAGCGCGACAATTCAAAGCTGATCGGCACGCTCAAAGAGCTGCGCGACCTTGGAAACACGCTGATCGTTGTGGAGCACGACGAGGACACTATACTCTCGGCCGATCATGTTATAGACATCGGACCCGGCGCGGGCATTCACGGCGGCGAAATAGTGGCCGCGGGCACTCCGCAGGACATTATGGACTGCAAAGAGTCAATCACAGGCCAATATTTGTCGGGCGAAAAATTTATTCCCGTTCCGAAAACCCGCAGAAAAGGAAACGGGAACAAGCTTGAAATAAAGGGCTGCCAAGAGAATAACCTGAAAAACATAAACATAAAAATACCGCTCGGCACATTTACCTGCGTAACGGGCGTGTCGGGCAGCGGCAAAAGCTCATTCGTGAACGAGATACTTTATAAGCACCTGTCAAACGTTCTGAACCACGCCAAAAAGCATCCCGGCAAATTCAAAAGCATGAAGGGCGCTGAGTTTTTGGATAAAGTCATTGACATAGACCAATCTCCGATCGGCAGGACACCGAGGAGCAACCCCGCCACATACACCGGCCTGTTCTCGGATATACGCGATCTGTTCGCCGCGACCCAGGAAGCCAAAGCCAGAGGCTACAAATCGGGAAGATTCAGCTTTAACGTCCGCGGCGGCCGCTGCGAGGCCTGCACGGGCGACGGCATAATCAAGATAGAGATGCACTTCCTGCCCGACGTGTATGTTCCCTGCGAGGTGTGCGGCGGCAAACGCTACAACCGCGAGA
>CANQLT010000038.1 GCA_947624775.1 uncultured Monoglobus sp.
GCTCTGTATCCAAGCTGCGTAAGCGCCTGCGGCAGCTTAACGGCCGTCAAATTCTCGCATCCTGAAAACGCGTATCTCCCTATAGTGGTAAGAGAAATATTATTTGACAGATCAACTCCGGCAAGCTTGGAGCAGCCCTCAAAGGCATTGCGGCTTATAGTCGTTAATATATTTCCGGATATTTTGACGCTAAGCAACCCGGTGCAGTTTTGAAACGCGTAAGAGCCGATGCTTTCAAGTCTGTTTAAAGTGAAATCCACATTCTGAAGATTAACACAACCCTCAAACGCGCCGTCGCCGATCGTTTTCAAATTTTCGGGCGGTGTGATATGCGTTACGCGCGTGCAGCTTTGAAACGCGTTCGAACCGATAGCCGTTACCTCAACGCCATCAATACTTTTGGGCAGATTAAACGACGTGAATGTCTCGTCCGCATCGGTTATCGTGCCTGTTGATTTGTCAAAATAAACTCCGTAGTCGTCATAATATGTGCTTGCGGCAGCGTCAGCAGTGCCGTCCTCGGATAATTCGGCGATTTCATCGCCGACTTCTGTTTCCGATGCCGAACTTTCATCCTCGATAATTTCAATCTCACCCGTATCATCGATCGGCTGTGATATTTCGGTTTCCGGCTCCGCCGAAACAGAGCTGTCATACTCATCTTCGGCATACGCGGGAAATACCAACGTTGATATAACCATCGCCAAAACCAAACATACGGAAATTAATCTTTGTTTTGTCATAAACTTTTCCTCCGTTTTTTATTTTTGAATTATAACCGTTTGAGCGGTTTCGTTCCAATCAACTATGCAGCCGGCGCTTTCGGCTATCGCTCTTACCGGAACCAAGATCCTGTCGGAAATAAGCTGCGGCGGAACATCGCACTGATACGCGCCCGAAACACCGCCGGTCTTATAATCAATAACCGCGTTGTTGAGCCGAACAGTTATGCTGTCACCGCCCTTTACAGCCGTCGCTGTCTGAGCTGCTTCGTTCCAATCGACCGCGTAGCCCATTGCCTCAAATATTGCTCTTATCGGCACCAGCACTCTGTCGTTTTGCATAACGGGAGGCTGGTCAAAGCTTATTGGCGTACCGTTTAAAGCAACTGCGATACTTTGCGAAGTCGGCTCCGGTTCGAGCGGAGCCGCCGTCGTATCATTATAGGAATACTTATAACCCATTCTTTTAACATAATCCTCGGCGTATGTTCCGGGAATTACTATAAATAAAGTATCTTTTTTCAAACCGCCTTCATCCTCCAACTCAAGTTCTTCTTTGTTGCTTGAATCAACAGGATCATTCTCGCCGCCAAGTCCTATCCATTCAAGGCTTGCCGGCAGCGTAACTGTTACACCATTATACTGCGGAAAAAAGAATATACCGTTATCAATTTGTTTCACGCCTTCCTCAAATATCACATGATGTATTTGCGGCTCATAATCACCCCATGGCGCTCCGGCCCAATACATAAACGCGGACGCCTTGCTGCTCACATAAACTGTTCCCGTGTCATCAACTCTCCAAGTCGCCGACGTGCGCAGATCCTCACCAGACGCAATATCAGCGGCATATACAGACTCGGATAAAATAATCATCAAGACCGATACTACACAAATTAAGACTCTTTTCATTTTACTGCCTCCTAAATTATATTTTAAATTATTTTTTTCAAAAAAGTGTGGTGCAACGGAGCACCGCACAAAAAATGCTCGCTCCGATTGCTACCACACAAAATTTATTCGCTGTTTCATAATCAAACACGAAAAGAGCTGCGTTTTTATCGAAAAAATGCGTGTTGATCATAAAATCAGCATAATATTAAATTTTGTGTGGTGACTATATTTAACACAAAAATTCAAATTTGTAAATATCCTATTTTTGATTTTTTTCATGTTTAATATATAGAAATTCAAATATATTATAACAGAACTTTTGTAACGTGTCAAGTTATAAATATAATTTTTCATGTTATAGTACGAATAATGAAAAACGTTTAAAATAATTTTGGAGGGTGCGCGATGCAAAAGAAACATATGTACAAATATAAGCGCTTGGGTCTTAACATAGCGTATTACAGAAAAGTTAATAATTTGTCTCAGGAAAAATTGGCGGAGATGATAAATATAAGCCGCACGCATATGAGCCGTATCGAGACGGCCGACTGTGCGGTTTCGCTTGACGTGATTTTTGACATCTGCGACACGCTCGAAATTTCTCCCAACCAGCTTTTTGAATTCAGATAAAAAAGAACGCTCGAGGCGTTCTCTTAGTTTTATTTTTCTTTGGGCTTTAGGTCGTATCTGAAGCCTTCGCCTATTACTTCTTTGGCGTCGGTCACTATCACGAAGGCGGTCGGGTCGATCTCGGTCACCAGCTGTTTGAGCGGCGGCACCTGGTACTTGCGCATGACACACATAAGCACGTCTCTCGACATTCCGCTGTAGTAAGAGTGTCCGTTCAGGGCGGTGGAGCCGCGGCTGATCCTCTCGCTGATCGCCTTTGAGATATCGGCGTTCTTTTCCGAGATTATATACACTATCTTGGCGAAGTCAACGCCGGCGAGCATGGTGTCAAGCACATATGAGCTGACGAACAGCAGCACCGCCGAATATAATATCGTCTCCATGCTTTTAAACGCGATACCGGCCGCGGCGATCACAGCGCCGTCAATGAAAATTATCAGCTGACCCACCGAGAAATTCGGGAATTTCTTTTTGAGCACCAGCGACACGATGTCGGTGCCGCCGGTGGTTCCGCCCGCGCGTATCGTGATGCCGAGACCCGCGCCGTATATGGCGCCGCCCAGCACCGAGCAGAGAAAAATATCCTCGGACAGCGGCAGGAACTTTTGGAAAAAGTCAAGCTCGAAAAACTGCGCCGCGCCCGACATAGCCGCGGTGCCGATTATTGAGGTCAGCAGGAATCTCCAGCTGAACTCCTTCATTCCAATCAGGAAAATCGGAATGTTTATCACGAACACCATAACGCCGACCGGCAGACGGAACAGATAATACAAAATAGTCGCGACGCCGCTGACGCCGCCCGCCGCTATCTTCGCGGGCACCAAAAGAAATTCCAGAGCGAAGCCCATAACGGCTCCGCCCAATACTATCATAATTATATTTTTGATTTTAAATTCAGCATTCATAATGCTTCCTCCGATCTAAACAAATATGTGCTTGAGCAAATCGCAGATCCTTTGTTTTTCACCTTTTAAATACAGCCAGCCGATCAGAGCCTCCACTCCGGTGGCGTCGCGGTAGTCCCGCATTTCCGAATTTTTCGGCACGTGGGATTTGGTGTTCCTGCCGCGGTGGAAAACCGCCGCCTCCTCGTCGGTCAGCATGTTTTCTATTTTTCGGTAGAGCTCGGCCTGCGCCGCGCAGCACACGTGCTTGGTGGCGGTCTTGTGCAGGGTGTTGACGTTTTTGTTGCCGTCCTTGACAAGGTAGCTCCTGACGTACAGCTCGTAAACGCAGTCGCCCAGATACGCCAGCGTCAGTGCCGAGTATTCCCCCGGCGGGGTTTTTGATAGATTTAATTCGTTTAATATTGTTTCTAACATAATTTTTCTTATTCTTTTATTAATTGCTGGCCTTGTCTGGTGTCTTTGACGGTGTAGCCCATTTCTTTTAATTTGTCGCGTATCTCGTCCGATTTGGCCCAGTCCTTGTTCGATCTTGCGTCGGCGCGCTCGTCAAGCAGCGCTGTGATCTCGGCGGGAACCTCGTCCTCTTTCTCATTATCGAGAAGTCCCAGAACGCCGCCCAGTTCTTTGAGCAGATCGTAAGCCTTATCCGCCATCTGTTTTGATGGCTTGCCGCCTATCAGCTTAACATTCACATCGGAAACTATGTCAAACAGAGTCGATATCGCGTCGGCGGTGTTGAGGTCGTCGTCCATCGCGGCGATAAACTGCTCTTTGCGCTTATCGAGCGCCTCGGCTATCTCGGCCTCGCCGTCCTTAAACTCCGCGGCCTCCGCCGCTCCGCTCAAAAACTTCAAAGTCTTTAGGCAGTTATATATTCTCTCGAGAGCCGACTTCGACGATTCCATCAGGTCCTTGCTGAAATTGATCGGGCTGCGATAGTGAGCCGACAGCATAAAGAAGCGGATCACCTCGTAGTCAAATTCTTTCGCCACATCGCGCACGGTGAAGAAGTTGCCGAGAGATTTTGACATCTTGCGGTTGTCGATATTGATATATCCGTTGTGGACCCAATAGTTGGCGAAGGCGCAGCCATTCGCCGCCTCGCTCTGCGCGATCTCGTTCTCGTGGTGCGGGAAGATAAGGTCGCGGCCGCCACTGTGGATGTCGATCGTGTCGGCCAAATATTTATTCGCCATCGCGCTGCACTCGATGTGCCAGCCGGGCCTGCCCTTGCCCCACGGGCTGTCCCACGCGGGCTCGCCGGGCTTCTGCTTTTTCCATACCGCGAAGTCCATAGGGTCGCGCTTATCCTCGTTTATGTCGATCCTGGCGCCGCTCTCCAACTCGTCAAGCGGCTGGTGCGACAGCTTGCCGTATTTCTTGAATTTTTTTGTGCTGTAATACACATCGCCGTCCACGTTGTAGGCGTAGCCCTTGTCGACCAGCTTTTTTATTATATTTATTATCGCGCCGATATTCTCGGTGGCTCTGGGGTGCACGCTCGCGCGGCGGATGCCCAAACCGTCGGCGTCCTTAAAATACTCCGCTATATACTGCTCGGCCAGTTCTGCCACAGTTATGCCCAGGTCGTTGGCCTTGTTTATCATCTTGTCGTCTATATCTGTGAAATTCTGCACGAACTTTACCTTGTAGCCGCGGTATTCAAGATAGCGACGCAGCGTGTCGAAAATTATAAACGGCCTCGCGTTGCCTATATGAAAATAATTGTACACCGTCGGACCGCAGGAGTACATCATAACCTCGCCCTTTTTTATCGGCACGAATTCCTCTTTTTTATTTGTCATGGTGTTGTAAAGCTTCATAGCAAACTCTCCTTTCACGGGTAATTCCGTAATATTATAACACTAAAGATTTGATCTAACAAGGGGGTTTTTAAGAAAATTTTAAGAATTGATTGCTAATATAATGTTGATATGATAAAATTGAGCCGAAAGGACTGATAAATATGCGAGTGCTTATTGTTGAGGACGAGCTGCATCTGGCCGAGGCGCTGACAACGCTGCTCAAAAAGCAGAAATACACGGTGGACAGCGTTAACGACGGGGAGGCGGGACTGGACTGCGCCCTGAGTGGAATATACGACGTGATCGTGCTTGATCTTATGCTGCCGAAAATGAACGGCATCGACGTGATAAAAAACCTGAGAGCCGAGGGAATAGACACTCCGGTGATAATGCTGACCGCAAAAAGCGGTATTTCGGACAGGGTCCGCGGCCTTGACAGCGGGGCCGACGACTATCTGCCCAAACCCTTTAACACCGAGGAGCTTTTAGCGAGAATACGCGCTCTGGGCAGACGCAGGGGCGAGGTGGTCCCCGAGAGTGGAATGACCTTCGGCGATATCGAATTGGACACCAGAAGTCTGACTCTGAGCAGCGGCAGCAAAAGCATAAGCCTGACGCTCAAGGAATCCGAGCTTTTGGAATACCTTATAACCAATGGGAACGCCGTGCTATCGAAGGATATGATAATCGAAAAGCTGTGGGGCTTTGACTCCGAGGCGGAGTCAAACCATGTGGAGGTTTATGTCTCGTTTTTGAGAAAAAAACTGAAATATGTGGGTTCTGAAACGCAGATAGTCACGGTCCGCGGCGTGGGATATACTTTGAAATAAAGTAGGTAAATTATTATGTTTAAAAAGCTCAGAAATAAATTTTTGATACTGAATATGACGCTGATCTCGGTGCTGCTGATATCGGCATTCGCGCTGGTGCTGGCCGTATCAGTGCGGAACGCGGATCGGGAGCTTGAAAATATGGTGCGCCGCAACATTTTCGCCGAAGACGAAGGCAGGATGCGCGGGGACCGTGACCCGGGCCTTAGCTTCAAACCCCGAGGCGATATCGCCGAACCGCCGCGAGATTCCGAAAACGAGAGCAGACCCGATATGATAGAGAATGTGTCGCTGCGCCTTGACAGCGACTGGAACATTCTGGAAAAACGCTCTCCCATAGAGTACAGCGACAGCTTTTATACTCAGGTCATAAGCGGCGCCAAAGAAAAATATTCGGGCGAGCCGACGACGCGCTATATAAAAACCGAGAACGGTTATTACAAATATATGCTGAGCGCCTACCAAAACGAGCTCGGCGAGACAAATTACTTTTTGAATCTCGCCGGAGCCGAGGCGCAGATATCCATGCTGAAAAATCTTACGCTGACGCTGAGCGCCGTGCTGCTCGCCGCGCTGATGCTGGTGTTTTTTATCAGTCTGTTTTTTGCCAACCGCGCCATACGGCCGATAAAAGAGGCCTGGGACAAGCAGAACCGCTTTATCGCCGACGCGTCCCACGAGCTCAAAACGCCGCTGACAACGATAAACACCAACGCCGATGTGCTGCTTGCCCACGGCGACAGCACAATAAACAGCGAGAAAAAGTGGCTCATGTATATCAAAGACGAGGCCGCACGCATGGCAGAGCTGACCCGTGACCTGCTATATCTGGCGCGAATGGACTGCGGCGCAGATGACGGCACCGAGCTTACCGAGATCTCGTTCTCGCAGGCGGTGGAAAGCGTTATTCTCACATACGAGGCCGTCATATATGAAAAAAACCTCAGCTTCACGGACGAAGTTGAGGACGATGTTTATATCTTGGGCGACGAGAGCAGGATAAAGCAGCTTGTTCTTATCCTGCTGGACAACGCGGTGAAATACACCGAAACGGGCGAAGAGATCTCGCTCAGCCTGAAAAAGACCGAGGGCAAAGCGCGGCTGACCGTGCGCAACAGCTGCGACAATCCTCTTGATGATGAAAAAATATTCGACCGTTTCTACCGCGAGGACGAGTCGCGGGCACGCTCGGCGGGAGGCTACGGGCTGGGTCTGGCAATCGCAAAGTCGATAACAGAGCTGCACAAGGGCTCGATAAAGCTCGCCAACCTGCCTGGCGCCGCCGAGTTCACGGCCGAGATCCCGCTGTCGCGTTAAAATCTCAGGCTCCGATAAGTGGCTGGTCAAAGGCGAACAGCACCTCGTTTATCTCAAAAATATTATACTCACCGCGAGTTATAAAGTATTCGATGATAATATCGAATTTATTGCTTCGGGTCATGGCGTATCCCGCGCGGCCGATCAAATCCCGGGTCTCACGCATATCAAGCTCGAGCGCCAGCGCGAAAGCAAGCGCGGTGATTTTTCCGGGCTTGTAGTGAGGATTCGTTCTGATTTTGGAAAACAGCTTGCGGTCTATGTTGGCCTTTTTGTAGACCTGCGCGTCGGTCATGCCGCTCTCGTCGATCAAATCAAGCAGACGCTGCGAAAACGACTTGTCCATGTTTTTAAGTCTTTCTTCTATTTCCGCTTTGGACGGTTTGGTTTTCGGCAGAGCATGATATTCGGCCTCTTTGTAAACCGTGTGATCCTGCGCTCCGACGTTAAAATCATACACCGTCTTGTTAAGCTTCTCATCTATCTCGCTCAGACTTATTGAGGCGGTCGAGGCGAGGTCAAGCTCTTCTTCCAATAAAGGTTTTGAACGCCGCAGACGAGCTTCGGTGCGCTCGATGCGATTCACAAGCGCGTCCTCAATATATTCGCGGACGTCATTATAGAGCTTTGTGCTGATCTCAAAAGAATTTTTGTCGAACACCACCATGTATACGTCCATATCGTGATCCTCAAGGAACGCGGTTATGGCGTCAGCCGCTATCCGCAGCGCTTCGCCTTTCGGATAGCCGTATATCCCGGCGGAAATAAGCGGAAATGCCACCGAACGCAAACGACGCTTTGCTGCCAATTTAAGAGATGAGGTGTAGCATGAGCGCAGCAGCTCCGCCTCACCGTGATTTCCGCCTCTGTAGACGGGGCCGGGAGTATGGATTATGTATTTGGCAGGGAGATCATACCCTTTGGTGATAACAGCGCTTCCGGTGGGGCAGCCGCCGATCTTGGCGCAGGCACGCTCCAGCTTCTTGTAGCCCGCGGCTTCGAATATAGCGCCGCAAACTCCGCCTCCGGGTCTGAGCCCCGTGTTGGCCGCGTTTACTATGGCGTCGGTATTCATTTTTGTAATATCTTCACGCACTATTTTGTAAGGCATAAAATCACTTCCAAAAATTATATGTAATATTTTAATGAATTATAGCACATTAAAAAGTTTTTTGCAAGCAAAATATCCCCTTAAAAATATAGCAGACCTATTTAAAAAAGCCGAGGCGGACCCGTGTGGGCGCCTCGGCTGTGTTTTTTTATTATTTCGTGTTGTCTTTGACTGTGACCTTCACATCTTCGCCGCTGCCGAGTGACACGAGGGAATAGCTCAAATTCTTTTCCTTCATGTAATCGGTGAACGCCTGATAATCATCCTTGCCGAAATAGAGCGTAATCTCTCCGTTTTTGTCGACCTTGGAACAATCGGCGAGAGTTGAGTTCATAATCTCGTCAAGCACCGCCTTATCGGTGATCTCGCATGTGATGACCGAAGCGTTTGCCATATCTTTCGATTTTTCGGTGTACTCGGCTGTTTCTCCGTCGGCGCTGCGCTTGCGGTCGGCTTCCTTGGTCGAACCCGGTTTAAGCGTTGCGGTCGGAGCCGCTGTCGTTCCGGGCTTTGCCGTTGCTGTAGGCGACGGTGTGGCAGTTGTTTTCGGCGTCGCGGTCGGAGCCGGCTCTACGGTCGGCTTTGGCGTCTCCGTCGGAGCGGGAGCCGCCGTTGAAGCCGTATTTCCTTCAGCGTCTATCTCGGCAGCCTGCGCGCGGGCCGCTTCGGGCTCCGGCGTAACCATCGGAACGTATATAAACGGTTCCGGTGTGGCCGCGGCCACTGTCTCGGGCGCCACATATGTGGGAGACGTAACTCCGCTCGCTATATCCGGCAGAATGATCTGCGGCGTCACATAAGGTCTCTTTGTGGGCGTCGGAGTGGGCGTCGCAGCCCTTGCCGTGCTTGACGACGAAGTTGTTGTCCTGCTTGTGGTCGTGCCGGACGATGTGGTTCTGTTTGTCGAGCTTGTGCCGCTTGAGGATGTCGTCCTGCTTGATGAGCTTGTGCTCGGAGTTGTGGATGTCGAGCCGCTGCGCGTGCTTGAGCCCACATTCGGCAAACCTGACGCAGATGTCGAAGTGGACGGTCTCGGCGTTACTCTGGGAACAGTCGCCGTTGAACTGCCCGAGGAAACCGAACCGCCTATGCCTGTACTCGGCGAACTGGTCGTTCGGGGCGACGGGGTGGATCTTGAAGAACCGCCTTTGCTGCCGGTCACATAATCATCAAGCCCGCTTGAGCTGGGACGCGCCGTTGCTCTCGCTTCGGCGATCGCCGCGTTGTCCGAAAAGTCATAAATCTCATCGGACGACTTCATGACCTGATATATTCCGCTTCCCGCAACTCCCAAAACAAGCACAGCGCTGAGCGCCGCGGGAGCCACGATTTTCCAGTTGGCTTTTTTGATAACATGATTGACCTTTGAAGCCGCGGTGCCGAACGAGCCGCGAACCTTGTCGATAATATTCGCGCCGTCTATACCGTGCTCGCTTGACTTGGCGTATTCCGTCTTGACCTCGGGCACGGCGTTTGTCAGCCTGCTGTGAAGCGCGGCCGCGAAGTTGATGGGCGGCTCAGGCGCGCTGCTCGCGCTCAGAACGCCGATCATATCTTTAATCTCGTAGTATTCAAGACGGCAGTCTTCACAGTTTTTAAGATGCGCCTCAACGGTTGCCGCGTCATCCTTATCAAGCGCGTCAGAAACGTAGTCGTATAGCATGTCGGAGCATTGCTCGCAGCTTAAAATATCAAGGTCGCTGTCCGCGTTCTCAAACGCCGCGGGCACCTCGGAAATATCCTCCGCATCAACCTCCAAAACTTCGGGCACGGTTTCGGTCGGAACAACCTCCGTGCCGATCTCGGCCAAAGTTTCGTTTTCAATCTTCGCGATCATTGTTTCCGTCTCAGCCTCGGTAGGAATCATCTCAGCTCCGATCGCCGATAATTCCTCCGGTTCCGTCACGGCAGCAATTTCTTTCTCCGCTCCGAACACGGAAAGAGCCTCCGGCTCCGTTTCAGCGGGAATTGCTTCTCCTTCGGGTTCGGAAAGCGTCTCGGCGGTTATAACCTCGGACGCCTCGAACTCCTCGGCCTCGGTCTGCGTCTCGGCGGTTATGACCTCGGATGTCTCAGACTCCTCGACCCCGGTCTGTACCTCGACAGCGCCGATCGGCTCGGCCTTCGCGTCTTCGCCGCTTGATCCCTGTTCACTCATTTTAATGGGGGCAGCGTCAAATTCATCGGATTCGGCCTCAAAATCAAAGTGCCTCTCTTCGGTTTTTTCATCCAGATTGATCTGACGAATATCATCGGCGATACTGCCCATAACGTCGCTGTACTTCTCACTGAGCTCGTTGTCCTTTTCAAAATCTGACATGATACCCCTCCTTCCTGTATATTTTGCGGCATATTCGGCGTATAAATTTATGATATTACGCATAAAAAGCCGCTTATTTCCTCTTTCACTATATTAGACGAAAAATTCTTCAAAAAGTTCCCGATCTTCCGATAAAATTTCTCTTAAATTTTTTCTGGCTCGGCTTATGCGGGATTTGACCGTTCCGACCGAGCAGTCGGTGATATCGGCGATCTCCTCATAGGACAAACCTCTTATATCCCTGAGTATGACCGCGGTCCTGTAGTCATCGGGAAGCCTTCTGATGGCGCGGTTGATAACGTCTTTTGTCTCCGCTTCCTCGGCTTTTTTGTCCGGCATGAAACGGGTGTCCTCAACCTCGGCAAAATTTTGATTGCCGCCTAAGTCCTCATAACCGACGTCGTACGAATACGCGCTTTCCGAAAGACTGTTTCTCCGTTTTTTCAGCAAATCAAGGCAGGTGTTTGTCGCGACGCGGTATATCCAGGTGGAGAGCCTTGATTTAAATTGGAACGAGTTTATCGTCCGAAACATTTTCAGAAAGATCTCCTGGGCCATATCAGATGCGTCGTCCTGATTTTCGGCGTATCTGTATGACACGCTGTACACCACAGACTGGTACCTGTTTATAATCTGTTCAAAGGCCGAAACATCGCCTTTTTGCGCTTTTTTAATAAGCTTCAGCTCGTCAGTCAAACACTCACCTCCTTTTGCGGCGTCGGTCAAATCACGTTTTGCCGCTCTTTTTCGCGCGCCTGTTTTAACCGACGTTTACTTCGCGTGTAATCCTTCAAAATATCATACCATTTATAAGAATACCACAAATTATGAGATTTGTCAAATAAATTCGGGAATTTTATTCGGCTTAATACAAATTAATTTTCCCGCAGTTATTTTATCAGCGTTATCTCGGAGGCGTAAAGCTCGACGGCGTCCCAACCGTCAATTCTGCCTGTTTTGATTTCCGTGAAATAACCGAGGCCTTTGCGCACAAGGCTTTTAAGTGCTCTTTCGCTGAACCGTCGGCCGTTACTCAGAGCTTTATTGACTGCGAAAAGCGGAACCTTGCGGTCAAAATAGCCGAGCATCTCTGCGGTGGTCATTCCGTCCTGCTGCAAAAGCTTGCAAAGCAGCAGCTCATACACCTGGTCAAGCAGCACGCTCAGCACCATCGTGGGCGAGGCGTTCTCGGCCTTGAGCCGCGCCAGCTGCTCACGCGCGAGGCCGACGCTTTTGCCGCCCGCAAGCAGCTTTCCAAAAATGTCGTAGAGCCGAACCTCGTCTGATTTGGGCACGACCGCGTCAATATCCTCGCGCGTCACTCTGCGGCGCTCATCTCCCAGATACAGGATAAGCTTGCGGCACTCCTTGTCAAGCCCCGCCATCGACGGTCCCGCGATCCGCACAAAATAACTCAGGTCGCGTGCGATTATATCTTTATCGGCTTTTGCGAGCCGCTTCTCGACCCAAACCTCGAGCTTGTTGACCGGCTGGTACTCAAAGTTCACCACGCCGCCGCCCGCGTCCTCGATAAATTTCAGCGAGCGTGCCTTTTTTGGGTCAAACTCGGACTCGACAAAAACCAAACACGCATATTCCGGGAGCTCCGGAACATACGCCTTTATGGCCTTAAACTCCGATGTTGTCAAATTCGCGAACAGGCCGCTGTTTTTCACGATAACAAGCCGCCTGTCTCCGATCTGAGGCAGCACCTCGGCCGCGGCTATGATCTCCGCGGCGGTTGCTTTTCCCTCAAACTGCGCGAGGTTGAACTCCTCAAGGCCGCTCGGCAGCAATTTTTTCTTAATTGCCGCCAAACGGTTCTCGAGCATGAATCTCTCTTCTCCGAAAAAGAACAGCGCGCCGGGGATCGCGCCCGACCTTATTATTTTATTCAGCTCATCTACTGTCATATTCCTACCTCTTATTTATAAATAATGAGAAAAAGGGAGTGGCAAAACGCCACTCCGCCTTAATGCCTTACGAATTAATAAATAATACGTCTGCCGCCTAAGAAACGGCTTGCATAATAATCCGAATCGATGCTTGTGTACTTAACAACATCGCCTGTGTGGGGCGCGTGTATCATCATGCCGTCGCCCACGTAGATACCTATGTGGGAAGCGTATCCGCCGGAACCGAATCCAACCAGATCGCCGGGCATCAGCTGATCTCTTGTAACGTAAACGCCCTCTTTCATCTGATCGTCCGCAACGCGCGCGATCTTGATTCCGAGCTGTGCGTATACATACTGGCAAAGTCCGCTGCAGTCAAAGCCCGAAGGCGATGTGCCGCCCCAAACATAGGGAACGCCCAAGAACTGAGCCGCCAGATCGCAAACCGCCTGACCGCCCTCGGTGGCGTCGGGAACAGTGCCGTCGTAAACCGTTATGTAATCCGATGAAACGTATCCCATCAGACCGTCGTTATTATAAGCAACGCAAACCCAACCGGGTTCTATCCAATTAACTCTAACGCGCGAGCCGTAATTCAGAGTGGTTATTATTCCCGCGTCCATCGACGCGCTCTGTCTGACATTAAGACTCGAAACTTGTACAACACCGTAGTATTGAGCCGGTTCGTCAATGTCGTCAAAATCGGCGTATGCCGGTACTATTATAAAAGTAGAAATTGTCATCAAAGCCACAAGTGTTGCAACAATTCTTCTCATACTTTTTCTAAAACTAAAACTCAAAACAAAAAACCTCCAAAAATCTTGCGTGTCTTATATATAGCTTTTATCCTTCCGTCACATCCTCTCTGCGTATACTTTTGACAATAGAATTAAAAAGCAGAAGATACGAAAATAAAGCACAAATTTTCCATTCTGCTTACTAAAACCATGTTATGATTATACAACGATTTGAAGAAAATGTCAATACCGACTTTTAATATATAGATAAAAAAGCTCCGAAAAATACTCGTTTATGCCGCGAAAAGCGCGTGTTTTCGGGCGTTTGCGCTAATTGTGAACAAATTGTAAACATTCAAAAATTTCCCTAAAAAATTTTAATTTTCAAGCAAATTTTGCTTACATTACGATTTCGCACATCTAACATTTGCGTTTCCGTTATGTTACAATTATGTTTCAAAATCAATTTCCCTATTGCAAACTTTAAAAATTGTGGTATAATAGTTCTATTATGGGAAATTTTCGGCAATATTACTTTCGGTACATTTATTTTAATTCGAATAATCGAAAATTTCAACGGTAAAATTGCACAAAATTGCGAGGTAATTAAATGTTAAGGAGCATGACGGGATTCGGCAGAGCCGAGACGGTATTTAACGAGACCTACGAGGTCAGCGTGCAGATCAAAGCGGTAAATCATCGGTACGCGGACTATAATATAAAAACTCCCAGGATATACAGCTTTCTGGAGGAGCATATAAGGAGCCGCCTCGCGGGCAGCATATCCCGCGGCAAGGTCGAGGTCTACGCCTCAATCAACAAGATAGAGGACGACAACAAGCAGGTAAAACTCAACAAAACTCTGGCGGAGTCATATATATCAAGCCTCAGGGAGCTTTCGGAATTCGGCCTTTCCGACGATATTTCAATGAGCACCCTGTCGGCCTTCGGCGATATTTTTGACATTGAGTACAAAGAGATCGACGAGGACGCGGTGAAAAGCGCGATAGACGAAGCGCTCGGCATCGCCCTTGACGGATTTATCGCGATGAGAATAAGCGAGGGCGAGCGGCTCAAAAAGAGCATACTTGAGCATCTTGACTCTCTCGCCGTACATACCGACGCGGTAGAGGAACGCTCGCCGCAGACCGTGATCGAATATCAAGACAGACTGAGAAAAAGGCTGAATGACACTTTGGCGGAGATCGGGGCATCGGCTGACGAGAGCAGGATCCTGACCGAGGCGGCGATATTCGCCGACAAGGTGGCGGTAGACGAGGAGACCGTGCGCCTTAAAAGCCACATCAAAGCGTTCAGAGCCGCTCTTGAGGAAAACACGCCGATTGGCAAAAAACTGGACTTTATCGTTCAGGAGATGAACCGCGAGACCAACACCATCGGCTCAAAATGCAACGATATAGAATTGACCCGCCATGTGGTCGAGATGAAATCCACAATCGAAAAAATAAGAGAACAGATACAGAATATAGAATAATCAAGGTGAGACAGCTATGAAACTTATTAACGTGGGATTCGGAAACATTGTTTCGGGCGCCAGGGTCATCGCGATAGTCAGCCCCGACTCGGCGCCGATCAAACGCATAGTGCAGGAGGCCAAGGAGCGCGGCATGGTTATTGACGCGACCTGCGGCAGACGCACCAGATCGGTCATTGTGACCGACAGCGACCATATAATACTTTCGGCGATCCAGACCGAGACAATCGCGGGACGCGCCGAACAGAGCGGGGAAGACGGTGATAAAGATGAATAAAGGACTTTTGATTATTGTGTCGGGCCCCTCGGGGGTCGGCAAGGGAACCGTGCTTAATAAGCTGCGGGAAGGCAACCCTAATATTGTGTCCTCGATCTCGGCCACCACGCGCCCGCCCAGAGATGAGGACACCGAGGGAGTAACATACTTCTTCAAGACCGTGCCCGAGTTTCTCAAAATGATCGACGAGGGCAAGTTTATGGAATGGGCGGAATTCAGCGACAACTACTACGGAACGCCGCTTGAATACGTTGAGAGCAACCTCAACGCGGGGCGCGACGTGCTGCTTGAGATCGACGTTCAGGGCGCGCTCAAGCTCAGAGACAGCGACACCAAGGGCGTGTATATATTTATCGCGCCCGAAAATCTCGACGTTCTGCGCGAGCGCCTGTCGGGACGCGGCACCGAGGACGCCGAGGAAATAGAGAGACGCGTCAAGGCCGCCGAATGGGAGCTGACGCAGATGAACAACTATGATTATATTGTGATAAACCGAGTGGTTGAGGATGCCGCCCGCGAGATCAAAAACATAATCGACGAAAACAAAGCCGAATAAAACATAATTTATTCGGATATAAACAAGAAATACATACGCATTAAATTCAAAAGGAGAGATGCTTTATGATGATCAAACCGCCAATCGCAGAGCTGGTGCAGAAGGCAGGAAGCCGCTATCTGCTCACTATCGAGACAGCCAAGAGGGCCAGACAGCTTACCGACGGCAAACAACCCCTGATCGAGACAAAATCGGGCAAAGAGGTTACAATTGCCGCCGAGGAGATCTACGAGGACAAGCTGAATTACATTCACACCCCCGACATCGGCACACTTAACTGAAAATATTGATCGCGCCCGCTCTTAAAAGCGGGCGTAATTAAACGAAGGTGATTTTTATGAATCTTAAAAACAAGACCGTCGTTCTGGGCGTGACGGGCGGGATCGCCGCCTACAAAGCGCTGGAACTGACATCGAGACTTAAAAAAGCAGAGGCCGATGTCAAAATAATAATGACAAAAGCGGCCACGGAGTTTGTGTCGCCGCTCAGCTTCCGGAGCCTTTCGCAAAATCCTATGGCGCTTGATATGTTCGAGGAGCCCAAAGCCTGGGAGATACGCCACATATCACTGGCAAAGGCAGCGGACGTGTTCGCGGTCGTTCCCGCGACGGCCAACTTCCTCGGAAAGGCGGCAAACGGGATCGCCGACGATATGCTGACAACCACATACATGGCGTGCAAAGCGCCCAAGCTCATAGCGCCTGCCATGAACACAAACATGTTTGAAAACCCCGTGACCCAAGAGAACATCAAAAAGCTCGAATCCTTGGGCGCCGAGTTCGTTATGCCCGCCGAGGGACGCCTGGCGTGCGGCGACACAGGATCGGGAAAGCTGGCAGACATTGATCTTATCTTTGACAATATCACCCGACTGGCGCTCTCAAAAGACGCCGATCTGCGCGGCAAAAAAGTCGTTGTCAGCGCAGGCGCCACAAGGGAGGCGCTCGACCCCGTCCGCTTTCTGACAAACCATTCAAGCGGCAAAATGGGCTTTGCAATCGCCAAAGCGGCCTATCTGCGCGGAGCCGACGTCACGCTCGTCGCGGGCGCCCACACCTGCCCCGAAGCGCGCGGCATCAATACCGTGAACGTTTCCTCGGCGCTTGAAATGCGCGGCGAGGTCCTTTTCGCCGCGGAGAGCGCGGACATTATAATCATGGCGGCTGCCGTGTCGGACTACCGCCCGAAAAAAGTCTCGGACTCGAAAATCAAAAAAAGCGGCGGCGATATGAGCCTTGAGCTCACGCGGAACCCCGATATATTAAAAGAGCTGGGCGAGAAATACGGCGGCAAAAAGGTCATTGTCGGCTTTGCTATGGAGACCGAGGAGCTTATCAAAAACGCCGCCGAGAAATGCGCGGCGAAGGGCGCGGACTTTATAGTTGCCAACAACTTAAACACTGAGGGCGCGGGCTTCGGCACCGACACAAATGTGGCGTCGATAGTGCGGCCTGACGGCTCGGCGCGGGACCTGCCCAAAATGAGCAAGGACGCGCTGGCCGACATTATTCTGACAGAGGCGGCCAAGCTATGACGGCGCGGGTGGCTCTTATCAGCAGACGGCATATAATAGACAAATTTTTTGACTACAATGTGCCCGAGGAACTTGAGGACAAGATCGGCCCGGGAATAAGAGTGATTGTGCCCTTCGGGATATACAACAATCCCGTGGAGGCGCTGGTTGTCGATCTTCCCGAAAACGGCTCGCGTGAAATTCTGAAAACGATCAAACGTATCGTCGGAGACGGGCCGATATGCACATCCGAGCTGCTTAACCTCTGCCTATGGATGCGCGAAAAATACATGTGCACGTTTTACAACGCTTTTAAACTGGCAGTTCCGCCGGGAATGAAGCTGATAATAAAAGAGTGGATAAGCGTTAGTGAAAATGAAGCATCCGACAAACAGCTCAGTGACTTTCAGAAAAAAGTGCTCGGCGCTATCAAACAGAACGGCGGTATAATCGAATATGAGCATCTGGCCGAGATCATAGATTCAAAAGCCCTGAGGCGGGTTTTGAGCTCTCTTGAAAGCAAAAAAATAATAAAGATATCCGACAAGGCCGACGACTCGGTCAAGGAACTGACCGTGCGCTGCGCGCGGCTTTTGGTCCCGATCGACGAGGCGTATATGGCGGCGGATTTTTTGAAAAACAGCCGCGCGGGCACCCAGGCGAACATGCTGCTGACTCTGGCGGACATCGGGAAAATGACTACCTCGGAGCTTATCTCACTTTCGGGCGGAAATTACAGCTCGCTGGCCGCGCTTGTCGACAGGGGCTATATAGAGCTTTTCAGCGAAAAGAAAATACGCGAAGTATACGACCCCGAGAACTACGCCGCGGCGCGCGAGTATGAGCCGACCGCGGAGCAAAAACCGATAATCGAGTATACGGACAAGCTGCTCGAGGACGGCCGACACGAGAAAATATTGATACGCGGCGTGACAGGAAGCGGCAAGACCGAGGTATTTTTGCAAACGATCAGACGCTGCATAGAGCTCAACAAAAAAGCTATCATGCTGGTGCCCGAGATCTCTCTGACGCCGCAGACGGTCGAGAGGTTCGTGAGCCGATTCGGCAGCCGCGTGGCGGTTATGCACAGCGGCCTGAGCTACGGCGAGCGCTTCGACCAGTGGAACAAGATCAGAAACGGCGAAGTCGATGTTGTGGTGGGAGCGAGGAGCGCGATATTCGCGCCGATAAAAAACATCGGCCTGATAATTCTCGACGAGGAGCACGAAAACAGCTACAAATCGGAGATCTCACCCAGATACCACGCGCGGGACGTGGCCGCTTTCCGCGCCGAGCAAAACAGCGCGCCGCTGATACTGGCGTCCGCGACGCCCTCGGTCGACAGCTACTACAGAGCCTTTGAGACAAAGGAATACAAGCTGTTTGAAATGAACAGCCGATACAACAGCAATCCGCTGCCCAAGGTCCGCGTTGTGGACATGCGCGGCGAGATCTTTGAATATCACAACATGTCGCCCATAAGCGGCAGACTGGAGCACGAGATCAGAACGAATCTCGAAAACCGCGAAAAGACCATACTGTTTTTGAACAGGCGCGGCTTTAATACTTTCGTTTCCTGCCGCGAGTGCGGACACGTTATGGAGTGCCAAAACTGCAGTATCCCGCTGACGTACCACAAGTTTTCGGACACGCTGGAGTGCCACTACTGCGGATACAAAATCAGAAACGTCACCGTGTGCCCCGAATGCGGCTCAAAGCACGTGAAATTTTTCGGCACGGGCACCCAGAGGATCCAGGAAGAGCTTTTGCGGCTGTTTCCCGAGGCGCGCATCCTGCGGATGGACAGAGACACGACGGCGCGCAAGGGCAGCCATGAGAGAATACTCGACGAGTTCAAAAACGGCGACGCCGATATTCTTCTCGGCACCCAGATGGTGACAAAGGGCCTCGACATTTCCGAGGTCACTTTGGTGGGAGTGCTGGCGGCCGACTCCTCGCTCGGCGTTGACGATTTCCGCGCCAACGAGCGCACGTTCTCGCTGCTGACTCAGGTCTGCGGCAGAGCGGGCCGCGGCGGGATCCCCGGCAGAGCGGTCATTCAGACGTATCAGCCCAAAAACTCAACGATCGGTTACGCGAAGGAACACAACTACGAGGGCTTTTACAAAAATGAAATAATATTCAGAAAACGCTTGATTTATCCGCCGTTTTGTGACATAATAAACATAATGGTCACAAGCGCCGACAACGAGAAGGCGCGGGCCTGTCTCAGCCTGATACACAGCAATATTAAGGCAAACGCGGACATGGAAAACATAATTTTTTTAAGCGGCCCCATGCCCGCCCCGATCGGCAAGATCAAGGGCAGCTACCGCCATCGGCTGTTTATCAAGGTCAGAGACAAGGAAAAGATCCTCAAAACGCTTCACGGGATAAACGAGATCTACGGGCATGACAATCACACAACGCTGGTAATCGACATAAACCCCGTGAACATGAGCTAAAATTTTACAAACGGAGTGACATATATGGCAATCAGAAACATAGTTAAGCTTGGAGACGAGATACTTACAAAAAAATGCCGCGAAGTGAAAGAAATAAACGACAGAATAATCTGCCTGCTCGACGACATGCAGGAGACGCTCAAAGCCTCGGGCGGCGTTGGGTTGGCGGCGCCTCAGGTGGGCGTGCTGCGCCGCGTCGCGATCATTGACACAGGCGACACTTATCTTGAACTTATAAACCCAGAGATACTTTACACCGAGGGCGAGCAGACCGACGCGGAGGGCTGTTTGAGCTATCCGGGAAAATACGGAATGGTGACGCGCCCCAAAATCGTAAAAATCCGTGCCACAGACAGAAACGGGGCGGAATATGAGTACACGGGCGAGGACCTGACCGCCCGCGCCTTCTGCCACGAAATAGACCACTTAAACGGGCACTTCTTCACCGAGCTCGTGACCGAATGGGTCGAAACCGAGGACGACTAAAAACAGGCTCCCCTGCGTTGTAAGGGGAGCCTGTTTTTTGCCTCCTCCCAAGGGAGCGCCTATTTATGATTGCCTCACCGGCGTCAATTAGGGCACATAAAAAAGGGCGGATAATATCCGCCCGTCCTATTTACTATTCGCTAATTACTAATCACTACGTTCGTAGGGCCGGATGCCCACATCCGGCCGGCGGCATGTAGGCATGCCGCCCTACACTATTTATATACGATCACGTACAGTGTTTGTAGGGGACGGCGCCCTCGACGTCCCGTAGGGGCGGATATTATCCGCCCGTTTGCGGCATAAAAATTCAGCCCCTGAACATAAAATAGACCGCGCCGAGGATACAGATAAAGGCGAACAGATAGTTCAGGGTGAACTTTTCTTTAAGATACAGCACCGAAAAGAACGAGAACACCGTCAGGGTTATTACCTCTTGAATTATCTTGAGCTGCGCGGTGCTGTAATAGCGGCTGCCCAGCCGATTGGCGGGGACCTGAAAGATGTACTCAAAGAACGCCAAGCCCCAGCTGGTCAGTATTACGAACCACAGCGCCGCGTCCTTGTGCTTTAAATGCCCGTACCATGCGAATGTCATAAATATATTTGATATCGTCAGCAGGCCTATCGGGCTTGCCATTTTTAAAAATTCCATGTTTTCTCCCTATAACTCGTTCACTATCTCTTTGAATCTGTTGCCGCGCTCCTCAAAATTTTTGAAAATATCAAAGCTGGCGCAGGCGGGTGACAGTATCACAACGTCGCCGGGCTCCGAAATCTCTTTCGCGGTCTCGACCGCCTTTTTGAAATCGTCGGTCTTATAAATCGGCAGACCGCTGAAGTTCTCGGCATTTTTGACCGCTTTTTCGATCTTGTCGGCGGTAAAACCGCACAGCACCAATTTTTTCACATGCTCCGCAACAACGGGGCCGAAGTCGTCAAACGGTATTTTTTTGTCATATCCGCCCGCGATCAGCACGACTTTCTGATTAAAAGAGTTAAGACCCGCCGTTGTCCTCGCGGGAGACGAGGCGATCGAGTCGTTGTAATACTTGACGCCGCCGAGTTCGCGCACAAACTCTATCCTGTGCGGCACTCCGGTAAAGCCCTTGGCGGTGGCGCGTATCACATCGTCGCCGACAAGTCCGTTGACCGCCGCGATCGCCGCCATATAATTTTCAACGTTGTGCATTCCGGGAATATAGATGTCGTTTATATCTAATATCTCGCGCTCGGTCGCGCCTCCGCGGCGCAGCACTATCATATCTCCGCACAGGCAGTAACCGTCACTCAGCATTTCGCGGCGGCTAAAGCATACGCCGTTTCCGCATTCCTCCGCAAAGCCGCGCGTCACGTCGTTGTCATAGTTAAACACCGCGCGGTCGCCGGGCTTTTGGAACTTGAACACGGCGCGCTTGGCGTCCACATACTCGTCAAAATCGGTGTGCCAGTCAAGATGATTGGGCGTGACATTGGTTACGACCGCGATATGCGGGCTGCGCTTCATTGTGTGCAGCTGAAAGCTCGAAAGCTCCACAACTGCCTTGTCGTTCGGCTCTATGCTCTCGACATCCTCTATCAGCGGTCTGCCGATGTTGCCGCCCAGATAACACTTGTATCCGCCGCGGGTCAGCATGTCGTTTATCAGGCTGGTTGTGGTGGTCTTGCCGTCGCTGCCCGTGACCGCGATAATGTCGCAGGGGCACAGCTCAAAAAACAACTCCATCTCGGACGTCAGCTCGGCTCCGCGCTCCATGGCCTCCAGGATCGCCGGCGCATCGTACCGCACACCCGGGGTCTTGAAAATTATCTTAATATCGTCTCCAATTTTATCAAGATAGCCGTCGCCCAGCACAGTCTTTACGCCCAAAGCCTCAAGCTCGGCATAGGTATCGCCCATCTGTTCAG
>CANQLT010000039.1 GCA_947624775.1 uncultured Monoglobus sp.
CTCGCCGGGCGCTGTTGTTGTCTGAGGCTCGCTTGATGTCTGAGGCTCGCCTGTTGTCTGAGGCTCACTCGATGTCTGAGGCTCGCCTGTTGTCTGAGGCTCGCCCGTTGTCTGAGGCTCACTCGATGTCTGAGGCTCGCTTGATGTCTGAGGCTCGCTTGATGTCTCGGGCTCGCTTGATGTCTCGGGCTCGCTCGATGTCTGAGGCTCGCTCGATGTCTCGGGCTCGGTTGACGGCGCTGCCGAAGGCTCGCTTGATGCCTCGGGCTCGGTTGACGGCGCTGTCGAAGGCTCGCTTGATGCCTCGGGCTCATCGGTAACATTTACGACCGCCATCGCGATAAAGTCGGACGCATTCTCCCTCGAAGCCGATTTGTATGTTATCGTGTAATTAGCGGGATCAAGGTCTTTTGCAACGTATGTATAAAGATATACATCCTCGTTTCCGGCTTTGCCGACAGAAGCTTCCGCATTAAGCTTTTCGTTTGTAAAACCTTCCTCATCGAGTGTAACATTTTTTGTCAGCGTGATCACGTTGTTGTCTTTGCTGCCAACCGCGAGAACGTTGAACTCATAGTCGCCCGGCTCTGTGATATTTACCTTTGCCGTAACGGTATTTTGGTCGGTGATACCTGTTATCTTGTTCTCCGTGATATTAGCGAAGTCATTGCCAAATACAGCTTTAACTTCATCTGTATATTCGGCTCCTACTACAAACTGAGCCGGTTCAGTCGTAGCACTGCCGTTCGCCTCAACGTCCGTAACGGGAATTACCTCAACTTCGGGCGCGGCCGATGTTTCGGGCTCGCTTGATGTCTCAGGCGCTGCGGTCGCGGGTGCTTCCGATGTCTCAGGCGCTTCGGTCGCGGGTGCTTCCGATGTCTCAGGCGCTTCGGTCGCGGGCGCTTCGGTCGCGGGCGCTTCCGATGTCTCAGGCGCTTCGGTCGCGGGCGCTTCCGATGTCTCGGGTGCCTCGGTCGCGGGCGCTTCCGATGTCTCAGGCGCTACGGTCGCGGGCGCTTCCGATACCTCGGGTACGCTTGATGTCTCGGGCTCGCTCGATGTCTCAGGCTCGCTTGATGTCTCGGGCTCGGTTGACGGCGCTGTCGAAGGCTCGCTTGACGGCGCTGCCGAAGGCTCGCTTGACGGCGCTGCCGAAGGCTCATCTGCCAGTTCTATACCATATGTAACGGGCTGCGGAGCTCCGAGATCCGCAAGGTTCACCGCCGTTATGTCGGCGGCGCGTTTCGCGTCCTTATCGACAGGCGCGTCTGCATATGCCGTAAAACCAAAAGCGCTTAACATCATGCAGAACACGATTGCCAATGCCAGATGTCTTTTTGTTTTCATAAATGCATTCCTCCATGTTGTATGATATTGTTATATTTAATTTATTTTTTTCAAAATTTGTTTTTGTTCAGTTTGACAATACACAAATCCTATCAAGCTTTATGAATTATATCACGCTTTTCTGATATTCGCAAGCGTTATTTGAATATTTTCGTGTTTTTCAAAAAATTATATTTACTTTGCATAAAAAACGTTAAAAAATCAAATCACAAATTAATTATTATTTTTTTCATTTTCAGGCTAAATTAGTCAATTTGCACAAAAATTACCCCCCCCCACTGAAAAAACCCCCCGTTTTTATGCACACTGCATATAAACGCCATATATTATACCGCTTTTATAATTACCGCAGTAATATATTTGCGTCACATCGGATCACTTTAAAAAGTCTTAGTCAAAATAATTGTAGTTCATAACAAAAACACCGTGTAAACCGAAATCATTAAAATACTGTTACAGCTGTATAACCGTTTTTTTCGATATATTTATAATCGCAAACGTTTTTCCAAAAACTACCAATATATAATATTTTTCGGCGTTAACGCGAAAATTTTTTTACATCCGCGTTACGCGCAAAAGCAAAAAACTCCCGAATTGACGCCGTTTTTAGGACTTCCCGTTATATTACAAAACAAAATTTGACAAAATTTTTATGCGGTATTATATTTATATAGGCATAAACTCATATATGTTTGGTATGTATTTGCTGTATATTTATTTTTGTAAATAATAAAATCAATGTTTAACTATACAATAGGGAGATGGTTAAAATGTTTTATGACAGTGGGGAGTTATTCGACATTATATCGCGCGAGATCAACCTTCCGCAAAGCTGCAAAGCAAAAAACTGTATAGCGGAGGGCTTTCTCAGATACATATATGAATTCACAACCCCCAACAACAAAAAAATGACGGTGGAATACACGCTCACCGTGAGCGACGACGACTATTCGCCCTACGGCATAAAAGCCGTGATGCGCGACGCGGACAACAGGATAGTGGACCATGGAGAGATCCACCGCAGATACGCGACGCTCTCGGAGTGCAGCATGCGGATGCTTATGATGGTTCACGAAACGATCCTGCCCTGCACTCTGGATTATGTTATGTAAATAAATTATTTTAATCTCAATTCGACTAAATCAGTGATTGACCCAAAAGCAAAAATATGGTATTATATATATTAAGAAAAAACAGAAACGGAGTATATAATGTACACATATCTTTTGCTCGCGGCAATCGTTATGTTTGCCAGTATCTTTCTTCACAGGCTGTCGGGCAAGCTTGGCGTTCCCGCCCTTCTGGCTTTTATACTGCTGGGAATGTTGTTCAGCGGCGACGGTCTGATAAAAATTCATTTCGACAACTATGAATTTGCCGAGGAGATCTGCAGCACCGCCCTGGCGTTTATTATGTTCTACGGCGGTTTCGGAACCAATATCGAGGCGGCAAAGCCCATAGCAGCGCAGTCGATCCTGCTGTCGTCGGTCGGCGTTATCATGACCTGCGGACTGGTGGGGCTGTTCTGTATGCTCGCCCTTAATATGCCGCTTATTGACGCGCTGCTGATAGGTGCGGTCATAAGCTCGACCGACGCGGCATCGGTGTTCTCGGTGCTGCGCTCAAAGCGGCTGAACCTCAAATACAACACGGCCTCTATGCTTGAGATAGAGAGCGGCAGCAACGACCCGTTCGCGTATATGCTGACGGCGATACTGCTCTCGGTCAAAGCCGGAGTCGGCGGCACGGGCGCGGTTTTATACACGATATTCGCCCAGCTGTTCTACGGCGGCATGGCCGGAATCATTATCGCCATTGCCTCGGCGTGGGTGCTCAAACACACTAGATTCAGCGCCCCGGGATTTGACAACGTGTTTATGTTCGCGATTGTTATACTCTCGTTCGCGCTGCCCGAGATCGTCCACGGCAACGGATTTTTGTCCGCCTATATCGTGGGCATAGTTCTGGGAAACGCCGGCATCAAAAACAAGCGCAGTCTGGTGCCGTTTTTTGACGGGATAACAAGCATTATGCAGATGAGCATATTTTTCCTGCTGGGCCTGGTGTCGCACCCGTCGCAAATACCGCAGGTGCTTCCGGTCTCGATCGCAATCGCGCTGTTTATGACGTTTATCGCCAGACCCGTGGCTGTATTTTTGCTGCTGACGCCCTTTAAAAGCAAGCTCAGCCAGATGCTGATGGTGTCCTGGTCGGGTCTGAGAGGCGCGGCCTCGATCGTGTTCGCGGTCATGGTCATGCTCAGCAACAGCACGTACGACGTTTTCCATATCGTGTTCTGCGTGGTCCTGTTCTCGATACTGATACAGGGCGGCCTGCTGGCGCCGCTCGCAAAAAAGCTCAACATGATCGACGAAAACGAGGACGTTATGAAAACCTTTAACGACTATTCCGACGAGGTGCCCGTTCAGTTTATAAGATTCAAGATGACCGAGGAGCATCCCTGGACGGGCCTCAGGGTGCAGGACATCGTTAATCCGCCCGACACTATTCTGGTGCTGATACAGCGGGGTGACGAAAAGATCGTGCCCAACGGCTCAACAAGGATCAAAAAAGGCGACTACGTGGTGCTGAGCGCCAAGTCGCCGGGAGAGATCTCGGGCATACGCCTTTCGGAAAAGACAATAAGAGAGGGCAGCAAGTGGATAGATAAGCCCATCCGCAAACTGCCCAACACAGACGACCGTCTGATAATCATGATAAACCGCGACGGAAAAATACTTATCCCCAACGGGGACACGGTTATCCGCCAAAACGATATGCTGGTTATCAACCATTCGGACTAAAAGCCGAATGGTTGTTTTGCATTTATTTTGTCAGCATTTTACCGAGCGGCTCTTTGAGCCGCTTATTGAAAAACTTCACCATAACTCCGGTGAGCAGCGCGGATATGACGGTGCCCTCGCGTGCGCCGACTATCCTGAAATTAAAAAATATCAGCGACAGCACGACCGCGCTCACCACACAGAATATGTCAAACCCGATCTTCACATTGCCGAACTCGAACCCGGTGACGCTCGACACAGCCTTGACAAACGCCTCACCCGAGTTCATGACGACCCCGGCGATAAACGCCAGCGATATGCCAAGCCCCAGCACGACAACGCCGGACACGACCAGCGCCAGACGAACGGGATAAAAATCGTTCGGAATAATCGAAGCGCACCACAGCCCGAAATCGGTGAACCATCCGAACAGAAACGAGATCGGAACCTGCAAAAATTCGATAGGCTTAAAGTTCCGCCTTAAAATAACTATCTGGCCGACTATCAGGACGCAGTTCCAGATGATAAGCCATGTGCCCATTGTGAAAAACGTGAATTTGTAGCTCAGGACATTCGCCACCGACGAGATAGGCGACACGCCCAACTCGCCGTGACGCGTGAGCGCCACTCCGAAAGCCGCCAGAAACAGCCCCAAAATCAAAAGCGCGTAACGTTTTATAATCTCAACTTTGCTCATCTTTCCACCGCAAGACGCGCTCTTGCTTCCTCCGGAGATATGGTTGAATAATCATTTCTCAGCGCCGTAGATGACTTGATAATCATAAAAATCACCCCTTAGGTTCTATATTAATTATTCTATCACAATTATATTATAATTTCAATAGTATTTTAAACATTTTAATATTCTAACACGTATTGACATGGTACGTGTTATGTGATATAATAAGTAAAAAGGAGTGTTGCATATGCCTTTAAAACCAAGAGAATTGGAAAAAATAATCTTAGCTGACGGCTGGGTCTTTAAATCGCAAACGGGCTCACACAGGCATTATACACATCCTTCTAAACCCGGCAAAGTTACAATTCCGTTTCATGCCAAAGATATACCGAAAATCACCGAAAAGTCCATACTGAAACAAGCGCGTTTAGATAATAAATAGGAGGTCAACATTATGTTATCAATTTATCCGGCATGTTTTTTTAAGGATACCGACGGCTACTCCGTTATTTTTCCCGATCTTGAGGGAACGACAACATGCGGAGAAACCTTCGAAGAAGCTATGAATATGGCCGTTGACTGCCTCGCGGGGTATATTTATATGCTTAAGCTTGACAATGAAAAAATACCCAAATCTTCCGACATAAAATCCGTGAACGCGGCCGATATTGCCGCAGAGCTCGGCGTTGAACCAAGCGAATCGTTTGTTTGCCCCATTTCGGTCGACGCTGACGAATACGCGAAAAACCACTTCGAAAAATCCGTTAAGAAGACATTGACAATTCCGGCATGGCTCAACACCGCGGCTCTTGAAATGAATATAAATTTTTCGCAAGTCCTTCAGGAAGCCTTAAAACAAAAAATACGTCAATAATCAAAAAACAGCGGGAGACCGCTGTTTTTTAATTTAATATATCGCCGGCTTTGGCGAAGGTTTCGGTTATGCTTTTTGAGAGCAGTCTGTGTTCGGGGGCTTTCAGGAACGGGTCAGATTTGAGTATTATTTCCGCCTCAGTCTGGGTCTGCTTCAAAATTTCCATATCGGTGAAAAAGTTGCCTATCTTCATTTCGGGCAGGCCGTGCTGCCGCGTGCCGAAAAACTCGCCCGGGCCCCTGATCTCCAGGTCCTTTTCGGATATCTTGAAACCGTCGTTGGTCTCGCACATGACCTGCATGCGCTCCTTCGCAACGCCGCTGTTTGTGTTGCCGAACATGACGCAGTAGGCCTGGTCGGCGCCTCTGCCGACTCTGCCGCGCAGCTGATGGAGCTGCGACAGGCCGAAGCGCTCGGCGTTCTCGATAACCATTATCGTGGCGTTGGGCACGTCTACTCCGACCTCGACCACCGTGGTGGCCACCAGCGCCTCGATCTCACCCGCGGCAAATCGTCGCATAACATCATCCTTTTCAAAGGTTTTCATCCTGCCGTGCAGCAGTCCGACCGATCTGCCGAACAGCACGCCTTGGCTCAGCTTTTTCACATACTCCGCAGCGGCCTTGGCCTCGACCGCGTCCGACTCATCGACCAGCGCGCAGACAAAATACGCCTGCCTGCCGCGGTTCAGCTCGCGCAGCACGAAATCATAGAGCCGAGGCCGCTGCGCCTCGGTCAGCGCCAGAGTTTTGACCGGCTTTCTGCCCGGAGGCAGCTCGTCTATGATCGAAATATCAAGATCGCCGTATATCACCAGCGACAGCGTCCTCGGTATGGGCGTTGCCGTCATGACAAGCGTGTGGACGTTGAGGCCCTTTGCGCTCAGCTTGCTGCGCTGGCTCACACCGAAGCGGTGCTGCTCATCGGTTATCGACAGCGCCAGATTGCTGAAATTCACCTTGTCGGTAATGACCGCATGGGTGCCCACAACGACCGCCGCCTCGCCGCTTTCGATAAGCGCGGTATTCTCAGCCCGCTCCTTTGCCGACTGGCCGCCGATGAGATACGCCACCTTTATTCCCCAAGGCTCGAAAAATCCTTTCAGACTGTTATAATGCTGCTCCGCCAGAATTTCGGTGGGCGCCATCATGACCGACTGGCAGCCCGACCGCGCCACGGCGAACATGGCAGCGGCGGCGACCACGGTTTTTCCCGAGCCCACATCGCCCTGCACAAGGCGGTTCATGGGCACGCCGCTCTTTAGGTCGGCGGCGATCTCGTTTATCACCTTTTTCTGGGCGTTTGTCAAGTCAAAGCTGAGGCTGCGCGCAAATTCCGCTATACACTTGACGTCCGAAATAACCACCGCTTTGCGGGATTTTTTTATGCTCTTCACAGTCGAAACACCAAGCTGCAGCTTTAAAAACTCCTCAAATACCAGTCTGCGTCTCGCCTCGTAAAAGCGGTCGTAGTCCTCGGGAGCATGAACCAGTCTTATTGCCTCGTCTATTCCCATCAGGTTGTTGCGTGCTCTCACGCTGTCGGGCAGTATCTCGGGGATTTTCTCGCTCAGCCCTTCAATGGCGCGGCCGACCGCGTCTCTGATGCCGCGCTGGTTGAGTCCCGCCGTCGCGGGATATATGGGCAGAATAATCCCCATTTTCTTTGATTCCTCGCTCTCCAGCTTTTCGATAACGGGATTCACCATCTCGGCTGCCATTGTGCGATGAATGACCTTGCCATAGAACATATACTCGGCCTCGGGGTCTGACAAACTCTTGTCGATATACGAGGCGTTGAACCATGTGAGGCGCATAACGCCCGTGCCGTCCGACAGCGTGGTCTGAACGACCCAGCCGCCGCGGCGCGCCCTGAATTTGCGCACGCCCGACGCCAGCACGCCGCGGACACACACCGTCTCGCCGTCGATAAGATCGCAGATATTTCTTGTGCTTGTCCTGTCCTCAAAACCTCGGGGCAGGTGATAGAGCAGGTCCCCCACCGTGAAAATGCCGAGTTTGTGAAACAACCCGGCTCTTTTTTCACCTATTCCTTTTAAATACTGTATATTGTCGCTCAGTTTCATATTGCTTTGTCTACCTATGCGTTTCTCGGAATTACTCGGCGGATATTATATAGAAATACACGCTCTGGCCGCCGTAGTTCAGGCTCACGTCAAGGTCGGGATACTCTTTTTCAAGAGCGGCGGTTAAACGCTTTGCCTCGTCCTTGTCGGCGTCAATGCCGTAGTAGACCGAGATAACGCCGCACTCATCGTCAACCAGTTCTTTGGCCGTGTCGAAGAAAACCTTCTCAATGTCCCTACCGCAGACCTTGACCTTGCCCTCGATAACTCCCATAATGTCGCCCTCGGTTATGTCAAAGCCGTCCGCCTCGGAATCCCGGGCGGCGTATGTAATCTGGCCGCACTTCACGGCCTCGGATGTCTCGGTCATTATGACCTCGTTGTCCTCGGGTGAGGCGTCCTCGTCAAACGACGCGAGAGCCGTTATTCCCTGAGGCATGCTGCGCGTGGGTATGACTATCACGTTCTTTTCCGTGAGGCCGTTCACCTGCTCCGCCGCCATTATTATGTTTTTGTTGTTCGGCAGGATAAATATATTCTCGGCGTTCACGGTCTCGGCGGCGTCAAGCAGCTCCTGAGTGCTGGGGTTCATGGTCTGACCGCCCTTGACTATCACGTCGCAGTTTAAGCTGCGGAACAGCTCGTCCATTCCGCTGCCGCTGCAGACAGCCGCAAAGCCGTACTTCTTGGGCGGCTCGGCTTCGTCCGCGCCGCTTTCGGGCTTGATCGTGTTTCCAATTATCTCGTTGTGCTGATACTTCATGTTGTCTATTTTAAGATTCGTCAGCTCGCCCAGCTTCAGCGCCTGCTCTATCACAAAGCCGGGGTGGTTCGTGTGGATATGCACCTTCACGATCTCCTCGTCGTCGATCACCAGCATACAGTCGCCCTTGGGCTTGATCGAGGCCTTGAACTGCGTCACGCTTCTTGAAGCGCTCTTGTTTATCAGGAACTCGGTGCAATAGCTGTATTTTATATTCGCCGTGTCGATGTCCTCTTTATCGGCCGCCTTTGTCTCGGCTGCTTTTGTCTCGTCCTCAAGCGGCACCGCCGCTCCGGTCTCAAGCGCCGTCACCGCGCCGCCAAGCAGGACCGTGACTCCGCAGCCGCCCGCGTCGACCACGCCCGCCTGTTTGAGCACGGGCAGTATCTCCGGGGTGCGCTTTAAGCTTTCCTCACCCGCGCCGAGCAGCGCTTTGAGAAATTCCCGCACATCCTCGAATTCGGGGAACCTCTGCTCGGCAAACTCAGCGATCTCGCGGATAACCGTCAGGATCGTTCCCTCGGTGGGCTTCATGACCGCGCGGTAGGCGGTGTCTCTGGCGGAACACGCCATGCGCTTTACCGCCGCCACGTCAAGCGCCTCGGAATCGCCCAGGCCCTGCTTGATGCCGCGCAGTATCTGGGACAGAATAACGCCCGAATTTCCTCTCGCGTTGCGCAGAGCCGCCTTTGCCAATGTGTCGAGCATCTCATCCGCGCCCGCGCCGTCGTCAAGACCTATCACGCTCTCGGCCGCCGCGCTGAACGTGAGACTCATGTTTGTGCCCGTGTCGCCGTCCGGCACGGGAAAAACGTTCATGTCGTTCACTTCACCCGCGCGATTGAGTATGCTGTGCGAGGCGGAAAGTATCATAAGCCTCAGGTCGTCGTTACTGATTGTTTTGTATACGCTGTTATTATCCATAATTTTCTCCTCATTGCGCGCCGTGCGGCTAATTCACGCGAATTCCCTCGACGTTTACGTTGACCGCGTTCACGTTTATGCCTGTCATCTGCTCCACGTTGTACTTCACGTTGTTTTTGATAAGCTCGCCTATGGTGCCTATGTTCGTGCCGTACTCCGCGATAATGTAAAGGGCGATGTCGATGCCGTTGCCCGCCACCTTGACCTTAACGCCCTTGTCCATCTGCTCGCGCTTGAGCATACGGGCAATGCCGTCCTTGCTGCTCCTTACCGCCATTCCGACAACGCCGTAGCAGCTCGTGGCCGCATATCCGGCGATCTTGGCGATAACATTGTTGGCAATCCTTACGCTGCCTTTTGAACTGTCAAATTTTCCGCTCATCTTTCTACCTCCGTTTTTTTATCGTCTATTTCAATTATATTTATACCGCCGATTTTTTCGGCGTTTTGTCTTTCTCTGCCGTGGCAGCTGAACAGCACAGCCTGCCTTTTGTCCGCGCAACGCTTTTTCAGCATAAGCGCCGCGCTGTATGCGCGCCTGTCATCAAAGCCGGTCAGAACGTCGTCGAGAAACACGATCGTGTCCTCAGCGTTTTGCACAAGCTCCGCAACCGCCAGCCTGACCGCCAGATAAACTTGGGTATATGTTCCCGCGCTGAACAGCTCCGCCCGTTTCGCGTCGGGCGCGTTCTCGTCTCTGAGCTTTACCGAAAAGTCCGCCGCGACCATGATATCTCCGCGGCGCCCGTCGGTCATCTCCGCCAGTATCTCTCCCGCCCGCTCGTTGAGCAGCGGCGCGTAGTCGGAGCGAATATGCCGCTCGGCGTCTCTCACGCCCTCGAGCGCCATGCCGAGGGCCTCAAGCTCGTCGCGCTTCTCGGCGAGCTTTTCATCTATCGAATTTATGTTGTTTTCTATATCGCTGATCGGAACGGTTTCGGGCAAGCGCCCCTCGGCGATTCTAAGCTCGGTTATCTTTTTGACCGCCGCATCGCGCCGCCGCTCCGCCTCAGTTACCGCCCGTCTCAAATCCATATTTTGGGGCGGAGTTTCTTCTATTATATATCTGCGGGCTTCATCGGCCTCGGCCTTGATCTGCGCGTAATCTCCGCCGCCCAGAATATTATCGTATATGCCGCGGACCGTTTCGATCTTCGCCTCAGCCGCGCGGTAGTCGGCGTATTTTTTATCAAAGTCGCGCACCGTGTCGCATTCAAGCCGATTCAAGGTTTCCGAAAGCTCCGTTTCTAGCTCCGACACGCGCTTTCGTGTATCGCCTATATTTCTATCGGTCTCTCCGAGCAGCTTTAGTATTCGCGAATGCTTGCGCCGCGTGATAAGATATCCGATCGGCGAGATAATTATAAGCGCCGCTCCCGAAAGCAAGTCATAAGTCTTGAATATAATCCCCAAAACCGCGCAGCAGAACCCGACCGCCGCCAAAACAATTCCTATTATCAAAAACAGTTTTTCGCGCTTTGCCGACTCTTCCGCCATACGGACGTAGGAATCGCGCTCGTCTCCCAAGCGGTACGCGCCCGACTCGATCTCGTCTATACTGTCGGAAAGCTCGTGTATTTTGTCTGCCGTATCGTCTTTTATTTTGTGCTTAAACAGCTGGAACCTGCGGCTGTTGCCGAGCTGTATCTCCTCGGCGAGGCAAACGTCAAGCCGTTTCAGCCGCTCGACCTTTTCCTTTGCCGCCTCGGACAGCTCCAGCGCGCGGAGCTGCTCTTTTTCTTTTTCCGCTCTGTCGGCTTCCGCTTCAAGTGCCGTTATCTCCGAGCGGAGCCTCGCGGCCTCGTTCCGCGTCTTTTCCTGATCACGGAGCTTTTCGGCAAGGCTCCGCCGCTCCGCTTCAAGTTTGTCTATCTCGCCGGGCGCCGCCCGTCTGTCCTTTGCTTTGAGCGAGGCGATTTGCTTTTTGAGCCTCGCCTCCGCAGCCGCGGCTGACACCGTCTCGGAGCCGCCCGCCAGCAGGTTTGTCAGCCGAGCCTCGATCTCATCGCTGCCGCCGCTGAGCGCCGTGCTGTCCTGCGCTATGAACACCGTTCGTGAAAACATGTCCTCGCTCATACCGAGCAGCCGCTCACCCACTTCCGCGCCGCCTACCGACGCGCCGAACCAATCGGAGCCGTCCGCCGCCGAGGTGACCTTTGTCACATCCTCTGAGGGCTTTGAGCCGAACTCTCGGTAAATTTCAACGGGCACTCCGTCCTTTTCGATTATCATTCTGCCCGACGCGCGGCTCTCTCCCCACGGGATCATGCGATCGCGGGGCTTCGCGCCCCTGCCTCTGCCGCTGCCCGCGCCATACAGCATTGATTTTATAAAAAGCTGAACCGTGGACTTCCCGGCCTCATTGAGGCCGCAAATAAAATTAAGTCCGCCGCTTAGCTCTATTGTCTTGTTTTTGAATCTGCCGAAAGCGATAAGCTCCAGCCTTTTTATTCTCGTCATATCATCGGGCCGCCTTCCATCGCCTCGAGCCCCAAGCGCAGCGCCCTATCCGCCAGTCGCCGCTCGCGGCTGCCCTCGGGATGATTTTCGGCGGTTTTCCTCATGCGTCTTATGTAAACCGCGCGCAGACTTCGGTCGCCGTCGTCCGTGCTCATATCGAAATGTCTTTGCGTTCGGTCGATCACCTCGGCGTGAAAGCAGATAGGCTTTAGACGCTCCGCTATAATGGCCGCGTCTGGGCTGAACCCCTTTTCTCTCCTGCCGATCAAGCTTATTCTGACGATATTGCCCTCGCCGAACTCCGCGATTTTCCGAGACGCCTTTTCTATCACGGCCTCGTTGTCCGAAACGCCTTTAGGAAAATCCAGCTCAATATCAACATATCCGCGCTTGGCCGACCTCACGTGTTTAAGATCGACCCTGCCGCGCTCTATATCGCCGATTATGTAGCCGCCGCCAAAGCCCTCGTCGAATCCGCCGGGCTCGGGTATTCCGGGATACGCCCATTTGGCGCCGCCCGCGGTCTCCCTTATTCCGCCGTGGCTGTGTATATGGCCCAGTGCCGCGTAATCAAACCCGTCAAATTCGCCGCCGCTCAGCGGATTGTACCGCTCAGAGCCCGGCGCTCCGCTCATATCGCCGTGGAGCAGCAGGATATTCGCGAGAGCTTTGCTCTTTTCAAACCCAAGCGGAGCCACGACCGGCTTTTCGTATCTGGATGCAAAACCCGCGCCGCATACTCTGATACCGAGTCTTTCTATATCATAGGTGCCGCCCTCGGGCGGGAAAACAACAACGTTTTCGCTCAGACCAAGACTTTGGTACACCGGGTACGGGTCATGATTGCCCGGACTGATAAAAATAGGAATATCGCCCAGCGCCTCAAACCTGCGGCGCACGACGCTCAAGGTCTCGCGGCGCGCGTTTTCGCCGTCGAACAGGTCTCCCGAGATCAGCACAACGTCCGCGTTTTCGGCGGCGGTGTCCATTATTCTCGAAAAAGTTTCAAGCTGCTCACTTCTGCGCAGCACCGCCCGCTCCACGCTCAGACGCGCGGTGTGGGGCGCATCAAGATGCAAATCGGCAATATGCAGAATTTTCGCCATTTGATCGCCGCCTCCAAAACAATCGGTAATATTTATCAAAAAACAGACCGCGGCGCACAAAGAGCCGTCTCAATGCAAGCCGCGGTCGCTTAAATTCACTATTCCTCGTCGGGCATGTCCCAATTGTGATAAACGTTCTGAACGTCGTCGTTTTCCTCGAGCATGTCGATCAGCTTTTCCATTTTGGCTATATCCTCGGGGTTTGTCAGCTCGGTCGTTGTCTGAGGTATGTAGTTGACCTCCGCCTGAGCAAAGGTATAGCCCTTTTCCTCGAGCGCCTCACGGGTGGAGCCCAGCGCCTCGGGGGCGGTGAGTATCTCGTAGCACTCGTCCTCAACATTGAAATCCTCGGCGCCCGCGTCAAGAGCGTCCATCATGAGAGTGTCCTCATCGACGCCATCCGCCTTTTCAATGACGATCAGACCCTTATGGTCGAACATAAAGCTAACGCAGCCGTTCTGACCCAGGTTTCCGCCGTTTTTATCGAAATAATGTCTCAGGTCGGCAGCGGTTCTGTTTTTGTTGTCGCTGAGGGTCTCGACCATGACTGCGATACCGCTGGGACCGTAGCCCTCGTATATCATGTTCATGTAATTGTCGGCGCTGCCCTCGCCCGCCGCCTTTTTGATGCTTCTTTGTATATTATCGTTGGGCATATTGTTGGCCTTGGCCTTGGCGATAACGTCGCGCAGCTTTGAGTTCGAACCCGGATCGGGGCCGCCCTCCTTGACCGCCACCATAAGCTCGCGGCCTATCTTAGTGAATATCTTGCCTCTCTTGGCGTCGATAGCGCCTTTCTTTCTTTTAATTGTTGCCCATTTCGAATGTCCCGACATACGTTATTTTCCTCCTGTTTTCGTTTGATTAAAATTTAATTGTTTTTCGCGCCGTCGTCCGACAGCACCTCTTTGAGCGATGCCGCAAGCCCCGCTATGCCCTGTATCTCCGACGGCAGAATAATTTTGGTTGCCTTGCCGTCCGCGGCCTTTTCAAAGGCCTCAAGACTCTTTATGGTCAGCACCTGCTTTGAGGGCATAGCCTCGTTGAGCATTTTGATGCCGTCCGCGGTCGCCCGCTGCACGTTTCTGATGGCCTCCGCCTCGCCCTCCGCGATTCGGATAGCCGCCTCCTTGTCCGCCTCGGCCCGAAGTATCTGTGACGCCTTCTCAGCCTCCGCCTCCAGTATCCTGGACTCCTTCTCGCCCTCGGCCACAAGGATCGCCGACTTCTTTTCACCCTCGGCGCGGAGGATCGACTCGCGGCGCTCGCGCTCCGCTTTCATCTGCTTCTCCATCGCCTCGCGGATGCCCGCCGGCGGAATTATATTCTTAAGCTCGACACGGTTCACCTTGATACCCCACGGGTCGGTGGCCTCGTCGAGAATAGAACGCATTTTTGTGTTTATAACATCTCTTGACGTCAAGCTCTCATCAAGCTCCATATCGCCGATTATGTTTCTGAGTGTCGTGGCGGTCAGATTCTCGATCGCCGCCATCGGCAGCTCCACGCCGTATGTGTAGAGCTTGGGGTCGGTTATCTGATAATACACGACTGTGTCTATCTGCATAGTGACGTTATCTTTGGTGATAACGGGCTGTGGCGGAAAGTCCACAACCTGCTCTTTAAGCGTCACCCGGTTCGATATCCGCTCGATCAGCGGGATCTTTACATGCAGACCGGTGCTCCATGTGGCGCTGTAGGCGCCCAGGCGCTCAATAACATACGCCTTGGCCTGCGGAACGATTTTTATATTCGCCGCTACCAAAACGATAATCAGCGCGATTAAAACTATGATAAATACTTCCATATAGACGCACGCTCCTTTATGTAATCCTATATGGCACCGAACGGCGCTTACCCGCCGCGCTCCGCCGGGCGAACGACCAGCCTTACGCCGGATATCCTTATGACCTCGACCTTTTCGCCTATCTCAATCACGCCGCTTTCGGAAACCGCGGACCAAACACTGCCTCCGACCTTGACCTGACCCGACGAGTTTATTCCGTCGATGGGCTCGATCACCATACCGATCTCGCCGATAAATCTGTCGGCATTGGTTTTTTGCGGGTCTTTGACCGCGATCTTCTTCAAAACGGGACGGGTGACGCACAAAAACAGCGCCGACACAATCACAAAGGTGCCCACCTGCGCCACGGGAGAAAACCCGAGCTGCGCGGCGACTGCCGCCGCCACGGCTCCCAGCGCGAACCATATTGTGACGAGAGCCACGGTGGCGCCCTCGATGATACCGAAAACCACCGCCGCGATCACCCAAAAAATACAGGCACTTGTCATAATATCACCCACAATGCGCGAAACAAGCCGCGTTCCTTTCAAAAGATAGCATGTCCCGATTCGTGATTTTTAATACGCTCTCTTGTAGCCACCACTGCGCTTGTTGTCGTTGCTGCGCTTCAAATCCTGGAATTTTTCGTCGCTGTCGCGTTTGAATTTTTGAAGCATATCGTCAAAACTGAGATCGCCGCGTTTCGCGAACTCAAACTCCTCGGGAGGCTGAGTAAGCTTATGGGACGGTCTTTTGGCCGCCTTCTCCTTTTTGTTTCGGCGCGGCTTTCTCTGCTGATCCTGCTCAACGCGCTTGATCGAAAGACTGATTTTGTCACCTTGAACGGCAATGACCTTGACTCTGACCTTTTGGCCCTTTTTCAGATGGTCGTTCACATCCTCGACGTAGGTCGTGGCAATTTCGGAAATATGAATAAGACCTGATTTTCCCTCTCCGAGATCGGCAAATGCGCCAAAAGACATAATACCGGTAATTCTCGCATCGAGTACCGTTCCTTCTTCAATTTGCATATTATGTTTTGTTCCCTTCCGGAAGCTCGCGCTTCCCGATATGTTAATTAATTATTTCCGAAATCAGTTGCTGCCGCTCAGGTCGATATACACGCGCTCGTTGGGAGCGACAAGTCCGAGCTTCTCGCGCGCCATACGCTCCATATACTCGGGGTCGTTGACGCTCTCAAGCTCGCCGTTTAAGCGCTCCGTCTCGCGAGACGCGGTCTCGATCTGCTCGTTAATGCTTTGTATCTCATCATTTTTACGGCTTAAAACCGCCTGCTGGCTTATCACGGTGCAGACAAAATACACGCAAAACGCCAAAACAAACAGGCTCAGCGCAAGCCTCTTGAAATTTATTTTAACCTTTCCGGTTTTTTTGATTGTCCGCGCCGCCCTGTCTCTGACATTGGCGGAGCGTCTTTTTCTTGTGTTTCTTGTTCTGCTTCTCATAACAGGCCACCTGCCGCGAAAAAATTTGAGATACAACATGATACAATATGTACATATTTATCACATTATATATTGTATTATATAATACCTCGCGGTCTTTGTCAATCAAAATTAATGAAAATTTTGTCTTAATTTAATAATTTTTTGCTATGAGCGCAGCCTGTTTGAGATCCTGATTTTAAGCGTCCGCCATATATCGACTATCTCGCGCGAGCCCTCCCGCGAGTGCCACACAACCACGCTTATCGGCCGCCTTATCAGCTTTGAGAGCAGGCGAACGGGAAAAAGCAGGATTTTGGCTATAAAACACATGATCCGCGTAAAAAGACGATAAACCTTTTCGAAAAAGCGCATCAGGCGGTCGCCCAGCGCCAGCTTCAGAAGCAGAGCGCCGAGGCCGAGCCCCAATATCCCGTACCAGCGTATAATACCGACATTTTCACGAAATGCGAGCGCGTACGCCAGAAGTCCCAGCGCCGCCAGACACGCGATATCCTCGATATACACAAAAAAAGCTTTGACTTTTTTCTCCCTCCTGCGCGCCCGCAGAAAGTCATAAGCCGCCGCGAAAAGCGCGCCGCATCCCATAGACTCCAAAAAATAAGCAATCTCATTCGCGTCCGTAAATTTATCCATAGCTTTATCCTCCGTAAATAATACGCGGTCTACCTGAACAGCCTGCCGAAAAATCCGCCGCTCTGCTCTTGGCCGCCCGCGGCCTCGGTGTACTCGATCTTGTCGACCTCGCCGTCGATTATAAGCTGTCCGTCGTCCACGTTCAGCTTGCTGACCTTGAAATTATATCCGGTCACCACCATGACCCCCATCGCGGTATACACCACCGCCTTTTCCTCGTTGAAGCTCTCAACATCCTCCACGCGGTTGATCTTTATCCTGCTCCTATCCTCAATAACCACGGTGTGCTTTGCACCCGCCTCGGTATTCTCCATCTTCCGCACCTCCCGAATTTTTCCTGCTTAATCCTATGCGCCGCAAACTAATTTTATGCAATAAAAAAAGCCCCGCCGGGCGAGTAGGTATGTAGGGGATGCAAAAAAAGACTCCCCCTCGGGGGAGCTGTCGGGCTTTGCCCGACTGAGGAGGATTCATACCGTGGCGACATTGATGTAATCGAGCTTTACGTCCTCGGTTCCGGTCATGAAACAGCCCTTTTCTTTTGCGTAGGCTATGTACTCAAGTATCTCACCGGTTATCCGCTCGCCGGGCGCGAGGATCGGGATCCCCGGCGGATAACACATCACAAACTCGCTGCACACCATTCCGGCGCTTTTTCCAATCGGCACCGCGCGCTTGGGCGCGTAGAACGCCTGCTTTGGCGCCAGCACCACCTCGGGCGAAATGTACTCGTGATCCAGCATTCCGACCGGAGAGCGGCGATGTATATGCTCGATCTGGCTCAGGGCCGAGATCAGCCGCTCGATCATCAAATCGGTGTCGCCAACCGAGATTATCGCCAGTATATTGCCTATATCCCCGAACTCTATCTGTATGTCGTAGTCGTCGCGCAGAATGTCGTAGACCTCGATCCCCGCGAGGCCTATGTCGCGCGTGTGTATCGAGAGCTTGGCCGAGTCGAAATCATACGCAGCCCTTCCGTCGATTATCTCTTTGCCGAAGGCGTAGTAGCCGCCGATCCTGTTGACCTCGTCGCGGGCGTAATCCGCGAGGCCGACTACCTTTTTATAAATTTTCTTTCCGTTTAGCGCCAGATTCTTTCTGGACAGATCAAGCGACGACATCAGAAGATACGAGCCGCTGGTGGTCTGGGTCAGGTTTATGATCTGGCGGGTGTAGCCCTCGCTGATGTAATTATTGATAAGCAAAAAAGAGCTCTGAGTCAGAGAGCCGCCGTTTTTGTGCATGCTCACGGCGGCCATGTCGGCTCCCGCGGCCATCGCGCTGAGCGGCAGTCCGTCGCCGAAATAGAAATGTGTGCCGTGGGCCTCATCGACAAGCACCGTCATTCCCGCACGGTGGGCGATCTCCACAATTTTTTTGAGGTCGCTGCAAACGCCGTAGTATGTGGGATTGTTGACAAACACGGCCTTGGCGTCGGGGTTGTTTTCTATCGCAAGACGCACGTCGTCGACGCTCATTCCGAGCGGTATTCCCAGCCGTTTGTTGACGCCGGGATTGACGTAAACCGGGATCGCTCCGTTTACCACAAGGGCGTTTATCGCGCTGCGGTGGACGTTTCTCGGAAGTATTATCTTTTCGCCCTCTTTCACGCAGGAAAAAATCATGGCCTGGACCGCGCTTGTGGTTCCGTTGACCATGAAAAAAGCGTGCCGCGCGTCGAAGGCCTCGGCGGCCAGCTCCTCTGCCTCGCGGATAACCGACACCGGGTGGCACAGGTTGTCAAGAGGCTTCATCGAGTTGACGTCGGTCTCCATGCACTGCTTGCCCAAAAAAGCCGTCAGCTCGGGGTTCCCCTTGCCGCGCTTGTGGCCGGGCACGTCAAACGGCACTATTCTTTTTGATTTGAAAATTTGTAAAGCCTCGTATATCGGGGCCCTGTTCTGCTGCAATACCCTGCCCTCCGTCAATAAATATTCTGGCCGCTGAAAATCTCGATCATCTCGCGGCGCAGGCTGTGGCTTATATTCAGTCTGGTTTTGGGGTCCAGCTCATATACGTCGGTCTTGAACAAATAGTTCTGTAAGTCGATATCCTTTATCAGCAGCTTGGTGTGGAACATGTTGCACTGATAAACGTTGACATCTATCGCGTCATAGCGTTCGAGAGTCTTTTTGTCTATATAATCCTGTATCGAGGTTATGTCGTGGTCGATGAACAGCTTTTTGCCGTCAAGGTCACGCGTGAAGCCGCGCACGCGGTAGTCCGCGGTGATTATGTCGGAGTCAAAGCTGCCTATCAGAAAATCCAGAGCCTTAAGCGGTGATATCTTGCCGCAGGTGGAAACGCAGATATCCACGCGGAATGTGGAGATAGCCTTGTCGGGATGGTACTCGGGATATGTGTGCACCGTGACATGGCTCTTGTCGAGGTGGGCCATGATCTCGTCTCCCGCGACCGTGCTGCTGTAGGTGGGCTGAGCGGGCTTCATCGAATCGTCGCTTATCATCAGGTTGACGCTGGCGCCCTGGGGCTCGTAGTCCTGCTTGGAGATGCTCAGCACGTTGGCGCCGATTATCTCGGTGACCTTGAGCAAAATATTTGTCAAGCGCTCCGAGTTATACTGCTCGTCAATATACGCGATATAGTCCTTCTGCTCACGTTCGCTCTTGGCGTAGCACACGTCGTAAATATTGAAGCTCAGCGTTTTTGTCAAATTGTTGAACGCGTAAAGCTTTATTTTGCCGTCGTTATTTGATATTGTCATTGCCGTCATCTCCCTCTGAGCGTATTTTTACTTCCCTTTTATTTTATCTTTTTTGTGACTATGCCGAACACGTCGCCCTCGGCTATCGGGCCAAACTCGCGGCTGTCGCGGCTGTTTCCCCTGTTGTCGCCCATAACAAAGACGTAACCCTGTTCGATCACCAGCGGATTTTCCTTGCCGTAGCCGCCGCCCGCTAGGCCGCTGATAAAGCTGCCGCCCACTCCGGGGGAGCTTTTCGCGTAGGGCTCGTCGTAGAGCTCGCCGTTTATGTACAGCCTGCCGCTCTGCATGTCCAGATACAGGCTGTCGCCCCCGACCGCCACTATCCGCGAGACCGAGGCGCCCTTGCCGCCGCTGCTGAACGTCACAATATCACCGCGGCCGAGCTCGTCAAAGGTCTTGTCTATGAGCCATCTCTCGCCGTTCATGACGGTGGGCTCCATGCCAGTGCCGCTGACCTTTATCATTGAAAAAGCGAATCTGTTGAGCAAAAAAGTTATGATAAACGCCGCCGCCAGCGCGCAGATCACGATAACCATGATCCTGAGCGCGGGGCTTTTTTTCCTCACAGCGTTCGCGCCGTTTTCTTCCATACAAAATTCTCCCGTTTCGCCGAAAAACATTTCGGAATTTTACACTGTGTAACTTGTATTATAGTATAATATGCCGCGGTTGTCAACAATATTTTCCCCGTCCGCGCCGCGCAATAGCCGCGTAAAAAATCCCCCTTGACAAAAGGGGGATCCGATGCTATAATATTCTTAACAAAACGGCACCGCAAACGCGGTACAGCCAAAATAACGGTTTAGAATATAACCGCTTTCATTTGACTCGTGAAGCGGTTATATTACTTTGTTCGGAAAAATCGCGAACAGAATAAGTATCAAAAACATTATGAATAATGTCCTGAATACGTATTTCATAAGCAATACCTCCTTAATGTTTCATATAAGCATTCACCTATATGAACTTCGGAGGCTGTACCGCTTTACATCGCCGTTTGTTAAGTCTATCAAACATCTTTTTTATTTTATCATATTATAATAAATTCTTCAAGTTAAGTTTCTGTTACGCCGCATAAAAAATCCCCCTTGCCAAATTAATATTGTTGTGCTATACTTTAGCAAGTTGAAGCGAGGCAAAACGGGCGAATAATATCCGCCCCTACGAACATAGTAATTAGTAATTAGCGAATAGTGATTAGAATAATAGTACGCAAAATGTCGTAGGGGACGGCGCCCTCGACGTCCCGGCTCCCCTTCCGACGGAGGGGGAGCTGTCGGGCAAAGCCCGACTGAGGGGGAGACCTATTCACTATTCGCTAATAACTAATCACTAAAAGAGAGGTAAAAACATGAAATACAATAATCCGGTAAGGCGCGGGTTTTATCCCGACCCGTCGATAATCCGCGTGGGAGACGATTTTTACATGGCGAACTCGTCGTTTCAGTATTTCCCCGCAATACCCATATCCCACTCAAAGGACCTGGTACACTGGGAGACGATCGGCCACGCGATAACCGAGCCCGAATACCTTGACCTGAGCGAGATCATGGACTCGCGCGGCATCTGGGCGCCCGACATATTTTTCGACGAGAGCGAAAAAATGTTTTACGTCATCGCCACCCTGCGTCTCAACGATTGGGAGCGCCCGGCGCGAAGGCAACTTTTGATGAAATCGAAGCGCCCCGAGGGCCCATACTCAAAGCCGATCATATTCGACGCCGACAACATCGACCCGTCGCTGTTTTTCGACGACGACGGCAAAAAATACATGGTGATCGCCAGAGCCGCCACGGTGTATGAGCTGGACGATAAGTGCGAAAAGCTGATAAGCGGTCCGCGCACGGCCTGGGCGGGCACCGGAGAGCGCTGCGCGGAAGGCCCCCACATCCTGAAGCATGGCGGATACTACTACGCGATCGTGGCGGAGGGCGGCACGGGCTACGGCCACGGCATAAACGTCGCCCGCTCGAGGGAGCTTTTCGGCGAGTACGAGGAGTGCCCCTATAACCCTGTTATGCGCCAGACCGACCACGAAAAGCTCATACAGCGCACCGGCCACGGCAAGCTGGTGGAGGACCAAAACGGCGACTGGTGGGCAGCGTATCTGTGTGGCAGGCGCAACATGGGCAACTATACCACCCTCGGCCGCGAGACCGCGCTCGACCCCGTAACGT
>CANQLT010000040.1 GCA_947624775.1 uncultured Monoglobus sp.
GAAAAGTGCAGCTCGATCAAAAAGCGCGTGCGCGAGGCCACAGGTCTTACCATTGAGCCGGTTTACTACTGCGCGGGATATACCGACGAGAACGAAAATCAAAGCAAGCCGTATAATCTCACAAAGCTGCTGTATCACATAGTTATGTCGCTGCCGCCCGAAAAGCGCGTCGCGCTCGCCGAAAACCTCAATAACGACAGCGATATGTGGGAATGTGACGACGAGGAGGAAGATTACATCGAGGCGGTATCTCAATCGTTCGGCGAGATTTTATGCGACACAATCGAGGACTACGCCGAAAAGGGATTTGTCACGGGCGGCATGATCCTCGGCGCGCCGGGCGCGATAGTCGGCGGTCTGCTCACCGGCGCCGTCGGAGCCGTTGTCGGGGTCTTTAAGGGGATATTCTCATGATACTTTCAGGATTCGCTCTAAGTAAAATTCAAAAAGAACGCAACTTGGCCGCCGCCTTGCTTAAAAAGGCGGCGGAAAGCGGCGATACGCAAAAAGTCAAAAAATATGAGCGCCGCCTGAGAATACTGAAAAACACGGAACGTCTCATGTAAAACATTTATTCGGAGCCGTGAATGGCTAAATTATGATATGGATTACAAAAATTATGTCATTTTGTCGAAAAATTGTTTATTTAGGCGGGGCAATATGCTATAATTGTGCGGAGTGGGCATTTTGCGGATTTATGCGTCCGACCGAGGCTCCCTCAACCGCTCCGCAAGCAGGCGCCGATCAAAGCGGCGCTTACACGAGGAGGATAAAAATGGAAAAATACGGCAAGACCGACCGCCTGCTGCGAATCTTTTTGAGCGGCATTCGGGGCGGCGGTATAAAAACAGACACGCTCGCCGAAAAGTTCGGTGTGAGCAAAAAAACAATAAGCCGTGACATCGCCGACATACGCGCCTTCCTGGACGGGTGCCGCGAGCTCACGGGAAATATGGATCTTGTTTATTCAAGAAAGGCGGGCGCGTTTTATTTCAAGAACGATGAGTTTTTGAAAAGCAGTGAATTATTCGCGCTTATGAAGATCTTGATCGGGTCGCGGGCGCTGAGCAAATTTGACCTGTTGAGCATCAAGTCGAAGTTGCGCGTGTCCACGGCGCTTGACGAGCGGGCGCTGCTTGACAAGCTGGTGAGCGACGAGCTCTATCACTACGACGAAATAAAATTCTATTGCCGCAGTCTGATCGACAATCTGTGGCAGATCAGCCGCGCCATCGACTCGGGCAAGGAGATAACGATAACCTACTATAAGATGGATCATTCTCAAATCACGCGGAGAATACGGCCCATCGCGGTGAGCTTTTCGGAGTTTTATTTCTATGTTTTCGCCTATCACGAAAACGATGGGGAGACGGCACGGCGCAACTACCGCCTTGATCGGATAACCGATATCGTTATCCACCGCGAGAGGCTTATAAAAGGCATACCCAAAGGGTTCAGCGAGGGAGTGTACCGCCGCGAGAACCGCTTTATGTTCCCCGGAAAGACCCGCGCGATACGCTTCGAGTTCAGCGGCCCATCGGTGCAGGCTGTGCTCGACCGTTTGCCCACCGCGAAGCTGATCGAGCTTGACCCGAGCGGCAAAGCGGTCATCGAGGCCAAGGTCTCGGGTGACGGAATAAAGATGTTCCTGCTCTCTCAGGGCAGCTGGGTCAGGGTGCTTGAGCCCGACGAGTTTGCCGCCGAGATGAAGGACGAGATCGAAAAAATGTTAAAGGGCTACGAGAGGGGAGGCGTTTGATATGTTCACAAACAACTTCAGATGCCCGGACGATTATTTGGCGGCAATGATATGCCCCAAGTGCGGAGAGATCCTTTTCCGCGCTAATTCCGCGCCGGACAGGTGCCCGAAATGCGGGGCACCAATCGAAATATCCGCCCTGACTCGCCTTAAAGAACTGATCGAAAAATATATATTTTATTAATAAATACAAGGAGAACCGTTATGAATGTGAATGAGACCGATATAAAAGATGCGTTTAATGTGATTATTCGCATAAACGATGACGTCAAGTGCAGCGATACTTTGTCGTCCGAAGCGGAAAAATGCAGAGCCGATATGGAGTTCGGCAAGGTTTGCGTGCCGATAATCGGCATGTTCAGCTCGGGCAAAACCGCGCTTGTCAATTCGGTGCTGGGACTCGGAAAAAAGCTTTTGAAAGAAAACATTACTCCCGAAACATCTTTTCCCGCCGAGATCACTTATTCGGATGAGGAAAGATTCATTGTCCGCGAAAATAAAAACGAAACGCAGATAGCCGAGGAGGATTTCAGAGACCTTGATCCCGAGGTCCGCCGCGTTGATTCGGTGAGACTTGAGCTTGATAACAGCAACCTCAGAGATTTCCCGAACATTATGCTTGTCGACATGCCCGGGTTCCAGTCCGGAATCGGCGCGCACAACGACGCCATATACGGCTATATCGGTCGCAGTATGGCCTATATACTCGTGTTCGCGGCGGACAGCATGACATTGACCGCAAGCCTCCGCGACATACTGAGCGACTTAAGCAAGGATGATAAGCCGATATGCGCGGTGATCACAAAATGCGATAAAGTCGACGATGATACCCTTGAAACAACATCCGGGAAGCTCAAAACGGATTTGAAAAAATATACCGGACGGGACATCGAGTTTATAAGAACCAGCAGCGCAGACGGGGAAACGGACGATTTTCTTGCGCATTTGAGAAAACTCCAGAGCGATTCGGCCGATATTTTAAAAGGCATATACGCTCCGCGCGCCGACGAGCTGGCCCAAAGGCTTGAAAACAACCTTTGCGCACTCAGAGACGGTCTTGAACTGAGCGAAAACGATCTCAGGGAAAAGCAAGCAGACGCAATAAAAAAACGCGATAATTTGTCAAAAAAGCTTTCGAGCAAAAAAAGAGAAATTGAGGCAAAACAGCGCGAGACACTGGCTTCTTTCCGCAGCGATCTGAATATCGCGCTTTTAAGAAAAATCGACACAATAGTAAATATGATCATGACCAAGCGCGACGCGTCGGATTATATCAATAAGATCGCAAAGGAATGTTTGTCCAAGTATGGTAAAGAAAAAATAGAACCAATGCTCGGAGATTATGTGTCAAGCGTCAACGCCGCGTTTATCGATGAGGGATTCTCTCCCGTTACGGCCGCCGTCGGCAGCGGTGTTATAGGCGGCGCCTTAGCTGCCTACGGCGCAGCGCTCCAGACTCTCGCAGTTGGCGTTTTGGGAACCCTGGCGATTTTTGTCCTCGGAATTTTCGCTCCCCTTGCCATACATTATCGGAACAAGAAAAAAGGCCAGATCGAAGAAAATCTGCGCAGTGAAATTTTCCCCAATATCATTGAAAAATACACAGTCAACTTGGAAAATAGTCTGGATCAGATGCTCGAAAAGTTCGACACGGAGTTCGAATCCGAGTTTGAAAAACAGTGCGCCGAGATCGACAATAACATAAAAAAGCTCGGCGAGGATATAGCCAAAGCCGACGCTGATAAAAAGGCCAAAAAGGACAAGCTTGAAAACTACATCACGGAAATCGAGGAAATAAAAAATGGACTTTAATGAGCGAACATACAAAAAACTGAGGAAAAACTTTGACCTGCTGGGCAATATCGTGTCAAAGCCCAAAGACGGGGAAAGCCTCAAGGTCGATCTGTCCAAGATCGATGAGATTATAAACAAAGAGATCCCGAACGCGTTTAAGGACAACGCGCCCGAGGATTTTTATGAGGTTTACACGGACTTTAGATCGCAGTACGAAAAATTCAGAGACTTTATCATGTATGACAGCCTGATCGGAAAAAACGTCGTGGCTCTCGGCGGCGGGTTCTCAAGCGGAAAATCCAGCTTTTTGAACGCGCTGATGGAAAGGGAGATACTGCCTTCAGACATAGACCCCTCGACTTCCGTTCCCACATATATAGTGAGCGGAGATACCGACAGGGTGGACGGCATAAATATTTTTGACAGCAGAGTCTCGATGCGGCCGGCGGACATACGGAAAATATCTCACGGCTTCGGCGCGATCGAGGACGAGGACGGCGAAACGGTCACCGAGGGCGTGACTCTCGGCCATTTGCTCGACAATCTGTTCTTGTCGACGCCGCTGCATCGCTTCAAAAACATCGCTTTTCTGGACACCCCGGGATACTCAAAGCCTGACTCGGAGGAATACACCGCAAAGACCGATGCGAAGATCGCCCGCGGTCAGCTCAATTCCAGCAACTATATCCTCTGGTTTGTCCAGTCGGACGCGGGCACCATAACCGAAGAGGATATAAAGTTCATCAAAACGCTGCGGGCGGAAATACCCAAGCTTATTATTTTGAACAAGGCGGACAAAAAGAATATAGGCGACCTCAAAAAAATAGCGAATCAAATAAAGTCGACCCTAAAGCTCAAGGGCGTGGGGTTTGTCGACGTTTTGGCTTTCACGAGCCGAAGCGAGCAGGTGGCGGACAAGGGGCTTGACGACTTCCTTAAAGCTCAAAAAGCGAAGATCATTGAGCGCCTCGAAAAATGGAACTCGGCGGTTTACGAGTCAAACTTCGCCGCCAACTTTAAAGAGCTGTTCGTTGACTGCAAAAATTTTTACGATGAGGAGATCGAGGAGGAAAGCCGCAGGCTCAGCCGCGTCAACAAGTCTCTGACGCTGCTGCAGCAATACGACGACATTGACGACAAAACGCTCAATCCTCTCAAGCAGATTATGGAAGAATCGCAGCGAAACATAAAAGAGCTCAAAGCGATAAAAGATAAACTCAAAACGATTCAAGACGAGTTTTTCGGCGAAATAAAGATAATAGCTGACAAAGTGGGCATATCGATGCCGGAACCGAGCGAGATAGACCTGCTGAAAAAAACCGCGCATGATCCCCTTGAAATAATCAAGGCATACAAAGAGAAAAAGGGCATCAAATCAGATCCGGGAACCGTGCAGTTTCTGCGTCGGGAATTTGAGAACATATCCCCTTCCGTTATTCAAAGCATTGACGAGCGGATAAAAAAGACGGCGGATATGATAAAAAAAGAAATGAACATAAGCCGAGCGGATATCGCCGCGTTCGCGGACGGCGCAATAGCGGCAAACGGAGGTGCTGGACATGATTGACAAAGAAGTAGATATCAACAACCTGATCGCTCTTTTGAAGCAGCACATGGCGCAGTCTTATGAGCTGTCAAACGTTATGCTGCGCAAATCGGATGAATATACTCAATCCCTGTATTTCAGGATGTTGTGTGCTGTTACCCTGGCTTCGGACGACAATAATGACGAACAGCAGCTGTATCTCAGGCGTGTGCTCGCGGGCATCGAAAGCAAAGCCGAGCTTGACGAATATATGGCGGACGCCCTTCATATGTTCGAAAGTGACATAGAAGATTTTGTCGAAACGTTAAAAGACAGCGATCTGAGATACACTTTTTGCGTCGACGCGCTTATTCTGATTTCGGCTGCACAAAATAACGAGCACGCTTACGAGATCGCCGCTTGTCTTTTTGAGCTTTTAAGCATCAAAAATGACGAGCTTAGATTTTTAAGCGTATTCGCGGCCGGCGTTTTGACGCGGTCTAACAAAAAAATAACACAGGCGGAGAAGCTCAGGCCGATGAGCATGCGCAATATTGAGCTGAAGTTCTATATTTACGCTTTTCGTGTCGGTCCGATAGTTTCCGACAAAAACGAGCCGCATTATCTGAGCCTGAACAATGACGCTTCGCAAATTGACACGTCTGAGGTAATAACAAAACAGCAGGTGAGCTTTAAAAATATGAAATTAGAATTGGGCGCGAATGAAAATCTACGGTTTCGCGGCAACTATACCGTCGAGTTTATCGACTGCGAGATCAAGGGCTCGAATATACCCATAACCTTCAAAAAAGTTACCAACGTGATATTCACCGGCTGCCGCATTTCGGGCTTCACAAAGCGGTTCAGCGTGTTGGATAACTGCCACCTATTGAAATTTGAAAAATGCAATGTGTCCGATTGCGGGATCACGGCCGAATCTTTAAGCGAATCCTGTGGCGGCGTGTTTAGAGCCGGCGAAATAGGCTTCTGCTATATCAATGACTGTACGTTCGCGAACTGTTATGTGAAAGGCGCCTACAATTGGCGTCCGCAATGCAGCGGCACTATATTTTTTGCCCGTACCGCCTTTAAATTGAGCACCGAAAGAAATGTTTTCAATAATTGCAAAGCCGACAACAACTATGACACCAAACAAGAATTATTTGACGTGAACAAAGTGAGATATTTTATTTCCAATGGCAACATAATTGACGGTAAGGCTAATCCAGTGACATAAAAATCGCAAGCGATACAGCAGATCACATTATCGGCATAGCAAAACGCGCCGCAGTTCACGGCGGCAAAATTGACAATAGGAGGAAAAATGAGCAGTTTATCAAGTTTGCAAATAAAGATAAGAGATATTGAGACGGCTGTGGACGGGATTTTAAAATCGCTGAACAGCGTGCGCGACGATATGGCGGAGCTGGGCGGCTTGAGCGGGGCAGCAGCCGCGGTGGATTTTCGAAAGATCAGCGCGGAGGCGAAGCACGTCAAATTCGGGCCCCATCCCATAAAAAAGGCCTCGCGCAAGGAGGCGGAAGCGTATATCGACATACTCCTTGACATACTCAAGCTGGACGACAGCGCCGCCGAGGAAAAGCTTATATTTATCGGCAGCATCCTGAGCCGATCTGGATATGACCGCATAAGCCTTGAGGAGCGCGCAGTCAATGTTTACACCACGGAACGGAACGAGTATCTTGAGCTTTATGACAAGATACCAAGCGGCCTTCGCACCGTTCTGCTGACTGACGCCCTTATTACCGCTCACATAGGAGGCAGCGCCAACGACGAGTGCGCGCGGTACCTCGCCTCGCTGTTTGACGTTTTTGAAATCAAAGACAGCGACATAAAAACATATACCTCGTTCGCGAAAGCGGTGCTTACGCGGCGGAATAATATGACGGCCGAGGACGCGGCAAACGCCGAGAAGCTTGGAAACGTCCGCTGCTATCTGTCCGATGAGTGGCAGGGCTACACGAAAGGGCTTGTGGTCCTTGTGAGGCTCGACACGGGACGCGAAGTCACATGGTTCCCCAATAAAGGCGATAAAGTGCGCAAAGGCTATACAATAGCGGTGATCAACGGACAAAAAGTGAAAACGCCGATGAACGGCAGATTTTGGCGCTTTTTCAAAAATCAGGAAAAAACCGGCGTGGTTGCGCCCGAAATTTTCGATGAGCCGAAAGTCAGAGAAATACTGTTTGGCGAAAAGATCCCTCAATCCGGAATGAACGGCGGTGTCTCCATCGGCTTGTTTAGGTTCAATAGAAATCATAACATAAATTGATCGGACAAATAAAAATCACTAATATAATTTGAGGTGGAAAAATGAAATTCAATTTAAACGACAAAACAAGTTTTAACGAATACTCGGCGTATCTTGACAGCGTTGCGGACTCCCTTGAAGGAATGACCGACCGCAAAGAGATAGATGCGCTGCGAAATATCAACAAAAACTTTCTGAAAAAAACCGACGACTTTTTCAGAGACGACAGAAAGCTCAACATCGGAGTTATGGGCCAGGTCAAGGCGGGCAAGTCCTCGTTCCTCAACACGCTGCTGTTCGGCGGCAAAGAGGTCCTGCCCAAAGCCGCGACGCCGAAAACGGCAGTTCTTACCAAAATGGAGTACTCCGAGGAAAATTCCATCGAGATCGAATACTACACAGAGGACGAGTGGAATGATCTTGAGGCGCTCGCAGCTGATGATTACAGCGACGAAAGCACCGTATCGGCCCGCGAAATAATAGAAATGGCGAAAGACAACGGTATTGACCCGCGCGATTATGTGACGCGCGGCAGCGAAAACATGCCGTTTGACTCGTATGACGAACTGACGGAGCATCTCAATGATTACGTGGGCGAAAACGGAAAATTAACGCCGGTAATCAAATCCGTCACACTGCACCTATGCAATGAGGAATTTGACGGAATATCCATAGTTGACACGCCGGGCCTCAACGACCCGATCGTATCCAGGACCGTCAAAACAAGGGAGTTTATGGAGCTTTGCGACGTGGTGTTTTTCCTCTCGCAGTCGGACCATTTTTTAGACGCCGCAGACGCGGATCTGCTCAAGGCGCAGCTTCCGCAAAAAGGCGTTAAGCGGCTCGTGCTGGCAGCCAGCAAATTCGACAGCGCCTTAAGAGACGTGCTTAGAAGGATCGACCATGACGATCTGTATTTAGACGAGGACGACTGCGACGACATAGCCGACAACATTCCGGACGGCTGCGCGATAATCAAACGCAAGCTGGGTGCCCGCGCGAAAAAAGAGATCGGCAGGTTCATAAAAGACCTGAAAGACAAAGACGCTGACGAGGAACTCATCAGCGTGCTGTCTCAATGCGAAGAGCCCGTGATGATCTCGGCGATGGCGCACGATATGACCCTCAAAAGCGGCGATGAATACAACGCGGGCGAAAAAAATCTGTACGGCGCGCTGAGCAAATTTTCAAGCGATGTCGAGGCGGATCTGAAGCTAATCTCAAACTTTGACAGGATCCGGGAAATTTACAGCGAAATTATCGCCGACAAAGAAACCACCCTCGTCGATAAAGCGAACAGTTTTGTATCCACGTCCAAAGGCGAGCTCAGAACGGTCCTCGGCGGCTTCAAAGACAAGGCCGAAAAGCGCCTGAACGTCGTTCTGCACAGCGACAAAGAAACGCTCGACGCTCAGCGGAAGGGCCTCAACGACCAAATCGATACCGTCAGATCCGACGTGGAGGAAATCTTCGGCAGCGTGATAAGCGGTATTGAGGTCGGAAAACAGAAAGCGCTCGCCGAAATGCGCGGCATTAAGGACGAGTTCGCGAACATTACGGAAAACACGGGCACAAGAATGCGCACAGGTTCAAGGAAAAAAAGGTTCCTTATCTTTTTTAAAAGGACAGAATATTATACATATCCGGAAAATTATTCATATTATCTCGCGGCGGACGCCGCTGAAAACTTCATAAAATTTTCCTCGGAAGCGTCAAACCTGGCCGAGGCGGTTTTCACGGACTCAATGAACTATAAAGAAATAAAAAGGAAGCTGCTTAACGTTATCGTCAAGGATTTTGATTTGGGCAGCGAGAGTTACAGTCCCGCGGCTTTCAGGCTTATGGTCGAGGAGGCCGTCGCCGGCATAGAGTTCCCGACTATCAGCATAGACGTCGGCGGTCTCGGAGATGAGATCATAAAGACATTCAGCGGAGAGATAGAATCCGCCGACGAGAAAAATAGGTTCAGGAATATGGTGATAAAAACCGTGCAGAATATCTTCGCCCACATATCCGACGAGCTCGCGAAACAAGTGGCGCTGTGCAAAAGCAAGCTGAGCGATATGGCGGATAAGACTCAGGAATCGCTCCTTAGGGATATACTCAAAGAGTTTGACGAGCTGGTAAGCAAATGCGGCGACAAAGAGAAAGAGGCGGAAAACTACAGAAAATACATATCCGCCCTCGAAAAGATACTTAAAGAATTATAAGCATTTCATATTGAAAGGCGGTGATCTTCATGGGAATACCCCAAGAAATAAATAAAAATAACAAAGAGCTTGAAACGGCGTTTAAAAGCGCGTACAATATTGTAAACAAAAACTATCTGGAGGAGCTTGAGAGCAGCAGCTATGAATTGGAAAAACCGCCCTCCGAGATCAAGGATATAGATATAGCGAACTGCGGCAGATTTTTCAGACTTAAAAAGCTCGTGCTTAATAAAGAGGAGAGCTTTCTGGACAAGCTCACAACAATAGTCAACGTTGTGTACTCGATAGGCTGCACGCTTGTTACCGTGATATCGGGCTCCGAAAACGAAACCGAGTATTATATCGGAATCGTCTCCAAAAAAAATCGTCAGGAAGCAGATAAAACCATAAGAGACGCCGGCGAAAACGTTTTCGAGGGCGCGGTCAGAGGCAATCTGCCCGGCATAGACGCCGAACCGCTGAGCGAAAACGAGATCAATGAGATCAAAAACAAGCTGTACCTTAACGGCGCGTGCTGCTCGTCGGTATCGGGAGTAGTGGCGCTGAGAGACGACAAAAACAAAAATATCGCGTCATATGTCCAGGGCATCGAAAACCTTGTCGACTCTCTCAAGGGACAGAACTATACCGTGGTTATGATAGCCGATCCGGTCAGCTCGCAGGATATTCAAATCATGAAAAACGGCTACGAAATGATATACACTCAAATGACGGCTTATTTCAAAAATGCCGTAACGTTTAACGAAAATTACACCTCGACGCAAAGCCTGACCGACACAACGAGCTTTTCCCGCGGCATTTCCGAAGGCGTGGTATACACTCAGAGCACAACCTCAACGCACGGAAAGTCAAGAGGCGTATCTTTTAATGCGGGCTTAAATATTGGAGACGTGGGCAACATAGGCGCCGGTGCGAACTTCAACAGATTCGATTCCCAAAGCAGCACGGACGGTCATACCGAAAACCGAAGCACATCGGACACACAGACGGAAGGGCAAAGCCGCACGGACGGCTCGTCGAACACCGTCGGCAAAAGCTTGCAATACAATATTGAAAACAGAGCGGTCAAGTCGATGCTTAAAAAGATAGACAAAAATATTGAGCGGCTTGAAGAATGCGACAGTCTGGGCGCTTTCGAGTGTGCCGCTTATGTGATATGCGGTAGCAGAGCGGATTCCCGCGCGGCGGCCGGCGCGTATAACGCTCTTATGCGCGGAGAAAACTCAAACGTTCAGGCGTCGCACATCAACACGTGGTACAAAAAAGAACAATGTAAAATAATAGGCGAATATCTCAAAGCCGCTTCGCATCCCCGCTTTAAGCTCAGAACCGGCATAGGGTCCGATTTGGTCCGCGTAACGCCCGCGTCAATCATGAGCGGCAGCGAAGTCGCGATACAGATAGGTCTGCCCAAAAAATCCATAAACGGAGTGACCGTTATACCAATGGCTCCGTTCGGCAGAAACATCGCCGAAAAGGACGGCGCCGACATCGAGCTCGGCAATCTTTACCACATGGGCAGCGATGAGGGTTCAAGCGGCAGGCCTCAAAGAGTCAGAATAAACGTTGAGGACCTGGCGATGCACACGTTTGTGACCGGCTCCACGGGTTCGGGAAAGACCACAGTCGTATCTTCAATGCTTGAGAAAATCGGCTCCCTCAAACAAAAGCATGGTTCCGAAAACATAAAATTTATGGTGATAGAGCCCGCCAAAGGCGAGTATAAAAACATGTTCGGAAACCGCGCGGACGTTTCGGTCTACGGCACAAACGGCAAAAAAACGCCTTTGCTCAAGATAAACCCGTTCAGCTTTCCCGACGACGTTCACGTGCTTGAGCATATCGACCGTCTGATTGAGATATTCAATGTATGCTGGCCGATGTACGCCGCCATGCCCGCGGTGCTCAAAGACTCGGTGGAGAGAGCGTATATCACGGCAGGCTGGGACCTTGAAAGCTCCGTGTGCCGCTACGCCGAAGAGCTTGGCAAGCCTATCTATCCGACTTTCGCCGATGTGCTGGATAAGATCAACAGCGTTATGAATGAGTCTCAGTATTCATCGGACAGCAAAGGCGATTACAAGGGCGCTCTGTGCACCAGAGTAAAATCGCTCACCAACGGCATATACGCGCAGATATTTTCATGCGATGAGATCGCGCCCCAAACACTGTTTAATCAAAACTCGATCGTCGATTTGAGCAGAGTCGGATCAATGGAGACAAAGTCGCTCATTATGGGACTGCTGGTGCTCAAACTGCAAGAGTTCAGAATGTCGGAAAGCGCCGCTCTGTATAATCCGCTCAAGCACATCACGATCCTTGAGGAGGCGCACAATCTTTTAAAGCGCACATCGACGAAGCAGAGTCAAGAATCCGCCAACCTTGCGGGCAAGTCGGTCGAGATGCTCGCCAACTCTATCGCTGAAATGCGCGCGTACGGCGAGGGATTCATAATCGCGGATCAGTCGCCCGAACTGCTTGACATGTCGGTAATTCGTAATACCAACACCAAGATAATCCTGCGGCTGCCCGACTATTCGGACCGCGTTTTGGTCGGAAAAGCTGCGGGCCTGAACGATGCCCAGATCGACGAGCTCGCTAAACTCAACACGTTTGTGGCGGCGGTATATCAGAATGACTGGCTCGAACCCGTGCTCTGCCATATTGACACGGACTTTAAAGAGTCCGAAATATATCGTCTCCCAAGTTCGGTCGATATTCCCCTGCCGCGCTATGAAGAATATATAGAATATTTGATTACACCTTATCCCGAAAGATCGGCGCTTGACCAAAGCCGTATCGACAACCTGAAACGCAGCATTATAAACATGCCTCTGTCTGCGGAGACAAAAATAGCGTTTATGGAATTTACCGCGGCTGCACAGCTTGAAGATATCCAAAAGCTGCGCGGCAGAGTTATGATGGGAATATTTAACACCGACACGGCGTTTATGAATTCGAGAAACTGCGAAACTTCTGTGGATAGATGGTATAACATGATGAAGGCAAATCTTGTGCCGAGCCTTGAGCGGTTTGACGAGGAAAAAACAAGAAATATAATTGCCATCCTGCTTGACGCGTATTATGAAACCGAAAAGGGCGCCGAATTGCGCGAGCTTTATAATAATTATTTGCGCATTTTATAGGGAGGTATATTTATGTTTTTTGAAGAATTAAACAAAATCGAAAAGACTGATCGGGTCGACGGCATAACCAACGATAACGAGTTGAAACACACAAAACATTTCGGCAAATTATCGAATTTTGACCCAAAAGAAAAATTCAGCCGGGTCATTGACGGAGTAACAGATTTTTTTAAAGTTTCCAAAGAAATTGACGAAACGGACAAAGAGCAAAGAGACGCCGTCGTTGACGGTCTCGGAAAACTTCTTAACGGAGAGCTCACGAATATTGAAAAGGGAAATCTTTGTGAAATGATAATGGATCAGTACTATATATCACAGGGATATAAACCGATTCATAACAGGATAACATCAATTGAAGCGCAGAATCATCGCGGCATCGACGGCGTGTATGAAAAAGACTTGCCAAACGGGAAAAAAGAATTTGTAATTGCGGACGCGAAGTACGACCAGTCGCCTATGGGACACGGAATCGACGGCGAAAAGCAGATGTCCAAAGAATGGCAGGACAAAAATCTGGAAAACGCGGTGGGAGCCGAAAAAGCCGCTGAAATAAAAGAGGCGAGAGAAGAGGGCAACGTCAAAAGCCAAGTATTTCATGCCGTACCGACAAACAAAGGCATGAGATGCGAGACCAAAGACGTTAGCGCCGACGGCAGCTTTGTCGGCAAAGGCAAACCTGCCGTGGAGTGCATATACAATAAATTGCTGATATGGTCCAAGGTTGAAATGAAAAACCTCGACTGAAAAGCGGAATACGGTTGTGCCTCGCACCCGTTTTGCGGCTCAGGGCGCAGACAAAAGGAGCCGGGGGTGTTGTCCCGGCTCCTCTTGGATTATAATTGGGAAGAATTAATTTTTTTCAAACAGTTAATTAGTTTCTTGTTCCAATAACGTTTCCCACGCGCTGTTTAAAGCCGCTATACCGGGAATTATGTCATCTTTTGATATGTCTCCAAATCCGATCATGAACGTGTTTTTGGGTATAAGGCTACTCGCCGCTCGTTCCCACGATGACAGCTTGTATATTCCGACGCCGTGTTCCGACGCCGCATTTTTAAACTCGTTTTCATGCAGTCGGGTCGCCGCTCTTAAAAGCAGATGCAGGCCGCCCTCATACGGCAATATCCGAAAAACATCTCCAAAGCCGCAACGGAATGTCGGAGCTATTGTTTTTGAAAATGAGCCGAGATAAATAACTTTGCCTTTGCTGTCAAGCGAATAGAGCGTTTCGCTGCGGTCATTTGAAAACTCCGAGCAATACCCGTCCTCGATAATATATCTGTTTTCCTTTTTATATGCCCAATTAAGCAAAGCCTGTTTTTGCTCCGCCTTCATGGACACGCTGAGCGGAAATTGATTTGACGGAATAACATAAATTATATCGGCGTCAAGTCTATCGAGCGACTCAATGATCAATCCGTTATCGTTTATCCCGATCAGGCTGTCGTAACACACGTTGAATCGGATAAGGACTTAAGCTTCACGGCGGAACTTCACACATATCACTCCGAGAAGAACGGTTATTACAGTTATGAAAAGATAAGCGACAATGAAGTTAAGGTAACGGCGGCTGTCACAAACGGAAATAAGGATAACAATGAAGGTTTTTCAAGTCAAGCCAAAAAACTCAAAACTTAAATCGCAAATTAAGTTAATACAGCTTAATTTCGGCTTGAAATTAAGCTGTATTTAATATATAATTGTTTTGAAACGAGGTGCTCTTATGTTTAAATTCAATATTCCCGAAGAAAAGAAAGTCCGCGTTATATTAAGCACGGACCTGAAAAACGAGGTTGACGACCAGTTCGCGATGGTGCAGGCAGTTCTGACCGAGTCCTTTGACCTGAGGGCCGTGATACCCTCGCATTTCGGACCCAACAAGTCCCCTCACAGCCAAAAGGACAGCTATGACGAAGGAATGCTTATCCTCGAAAAAATGGGAATGAGCGGAAAAGTCAGACTTTTAAACGGTGCGTCGGGCGCGATTCCGGACGAAAACACGCCGATCGTCTCCGAGGGGTCGAGCTTTATTGTCGATGAGGCAATGAGAGATGATCCGAGACCGCTTTATATCGCGGTGCTGGGAACCATGACGGACATCGCGTCGGCGATCCTCACGGAGCCCAAGATATGCGGCCAAAACGTCACGGTCGTATGGATAGGCGGCAGAGACTGGCCCGACGGCGGCTGGGAATACAACCTCAACAATGACGTAAGCGCCGCGAATGTTTTGTTCAAATCCGAAATGCCCGTCTGGCAGATACCGAGAAACGTGTACCGCATGATGCCGGTTTCGTTCGCGGAGCTTTATGATAAAGTACGCTCGCACGGTGAAATAGGCAGGTATCTCGCCGAAAACGTAGTTGACTTCAACAACGCGGCCCTGTCAAGACCCGCCGAGTATCGAATCCTCGGAGACTCGCCCGCGATCGGCGTTATAATGTACGGCGACTGCGGAGAGTGGGAACTGAGACCCGCTCCCGAATTTGCCGAAGATATGAGCTATATCCATAACGGAAAACACAGACCGATACGGGTGTATAAAAACATAAATTCGCGTTTTATTCTTGAAGATTTTTACGCCAAACTAAAATCATTCGCGGAGGAGATATGATGAGCGGTTTTGCGATAAATCACAGATGGGCTCAATGGATGGCGGACACTGTACTTGTTGGCGCCTTTATGATGGCCGCCGCGGAGTTTGAAAAAACCGCTCAATATTAATTTGAGCCGCAGCACATTTTTACGGCTTTTGACCATCCATCTATTTTGGCGAGCCTCTGCGTCTCGTCAAGTTCGGACTCATATATCGTTGTGTTTTCATTATTAAAAATTTCGCTGTCATAAATACCCATACCCATTCCGGCGGCGTATGCCGCGCCTATACCGGAAAACTCTTCCAAATCGGGCACATATACTTTTGCGTCCAATATGCCGCTTTGAAACCGCATCAGATATGAGTTCCTTGTCGGGCCGCCGTCAACGCGCAGTTCCTTTATTTTTATGCCTGATCTGTCGCTCATAGCGCTTATTACATCAAAAATCTGGTATGCTATACTCTCAACTCCGGCTCTGATTATTTCGTTCCTGCCGGTGGTCCTGGTGATACCGGTCAACAAAGCTTTCGCCTCGCTGTTCCAATACGGCGCCCCCAATCCCGTGAAAGCCGGCACAAAATAGAGCCGGTCATCGTGCGCCGCTCTCTCGCATATATCCTCTGTCTCGGCGGGAAAATCGATCAGCTTTACCTCGTCCTTGAGCCATGATATGACCGCTCCCGCATAATTAATATTGCCTTCAAGCACATATTCTACCCGTCCGCCTATTTTCCACGCAAGCGATGTTGTCACATCTTCGGCGGCGATCGGACTTTCACCCACATTCATCATGACCGACGAGCCCGTTCCGTAGGTTGCCTTGACCATACCTTTGCTCAAGCATCAATGCCCGAACAGCGCTCCGTGAGAATCGCCCAGCACACCGTGAATAGGTATCGGCTCATCTAAATATTCGCCCAGCGTTGTTGCTCCGAAATCACTGTCCGAGTCACACACCTCGGCCAAATCGGATTTATTTATTCCGAAAATATCGCAAATTTCTCCGTCCCATTTCAGATCATATATATTAAACAGCTGCGTTCTTGAGGCGTTTGAGTAATCGGTCTTGTATTCCCGTCCGTTTGTCAACTTATAAATAAGCCAAGTGTCTATCGTTCCGTAACATAATTGACGGTTTTTCGCTTTTTCGAGCGTTCCGTCAATATTTCTTAATATCCACGCGAGTTTTGATGCGGGAAAATACGGAGATAATTTAATTCCTGTTTTTTGTCTTATTAACTCTCCATACCCAAGTTTTTCAACTTCATCGCAAATATCCGCGCTTCTCGAGCATTGCCAGACTATGGCGTCACAAACAGGCTTTCCCGTTTCCTTATCCCACGCGAGCGATGTCTCTCGCTGATTGCTTATCCCCATACAAGCTATTTCTCTCTTGTCAATGCCGGATTGTTCGATAAGAAGACGCGCCGCCTTGACAGTGTTTTCGTATATTTCTTCGGGCGAATGGGATACCCGGCCGTCTTTATTCACTATTTGTCTGTGCTGTATATCGGTTCGCCCGAGCAGCTTGCCGCTCTCGTTCAGCAGCAGCGCTTTGGTTGCCACATATTCTTCGTCAGTCGGGACCCTGTGATGCCAATCAACTTTCCCCTCCATGACGGGAGAACCTTTTCCTTTGACGGTGTTTGCAATGATAACGCTCGGGGCATCCTTGTGTTTTTTTGCCGCCTCAAAAGCGTCGCGAAGCAAGTCTATGTCGTTCCCGTCCGAAACGTCGATCACATTCCAGCCGAAGCTGCCAAAACGCGCATACAAATCGTCATGTCCCATTATGTCCTCGGTATTTCCCGAGATTTGAAGTCTGTTTCTGTCAACTACCGCGCACAGGTTATCAAGTCTGTACTGACGCGCCGCCATAACGCCCTCCCAAACGGAGCCTTCGGCGAGCTCGCCGTCTCCCATAACAACATATACTCTGTTGCCGCGCTTATCCATTTTTGACGCCTTTGCCATACCGACGCATACGGGCAGGCCGTGACCCAAAGAACCGGAATTCATCTCTATTCCCGGCAGCTTATTGTTCGGATGTCCTATGTATTTTGAACCGAATTTGCTGAAATTTTTAATAATATCCGCTTTATCCAAAAATCCTTTTTCCGCCAGAACAGAGTAATAAGCCTCCATTGAGTGCCCTTTACTGAGCACAAACATATCCCTGTCGGGATCATTTGGATTTTGAGGGTCAACGTTCAGCTGCTCAAAATAAAGTTCCGTAAGAATTTCCATTACGCTCATATCTCCGCCGATATGTCCTGCTTTTCCCGCGCGGATCATCTCGACCGTGTCCTGTCTCAGCTTATACGCAAGCGCTTTAAGATTTGTATCCGTATTCATTCTCATTTCTCCCATCATCTATTCACCCCGAAGATATGCCTTAATATCTTCCTCGATCGGGTCGTATAAATCGGACTTTACGCCGATATATTTGCAGGCCTCGTACAGAACGGGCACAACATTCTTATGAATCCCGACGCAGTGATGTATATATGGCCCCTCAACAATTTTCGCCTCAAGGCGCTTTATATTATCCGTCTCTATCCAAAGATATGTTCCCATTCCTTTCGGCCCGTCAACTCCTTTCGCGTTTCCGAGAAGAAGCGAGTATTCCCCGTTATCGCCGTCAAATCGGCAAAGCGTCAGTTCGCCGTGCTTTGCCTCCGCGGTTATGCTGCCGGGATGATCGAAAGCGAGAGGATATGTGAGAGCAGGCTTTTCTTTGGCAACGGACACAGGCCACGGGCCGCAATGCTGAAGCAGTTCGCCGTTTTCGATATCCGGATGCCTGATCGTCCAGTCGGCAAAAAAGCCTCTCATCTCGTTCATAGCCGCGGCCTCGGCGATAAGCGCTGTTATCGCGCCGTGAATATCCGTCTCGCAGACGATCGGGATCCCCTGTTCGTTGAGTATCGCGTTTGCCGCGCAGGGCATTATGCCGATCTCGGATTGCAGCGCGTTCCAGCACTGTATCGCGCCGGCTTTGCATCCGTATTTCTTTATCAGTCTTTTTATGGCCAGCGCAAGCGCCGCCACCGTTTCAACCTCGTTTTCTTTTATTTGCACGATCATGGTTTCGTTGATATATGAAATCATTTTTTGCAAATCAGCAACGCCGTCGTCTTTAACGCTTTCCATTTCTTCAACAAGCTCGGTCATCGGAATCGGGGCAAGCTGAATATTAAACTTTTCGAGCAGTTCTCCCTCGTTGCACATAGTTGACCAGAAATCAAAGGGCCTTGTGGAAATTTGCAAAATCCTGATATTCCTAAAGGTTTTCACCACATTGCACACCGCCAGAAAATCCCTTACGCCTCTTTCAAACACCGGATCGTCAAGACGGCAGTTCGTCATATATGTAAACGGGACCTTAAACCTTCTTAAAACCTTTCCGGTGGCAAACAATCCGCATTGAGTGTCCCGAAGCCTCACGCCGTTCGGCTCGGGTCTTTCATCCAAAGGTCCCCAAAGCAGAACCGGAACATTGAGTCTCTTTGCCAGTCTCGCGCATAAATACTCGGTTCCGAAATTGCAATGCGGGAGCATGAGTCCGTCAGCCTTTTCTCTCTTAAACTTCTCGACGATCCTATCTATATCGTTATCGTCATACAAAAGACCCTCGCTGTTTATGTCCGTTATGTCAACATAGTCTATATCAAGCTCGTCCAAGCGCTCGGCAGTCAGATTTCTGTACTTTATCGCGTCGGGAGCGCTGAATATGCTCCTTCGTGTCGGCGCGAAACCCAGTTTGATTTTTTTCATGAAATATCCTTCTTTCATTATTGGTTTTGATTTAGCCGCCGTTTTAAAATCGTTGATAAAAGTATAATATATGCGCGGCTTAATTTCACTAAAAAATTAAGTGTTTTTTAATTAATTTTTAAATTAATTGTTGCTTAATTTATTAAGTTGATTTATAATATATTTATAAATAATAAAATATGAAAAAGAAGGTATAAAAAATGGGAATAACCGCCAAGGAACTTGCTGAAAAACTTGATCTGTCTGCGGCCGCAGTGTCTATGGCCCTTAACAACAAAAAGGGAGTCAGCACTAAAACCAGACAAAGGGTGATCGATGCCGCCGAAAAATACGGATATGATTTTACAAGAATTTCCGAAAAGTCGGAAACATCGGGAACAATATGTCTCGTAATATACAAAAAGCATGGCGCCGTTGTGGTTGATACACCGTTTTTTTCCTTACTGTCCGAGGGAATATCGGAAGGCTGCAACAGATTTGGATACAAGCTGAATATTTTTTATCTTTATGAAGGAGAGGAAAAATTCGATCGCCGGCTTGAGGATATAAAATATTCCGGATATTCGGGAATAATTTTACTCGGAACCGAAATGCTTGTGTCGGATATAAAGCCGTTTTTAAACATGGACATACCGATAGTCCTTCTTGACACATATTTTGAAAATATACACTGCAACAGTGTATTGATAAACAATGTTCAAGGCGCATATCTCGCGACTTCATATATTATCAAAAGACTTAGATCGCAGCCGGGATATCTGAAATCCGCATACTCGATCAGCAATTTTGAGGAACGGGCAAACGGATTTTATAACGCCGTCAGAACAGCGGGAATGTCTGCATCGCGGTGTATTGTCCACAAGCTGACACCGTCGGTTGAGGGGGCATATCTTGACATGAAACAAATAATAGCGTCCGGAGAAGAATTGGCTAAATGCTATTTTGCGGATAATGATCTGATCGCGTTTGGAGCGATTAAAGCTATGACAGAAAACAACATAAGAGTTTCCGAAGATATTTCTGTTGTTGGGTTTGACAATATATCCGAGTATAATATGTTTGATTCAAAGCTTACAACAATTAACGTGCCCAAAAAATATATGGGATCGATGGCCGCGGAACGTTTGATCTCAATTATAAAAAATCCCTCTCAACCACCTATTAAAATCGAAATCATGACATCTCTAATAAAAAGAGACACCGTAATATAATAATGTCCGCGTTTCAAACCACCCCTGTTTGCGACTTGGAAGAATAAGCTGAAATTTAAACCAAACTTATATTATCGAAATAAATATCCATGCGGCGATAAGAACCGCGCAGCCTATGTACAACAGCCCTTTGGGGCTGTTTTTCCATTCTCCCGTCTTAAGCCCCCACATGACGGATATTACCAAAGCGAGAGCGTTGAACAATATCCAGCCCGCGCTCTTTCCGATATCGCCGAGCATATCCACAGACAGACCGTAGAGCAGCAGGGCGGCGTACCACACAATGCTTGTGACGAACAGCTTGATCGTTCTTGTGCCGCTGCCCTTTGCGGTAAGCGTTTTCTGCTCGCCTTTTGCAAAAAGCTCGATCACGCACCATACGATCCCTGCAAGACATCCGCCGACCAAAACGGGCATCCATCTCGCGCTTGACGCCGCTGTCTGAGAGTAACCGAGAAGCGCGAACTGCCCGGTTATGCTCTCTGAATGAGCAAAACCGACATTCATAGCGCCCGAACCGAGACCTGACAGAACGGCAAGCAAAACGCCGGATATTGAGCCTTTTATGCCGCCGTCGCGTTTCACTCCCGCTATTGTTACAATTATTACGCCCAAAACAGTCAAAACAAGACCCGTAATGAACATCGCCGCGGATAACCCGGAGGGGAACGAGCGGTTTATTATCATAGGCGTCACCGAGCCGACTATGGTTGAGATACCCATAGATATGCCGTATACCATCGACATACCGATTTTGTCAATAGCCTTTGAAAATCCTATTGCCGACAACCCCCACAGCGCACCGCATAATATCGGAACGCATAGGTGGGCGAACCCGTTTTCGGATATGATCGTCCAAAGCTTCGGCGCCGACAGCCAAACAAAGCCCACAGAGGTTAGAATACATAAAATATTATATATTCCCCAAAAAGCCGCCCATGAAAACGGCTCATATTTTTTATATCCCAAACCGAAACTGCCCTGGCACACGCCCGCAATAAGCAATATTGCAAATCCGATAATCATATTTTAGCAAATCTCCTTCCCAGCCAAAACAAAAATCCGAAACCTTCGCCGATCGGGTGAGGGTTCGGATTTTCGTTATTTGGTGCGAGTGGTCTTACAGGACTTGCGTGAAAACGACGTGGATACGTTGGTTTTGACAGTCAACAAACAGTATTAACTAAAATATTTTTGATGACTTTTTGGCGTGATCACAAAAGTTGTCTTTTTTTTGACAAAAATTTCGAAGGTTTAAAATTTATACATAAGCCTGCAAATAAAAAGTCAATAGGAAAATGAAAAAATATAAAAAAGATTTATGCAGAAAGAAAGACACCGAAAAAAGACCGCCGCAGCACGCCGGTCTGGTAGAGAT
>CANQLT010000041.1 GCA_947624775.1 uncultured Monoglobus sp.
CATTCAGGCATAAATTATCATGCACCGAATGAATTTTTCACTATTTTATCTGTCCACTAATCTTGACAAGTTTCGAGACTAGGCATATCTCGCAGTGATTTTTCAATCCTAGTCCCTAGTTACTAATCCCTTGTACCTATGTTCCCACCTCCGTCTTTTCGCCAAAGGCGAAAATCCACCTCCTCCCAGGAGGAGGCAAAGTTGACCCCTTCCACCGCTATCGCGGTCCCCCTCCCCCACTATCGCAGGGGAGGCAAGACCGCGGCTTGCTCATGTCGTTTACGTCATCAAAAATGACTTTTATGACAAAGTGTTGAATTTAATTTAAGAAAATGTTAAACTTATTTTTATATAAATTAAGTCTCGAAAAATATCAGGAGGAGTTTATTATGGACGAAAAGCAGAATTTGAGAGAAAGGACAAATCCGGTATTCAACACGGCGAAGGCGACGGTTTTGAATATCTGCCTTGCGGGCGACAGCGACGCGCGTCTGCTTACGGAAAAGCTCGGCATAGACGTCGGTTCCGTGATGGAGAGCGGCGACGACCAAAAAGCGGTGTTCGACACGGCTAACAGGGCTGTGATCGAAACACGCTACCGGACCATGAATAATCTTATAAAAGCCTCGGAAAAAAACACGGTGCTTGACATTCCATGCGGCTATACTCCGCGCGCTCTCAATGAAATGTTTAGGGACACTCATTATATAGGCTGCGATCTTCCGGCGGTAATTGACGAGCTCGCTCCCATAATAGGCGATATGCTCAAGGAGCGCGGAATAAAAAACAAGGAGTACCGCGGCGTCGACGCCACCAACTATACGTCGCTCAGGAGCGCCCTTGATTCCGCCGATGGTGAGATCTGCGTCACCACCGAAGGACTTATTATGTACTTAAACGATTCCGAGATCACCGAGCTTTGCTCGAACATCAGAAACGTGTTAAAGGAATTCGGCGGCTGCTGGCTGACTTACGACCCCGAATCAAGCTCTCTGACGCTTTCGACGATGAAGGCGATCATCGGCGCGGACGCCTTGAAAACTATGATGAGCTCATTAAAAGCGTTTTCGAACAAATCGGATATTGACATGGGAAAGAACATTATGAATGTCAGCGCGTTTGACTATCAAAACGGGGTCAAAAAACTGACGGACTTTTTAAATTCGGAGGGCTTTAAGGTTGAGCGCATACCCGTGGTTAAATATATGCCCGATCTTAACAGCACGAAAAATTTCCCCGACGAAACAAAGGCAGCCCTAACCGAAGCGATAAAGCCGTTCTGCGTGTGGAAAATGACTCTCGACGAGGATTACAAAGAATCGGAAGCGGAATTTGAGAACAAAAGCTTCGGCGCAAACGCGAAATCGCGCGAAGGCAAAATGAAGATCACGCTGCGCGGCAGGCTTGATTCCATAACCGCGCCGGAGTTTCTCTCGGTTTACGAAAAAGCGGCGGCGGAAGATAAGCCCGAAAAAATCACGGTTGACGCGTCTGGGCTTGAATATATCTCATCCGCCGGACTGCGCGTTCTGCTTATCATGATAAAGCAGGTCGGAAACGGCAATATGACCGTTACGGGGCAAAACGAAACGGTGCAGACAATTTTCGATCAAACAGGATTCGCCGACCTTGTGTGTTGATACGGATATGTAATACGGCGCAAATAAACGGCGGCTACGCTTAAAGCGTGCCGCCGATTTATTTTGCAAAAAAACTTTACATGCCCGGGCCGTGGGTCTTCATTCGTTTTTCGAGTTTGGTCCTGATGACTAAGAAACAGCCCAGGTGGACCAGGAAGGTCGCGAACCATGACAGGGGGTATGATATGTACAGGTTCTGTATCGTGTGGAACTGCTCCATTCGGAACACGGTGAATATCCACATTATCCTGATGCCGCACACGCCGATAAGCGACACGATCATCGGCATCAGCGAGTAGCCCACTCCGCGCAGCGCGCCCACCATGACATCCATCATTCCGGCGGTCGCCTGAGTTCTGGCTATGATATTCAGGCGGTCGAGGCCCGCGCTGACGACCTCGGGATTCGAGGTGTATATTCCGACAAGAGGCTTTCCGAACACGCAGACAAGATTGCCGAGCAGCAGTCCCACCGCAGTCACGCAGACCTGGGCGTACACCACGGTTTTGTTTATCCTCTTCCATTTCATGGCGCCGAAGTTCTGGCTTGTGAACGTGACGGCGGCCTGGTGGAACGCGTTCATCGCGATATACACGAACGACTCAAGGTTCTGCGCCGCGGCGTTTCCCGCCATTATTATCGGGCCGAACGAGTTGACCGACGACTGAATAATAACGTTTGATATCGAGAACATTATGCCTTGAAAGCCCGCGGGCAGGCCTATCCTGAATATCGTCAGAAGCTTATCCTTATCTATCCTGAGGGCTTTGAGGTGAAGGCGTATCGCGCCCTTTTCGCGCATCAGACAGCGTGTCACCATATACGCAGAAACGCACTGGGATATAACGGTCGCCAGAGCGACGCCCGCCACGTCCATCTTGAATATGATAACAAAGATCAGATTCAGCGCCACGTTTATGACGCCCGCGGTTATCAGAAAATATAGGGGCCGACGCGTGTCGCCTATGCCGCGCAGTATGGCGCTGCCGAAGTTATATATCATCGTGGCGGTCATGCCCAGAAAATAAATCCTGAGATACAGCACCGCCAGAGGCAGCACCTCGGCGGGGGTCTGCATGAGTTCAAGTATCCACTTGGCTCCGCCCACGCCTATCACCGTAAGTAAAATACCGCTCAGCAGGCTGAGCAGCATCGAGGTATGCACCGTTCTTGTCAGCGCCTTGACGTCCTTGGAGCCGAAAAATCTGGCTATCATAACGTTGGTCGCAACCGACAGACCGATAAACAAATTGGTTATCAGACCGATGATCGAGGTGTTGGAGCCAACCGCCGCCAGAGAATTGTCTCCCGCGAATTTGCCCACCACCACGATGTCCATCGCGTTGAACATGAGCTGGAGCACGCCGCTTGCCATAAGAGGCGCGGAATACAGCAGCATCTTTTTGAGTATGGGGCCGCTGCACATGTCCATTTCATAACTTTTTGTATTGGTTTTGTTCAAATTCAAATCTCTTCTTTCTCGAAATATTCAAGCGCGGCTTTTTTGTCGCGCTCAAGCTGAGCCTCAAGCTCCTTTACGTCGCCAAACTTGACGATCGGGCGCAGAAATTTGCGGAACTCGATCTCTATCTCCTTGCCGTACAGATCGCCCTCGTGGTCAAAGATATACGTTTCTATGCTGGGCTCGTTGGTACCGACCGTGGGTTTGCCGCCCACATTTGTTATCGCACGGTGCCACTTGCCGCCGACCTTGGCGCGGGTTATGTACACGCCGAACTTGGGCACCACATGGAAGTCGGGCAGCCTTATGTTGGCGGTCGGGAAACCTATGCGGTGGCCGAGGCCCGCTCCGTGCTCCACCCGACGTGTGACCGAAAAATACCTGCCCAGATACACCGCCGCCTCCTCCATCTCGCCCGAGGCTATCAGCTGGCGTATCAGCGTGCTGGACACCGGGCAGTCGAGGCTTTTGCACTCGGCTATGCGAACCTTTATGCCGTGCTTTCCGCACAGCTCTTTGAGGTTCTCGGTGTTGCCCTTGCCGCGAAAGCCGTAGTGGTAATTAAAGCCCGCGCACACAAACTTGGCGTCGAACTTTTCCACAAGATATTTTTCCACAAACTCGGTGTAGGGTATTTTCATATATTCCTGCGTGAACCGCTCGGCTATCACGATATCGACGCCTCGGTCGTAAAGTATCCTGAGCCGCTTTTTAAAAAGGTTCACGTTTTTTATGTCGGTGTTGGTTATCACGCTTTTGGGTATGTTGCGGAACATATACACCGCGGACCTCAAACCGTTTTCTCGGGCGTATTTCACGACCGTGTCCACTATCTCAAGGTGTCCCAGGTGCATGGCGTCAAACACCCCGAGAGCGACCGCGGTGTTTTTAAGTCTTAAATTGTCAAGGTCATGTCTGTTGAACCACTCGTCCTGAGCGTAATACTCCATATATAAACTCCTTTAGTAAAACGTCTTTAAAATCGTAAATCTGTTATTTTCACGCCTTGAGAGCGTGAGGAAATTATTATTTTCGTCGTATATTCTGTAAATTCCGCCCTCCTCGGTGTTTTCGGGCGCGTGAACTTTAACGCCGTTTCTGACCATAGCGCCGGCCTTGGCGCCGAGCGCGACCGCATTGTATTCCTCAAAAACCGCGTCGGTCGGCGTTAAAAATGACATATCGCCGCTCTCTTGCATTTCGGCGATCTCTTCTAAAGTATAGCTTTCGGCGGCCGCGAATCTGCCGCTCCTTGTCCGTTTAAGGCCGGACATATGGGCGAAACAGCCGAGCTCCTCGCCGATATCCTCGCAGAGCGTTCTGATATACGTGCCCTTTGAGCACGAGACCCGCATGGAAAACTCGCGAACCCCGTCTTTAGGCTCGCAGTTTATAATTTCAATATCGGATATATGGACCGCCCGTGGCTTTCTTTCGACCTCAACGCCTTGCCGTGCCAGCTCGTAGAGCTTTTTTCCGCCTACCTTTATCGCCGAATACATGGGCGGCACCTGGCTTATATCGCCAATGAATTTTCGCGCCGCCGTTTTTATATCGTCCTCGGTCAGCTCAAACTCGCTCATGTCGGCGGTCTTTATCGGCCTCCCCGAGGAATCCTGCGTGTCGGTGGCGCTGCCAAGCGTGACGCGCGCGATATATTCCTTATCCGACGCGGTCAGCATATCCGCGGCTTTGGTGGCTCGCCCGACGCACATCGGGAGCACGCCCTCGGCGTCAGGGTCGAGAGTGCCTGTGTGGCCTATTTTTCTCGTGCCAAGCAGCCGCCTGAGACGGTTCACCACATCATGGGAAGTCATGCCGGGCGGCTTATACACGTTTATTATTCCGCTCAGCTGCGCCATCTTTTATCAAGTTCCTTTGAAAGCTCTTCCACGATCTCGTCAACGCTCTTGTCAAACACGCTGTAGCCGCTGGCGTGATGGTGTCCGCCGCCGCCGAACACGGCCGCAAGCTCCGCCACGTCAACATATTCGTTCGAACGCAGGCTGATTTTGTATTCTCCGCCCCTGCGCCGTCTTATGTACACTCCGACTTCGATGCCCTCAACGCTGCCCGGAATAGTCACGATCCCGTTGGTCTCCGACTCGGTTATGCCCGCGCGAGCGAGGTCCTCATCCGAAATATAAACCACCGCGGCTCTGCCTCCGCAGATAATCTTGAGCTTTTCAAGAGCGGTGCGCATCAGATTGTAATATCCGATCGACTTGGTTGTGAACAGCTCACGCGACATTCGCGCGAAGTCTATTCCGACGTCTATCAGAGCAGCGGCCGTCCTCAAAGTATTGCCCGTCACGTTGGTGTATTTGAAATTCCCCGTGTCGGTCACAAGGCCGATATAGATATTCGTCGCGATGTCGCGGGTGATCTCCGCTCCCATCTCCCGAAGCAGCATATAGATAAGCTCGCAGGTCGAGGATATCGCGGTGAACACCGTGCAGCTGCTGGCGAATATCTTGTGCGTGATATGGTGATCTATCGCGACCGTGTTGGGGTGGCTCAAAAACGCCTCTTTAAAAACGTCAAGCCTTTGGGAATCGGCGCAGTCAAGCGCCACCAAAAGGTCGCAGTCCTCGATCTCAAGCGATAGATCATCGCCTCTGACAACCAGCGCGCTCGCCTGAGCGTCGGGCAGCTCGGGCAGAAAAACCCGCGTCCGCTTGCCCATGCGGTTGAGCGCGAGACTGAGCGCGTACGCGCTGCCCATCGCGTCGCCGTCGGGGTGGGTATGCACGAACATACCCACCTTGGATGAATTTTCTAAAATCGGTATAAGCTGTTTAAACATTTAACTACCTCTCAAATCGGTTTACAGGTCCCGCAGAAGTTGGCTGATATGGGCGCCATACTCTATGCTGTCATCCTCCACAAAGGTGAATTCGGGAGTCTGCCGCAGATTGACGCGGCGGCTGATCTCTTTTCTGATATAGCCCCCCGCGCTTTTGAGCGCCGCGAACGCGTCTTTTTTGACTTTTTCATCGCCCATAACGCTGATGCCCGCTTTCGCGTACTTTAAGTCCTTGGTTACCCGCACCGATACCACCGATATCATCTGCGGTATCCTCGGGTCCTTGAGCTCGCGTATTATCGACGAAAGCTCTCTCTTTATCTCCTCGGAGACCCTGTCGGTTCTGCTGTAATTTGCCATATATTTTCCTCCGGTTAATTTACTCGGGTTCCACCTGCGCCATAATATACGCCTCAATAACGTCTCCGTCCTTGATGTCGTTATAATTGCTGATGCTGAGGCCGCACTCGTAACCGGCGTTTACCTCGCGGACGTCGTCCTTAAATCTCTTGAGCGAGGCGAGCTCGCCCTCGTGGATAACGATTCCGTCGCGCACCACGCGCACAAGGCTGTCGCGTCTGATCTTTCCGTCGGTGACGTAGGCGCCGCCGATTGTGCCCACGCCCGAAACCTTGAACGTGGTCCTGATCTCCACGTGTCCTGTGATCTCCTCGCGGAACGTGGGCTCAAGCATACCTTTCATGGCCTTTTCTATATCCTCTATCGCGTCGTAGATCACGCGGTACATGCGCAGATCGACATCCGAATCCTCGGCCGCGGCGCTGGCGCCCGCCGTGGGACGAACGTTGAAGCCCACTATGATAGCGTTTGACGCGCTGGCGAGCATAACGTCGGACTCGGTTATGGCGCCCACAGCGCCGTGGATAACCGAAACGCGCACCTCGTCGTTTGAGATACGCTCAAGCGACTGCTTGACCGCCTCCACGCTGCCCTGAACGTCGGCCTTGACGATTATGTTGAGCTCTTTCATCTTGCCCGCCTCGATATGCTCAAACAGATTATCGAGCGAGATAGCGGTATTCGCCGTCAAGCGCTCCTGCTTCTCCTTGAACTTTCGGTTCTCAACGACCGCGCGGGCGCGACGCTCGTCGTTTACAACATAGAACTCGTCGCCACCCTCGGGTACCTCTGAAAGGCCCAGTATCTCGACAGGTATCGAGGGGCCGGCCTTTTTGACCGACTTGCCCTTGTCGTTGTTCATGGCGCGCACTCTGCCCATCGCGGTTCCGGCAACCACCAGATCGCCCACCCGCAAAGTTCCGTTCTGGACCAGAACGGTCGCTACCGAACCGCGGCCCTTGTCAAGCTGCGACTCTATTACCGTGCCCTTGGCCTTTCTGTCGGGGTTGGCCTTAAGCTCCTTCATCTCTGCCACAAGCAGCACCATCTCAAGCAGCTGCTTGATGTTCTGCTTTTTCTTTGCCGAGATCTCGACGCAGATCGTATCGCCGCCCCATTCCTCGGGAACCAGGTTGTGCTCCATGAGCTCCTGTTTCACGCGCTCGGGATTGGCGCCTTCTTTATCTATTTTGTTTATCGCCACGATTATCGAAACGTTCGCGGCTTTCGCATGGTTTATCGCCTCGACCGTCTGGGGCATGATGCCGTCGTCGGCCGCCACGACCAATATGGCTATGTCGGTCACCAGCGCGCCTCTCGCGCGCATCGCGGTGAATGCCTCGTGTCCGGGCGTGTCGAGGAAGGTTATTTTCTTGTCGCCCACGCGGACGCGGTGAGCGCCGATATGCTGCGTGATTCCGCCGAACTCGCCCTCGGTCACGTTGGTGTGCCTTATGGCGTCGAGCAGCGACGTCTTTCCGTGGTCGACGTGGCCCATGACCACAACGACCGGAGAGCGCGGCTTCAGCTGCTCGGGTGAATCCTCGAAGTCATCAAATAGTTTTTCCTCTTCGGTGAGAATTATTTCTTTTTCGTAGGTTCCGCCCATTTCCTCAACTATGAGCGAGGCGGTGTCAAAGTCGATAGTCTCGTTGACCGTCGCCATGATTCCCAAAAGCATCAGCTTTTTGATTATCTCGGCGGGAGATTTTTTCATTCTGCTCGCGAGCTCGCCCGCGGTGATCTCGTTCGGTATGAGAACATGGATCGGCTCTTCTTTTTTCTTTTTCTTTTCAACCTTTTTGAAAACATTTTCGGGCTTGCGCTTTTGCTTTGTGCTGTGCTGCTGGCGCTGCTGCTGTTTCTTTTTCTGGTTTATCTTCTGCTTTTTGTCGCCCTGCTTGACGTTTTCGGGTATGAGCTCCTCTATCTTCTCATCGTCTATGCGGTCAAGATCGACATTGTTGACTCTGGTGTCGACCGTTCTGGTCTTTCTGCCGATCTCGATCTCGGTCATGGGCGCGAAGTCGCGCTCGACCTCCTGAGTCTCGCCTTTGTCCTGCTTTTTGCGCAGAGGCTGCTCCTTTTTAACCTTCTTCTCTATAACCGAGAAGTTTTTTGCCATATTTTTCTGGGTGAGATACTCAAAAATCACGTCCAGCTCATACTCGTTTAGGGCGCTCATGTGATTCTTGGTCGAAACGCCGTAATCGTGCAGTATTTTCACGATATCCTTGCTCGGAAAACCGAAAATCTTGGATAACTCATAAGCTCGTATTTTTTCCATTATTTACATCAACCCTTTCTGCTAACTCTGTTATGCGATCCGCGAACCCTTTATCGGTCACCGCGGCTGTCACCGCGTATTCTCTGCCGATCGCGGCCCCGAATCTGCCGCGCCCGCAAAGAGTGATAATCGGGATCCCCCTGCTCTCGCACATATTCCTGTATTTTTTAACGGTATTTTCCGACGCGTCGTCGCTCATCAATACCAAATGCGCCTTGTTTCTTTTCACGGCCTCGGCGGTCCTTCCGTCTCCGGCTGCCAGCTTTCCGGCTCTCATGCAGAGCCCCACGAAACCCAGCAGATTTTTAAGACCGCGCGTTTCGAAATTATCCATTTTCGGCCGCCTCCGCTCTCAGTCTGTCGTATACATCCGGCTTGATCTTCCGCCGAAAATTCCGCTCAAGGACTTTTTTTCTTTGAGCGTCGGGCAGGCAGCCGCCGCATATATACAGTCCGCGGCACTGTGCCTTCTGCGCTTTGTCGACGCGGATACCTCCGTCCGCGGTCTCCACAATGCGAATAAGCTCCCGCTTTTCAAAGCGGCCCCTGCACGCCGCGCACATTCTTATCGGCATTATTGATCCCTGCCGAGTATCTCGGCGACCTCGCTTTCCATGTCCTCTTCGGACGAAGCGTTATTTTCGCCCTCCTCGCCGATCTGATCGTCGGGCAATGAGCTGAGGTCTATCTTCCAGCCAGTGAGACGCGCCGCCAGACGAACGTTCTGACCCTCGCGGCCTATGGCGAGCGAAAGCTGGCTCTCGGGAACCACTACCTTGCACATCTTTTCGTCGGGCAAAACGTTTATCGAAACGACCTCCGCCGGGCTCAGCGCGTTTGACACGAACTCCGCCGGATCGTCGCTGTATCTGATTATGTCTATCTTCTCGCCTCGCAGCTCGTCGATAACATTCTGGACCCTCATGCCCTTGGGACCTATGCAGGTGCCCACAGGGTCAACATTATTGACTGTGGACGCCACCGCGATCTTTGACCTGGAGCCCGCCTCGCGGGAGATTCCCTTGAACTCGATAATGCCCTGCGCTATCTCCGGGACCTCAAGCTCAAAAAGACACCTTACCAGTCCGGGGTGAGAGCGCGAAACGACCAGATGAGCGCCCTTCACGCTGTCGGCTATCTCCACAACGAACACCTTGTAGCGCTCGCCGACCTTGTAATTGTCGTGCTTTACCTGCTCGTTTGTCATCAGCACCGACTCGGTGCCGTCGATATCCAGCATAACGTTTCTGCGGTCGATCTTTCTGACGATAGCGTTGGCGATGTTGTTCTCGCGTCCGCTGTACTCGTCGACCATCTTTTCTCTCTCGGCCTCGCGGATCCTCTGGAAAACAACCTGCCGCGCGGTCTGAGCCGCAATCCTGCCGAACGACGAGGGAGTCACCTCGAACTCCACAACGTCGCCCACCTCGTACTCGGGCTTTATGTCGCGGGCGTCCAGCACCGATATCTCGGTCTCTCTGTCCTCCACTTCCTCAACGACATTTTTTCTCGCGTAGATCTTTATGTCGCCATCCTCGGAATACTTCACGTTTATATCCGAGACCGCTCCGAAATTCTTTTTGTAGGCGGAAATCAGCGCGCTGGACAGCGCGTCAAGCACAATGTCCTTGCTTATGCCTTTTTCCTCCTCGATCTCATCCAATAAGTTAAAAAGCTCTGAACTCATTTTTCTGAAACATCCTCTCTTTATTTAGTTTTGCGCGGGCGGCAAAGACGCCTAAAAATCAAAGTGAATATTGGCTCTCGCCGCGTCCGCTCTCGGTATCGTTATTTCCTCACCGCCTGTGTCAACGGTTAAATTATTTTCATCATCTATCGAAACCAGCGTTCCGGTGAGCAGCTTGCTCCCGTTTAACGCCTTGTACAAATGAACATCAATCATCTCGCCGACCGCTCTTTCAAAATGCTCTCTGTGGCGCAGTCTCCGCTCTATTCCCGGAGACGACACCTCGAGATAATAATTCTGCGGTATCGGGTCGCGCTTATCAAGGATCTCGCCGATCTTGCGCGAATAATCCTCACACTCGTCGATGCTGATCCCGCCCGGCTTATCCAGAAATATTCTCAAAAAGCGGGCGCCGCCCTCCTTGGCGAACTCCACATCATAGATCTCAAGACCGCTGTCCGCGGCGGGCTTTAATGCAAGATCATATACGATTTTTTCGGTTTTGCTTAATTGCATAATACCAACCTTTCAATACTAAAGAGTGAGGTCTCCCTCACTCTTTAGCCGATATTCTACATACAACATAAATATGTTACCACAAAACCCCTGATTTGTCAAGGGTTTTTAAAGGAATTTTTTGAAAAAATCCTTTTTATCCGCGCTTTTCTGTCAGTTTTTTCAGCTCCTCCTGGAACGTTTCTATGTCCTTGAACTGTTTGTAAACCGAGGCGAAACGCACGTAAGCCACCTCGTCGATATCGCGCAGCATTTCCATAACCATCTCGCCTATCTTTTCGCTCGACACCTCGCGCTGAAGCGAGTTATGGAGCCTGCTCTCGATCTCGCTCACCATGGCATCGACGGTCTGCATCGGCACGGGTCGGCTGGCGCAGGCGCTCAGGATTCCACGCTCCAATTTGTCTCTGTCAAAGCTCTGTCTTGATTTGTCTTTCTTCACAACGATTATCGGAACACTTTCCACCTTCTCATATGTGGTAAAACGCTTGCCGCAGTTTAGGCACTCGCGTCTGCGTCTTATGGCAGTGCCGTCGTCGGTCGAGCGCGAATCCACGACCTTGCTGTCACGCGAGCCGCAATACATACAACGCATATATATCCTCTCCCTGTCGGTATTTACTAACCGTATTTTGACACAAACATTATATATTATGAGATTAAATTTGTAAAGATGTTAATTGATTTGTCACATAAACGTAAACTATTTTTAAATTTGCGGGATATTTTTTATCGTTTGGGAAAAACTGTATTCGGAGGTGATAATATGACGACAAAAGAACTGCTTTACGTTGAGGACGCGCTCGGCCACGAAAAATTTTTCGAGACCAACTGCCGTGCGCTCGCGGGACAGATAAACGACCCCGAGCTTAAAAGCTACGTAAACAAACTGGTGGACCAACACAGAGAGACTTTTCAGAACTTTTACGGACTTCTGGGCTGATGAGAGAAATTTTAAAAAGGAGTGAATTTTATGAGCGAATCTACACAAAACAACATGACCGACAAAGACCTGATGGAAAACATTTTGCAGCTTGAAAAGGGCGTGTGCGACCTGTTTATGCACGGAACGATCGAATCGTCGACCGAGGACGTGCACAAGGCGTTCTGCACCGCGCTCAACAGCTCGCTGGCGACTCAGGACACCATCTATAAGAGAATGGCCGAAAAGGGCTGGTACCCCTCCGAGCAGGCCGAGCAGTCGAAGATCGAGAGCGTTAAACAAAAATTCGAACGCATGTCCGCGTAAGCAATAACGACAAAATCGGAAATTTGACGAATAAAAACCGCTCGGGCAAAAAATATTTGTTAAATATTCGATTGAATTAGGTTGACAAATCGTTTTAAAGGTTGTATAATATTTTCATGAGCAAAGGCGCTCACCTTTATTGGTGAGCGCCTTTTGTTTTGGCCGTTTGGGGTTTTTAGAGAGGTTCTGTATACCGCTAAACAGAGCCGACAAATGTATTATTATACACTTTCTCCTTTACAAAACAATTACCAAACAAATATGTGCCCCTCAAACGGCCTGTATTAAAAGCGCTTCCGCCTCGGCGGAGGCGCTTTTAAGCGTTTTTTCAGTCAAATATCTTGTAATAAATCTTCAGCCAATCGCGCACTATGCGGCTTTGGGAATAGGTCTCGATGGCGCGCTTGTAGGCCTCAAGGGTCGTGTTGCGGAAAACGCCGCCCCTTGATATCTCGTAGTGGTTGCTTTTTGAATATTTATTCGTGTCAATGGCATAGCCGTATGTAAAATACCTCTTTGTCTGCCTGAGCACCTCGTCGTTAAAGTATCCGCCCGGATAAGAGATCGCGGTGACGTTTTTTCCCGTCGCCTTTGCCAGGTTGGCGCAGGATTCCCTGAACTCGCCGTCAAGCTCCTCATCGCTCATCGACGCCAGATCAACATGATGCGCGGTGTGGCTCTGCACGCTCACATATCCGCTCTTTGCCATCTCCCTTATCTGCTCGGAGGAAAGATAGCCGTCTTTGTCGATATAATCTCCCACCATAAAGATCGTGGCTTTGAAATCATATTTTTTAAGCAGCGGATAAAGCTCGGTATAGCAATCCTCGTATCCGTCGTCAAACGTTAGGATCACGGGCTTGTGCGCGCCGTAAGCCTTCTCGTATTCCTCGGCGAAAAGCGTGGTGTATCCGTTTTGCTTTAAATAGTCAAACTGCTCCTCAAGCTGCGCCGGGCGGCAGTAGAGATTCTCGTCGCCCGTCCGCGGCTCCTCGGCGATACAGTGATACATCAGGACCGGTATGCCCGGCTCCAGACAATACGGCACCAGAAAAGCTGCCAGCAGCGCGGCAATAATCAGAATTACTATAATTTTGCGCCGCCTTCTTTTTTTCCTTTTCCTGAATCTGTTCATAAACCCTTTACGCAAACGCCGGCAAAAGGCGCCGGCGCTTGTTCTCCTTGCATTATTTATTTAACGACCACGTTTATCAGCTTTTTGGGCACCGCGATACATTTTATTATCTGCTTGCCCTCGGTCAGTTCTTTGATACGGTCGTTGCTCATTGCCAGCTCCGTCATTTCCTCGCGGGTCAGGTCGGGACTGATCATTATTTTGTCTCTTATCTTGCCGTTGATCTGGAGCACGATCTCAATCTCGTCAACAACGAGAGCCTTCTCGTCATACTCGGGCCATCTCTCGACCGCCAGATTCGAGGTCTTGCCGATCATCTCCCACATCTCGCACGCGATATGCGGCACAAAGGGCGAAAGCATAACGATAAGCGATGTTACCGCCTCGGAAACGACGGGCTTGTTTAAGCCGTCCTTCGGCGTGTGCTCTTTATAATAATACAGCGCGTTTACCATCTCCATAATAGCGCTGATCGCCGTGTTGAAACTGAATCTGTCGCAGTCGGCGGTCACCTTTTTGATCGCGCTGTGGACCGCCAGACGCAGTTTTTTCTCGTCGGCGGTTAAGCTCTCTGCGTCGGGCTTCTCGTCGGTCACGCAGTCCTTCAGGTCCTCGACCGCTCTCCAAACGCGGTTCAAAAATCTGTAGGAGCCCTCGACCGCGGTGTCGTTCCAGTCGAGGTCGCGCTCGGGCGGAGCCGCGAACATGATAAACAGACGAGCGGTGTCGGCGCCGTACTTATCCACGATCTCCTCGGGGCTCACAACGTTGCCCAGAGATTTTGACATCTTGGTTCCGTCCTTGAGCACCATGCCCTGCGTCAGCAGGTTCTCGAAAGGCTCGTCGCAGCTCACATAGCCGAAGTCATGCAGCGCCTTTGTGAAGAATCTTGCGTAGAGCAGATGCAGTATAGCGTGCTCAACGCCGCCGATATACTGATCTACATTCATCCAGTAGTCGGTCTTGGCCTTGTCAAAGGGCATTTCGGTGTTGTGCGGGTCGCAGTATCTCAGATAGTACCACGACGAGCAAACGAATGTGTCCATCGTGTCGGTCTCGCGCTTGGCGGGGCCGCCGCACTTGGGGCAGGTGGTGTGAACGAATTCCTCGCACTCGCTGAGAGGCGATTGTCCCTGACCCGTGAACTTGACGTTCTGCGGCAGGATGACCGGAAGCTGATCGTCGGGCACCAAAACCTCTCCGCACTTGTCGCAGTACACGATCGGTATCGGCGCGCCCCAGTAACGCTGTCTGGAGATCAGCCAGTCTCTCAGGCGGAAATTGACCTTGCCGCGGCCGATCCCGCGCTCCTCAAGGCATTTGGTTATGGCCTTGATGGCGTCTTTGTTATTCATTCCGTTAAACTCGCCCGAGTTTTCCATGATGCCCTCGGCGGCAAACGCCTCGGTCATATCCTCGGACTTCATGTTCTGACCCTCGGGCTGAATTACAATCCTTATCGGCAGATCATACTTTTTGGCGAACTCAAAATCGCGCTGGTCGTGAGCGGCAACACCCATAACTATGCCCGTGCCGTAGTCAAGCAGCACATAGTTCGCCAGATACAGCGGGATCTTGTCGCCCGTGAACGGGTGTATCAGATACGTCCCGCTGAACACGCCCTCCTTCTCGGTGTCGGTGGCGGAGCGCATGATCTCGCTCTGGTGCTGCACTTTTTTTATAAACGCGCGGCACTCGGCCTCAGTCTCTTTTCCCGCTATCAGTTTTTCGACCAGCGGATGCTCGGGCGCGATAACCATGTAGCTCACGCCGAATATCGTGTCGGGCCTTGTGGTATATACCGTCAGCGTCTCGTCGCTGCCGTCTATCTTGAAATCTACCTCGGCGCCCTCGCTGCGGCCTATCCAGTTGGTCTGCATGGACTTGACCTTGTCGGGCCAGCCGCCCAACTTTTCGATATCGTCAAGCAGTCTCTGGGCATAGTCGGTGATCTTAAAGAACCACTGCTCCAGATCTTTCTTTCCAACCTCGCTCTTGCAGCGCTCGCACTTGCCATTTACGACCTGCTCGTTCGCCAGCACCGTCGCGCAGGACGGGCACCAGTTAACGTACGACTTCTTTTTGTACGCCAGGCCGTGCTTGTAAAGCTGCGCGAACATCCACTGGGTAAACTTATAATAATCGGGCTTAGCCGTGGCAACCTCGCGGTCCCAGTCGTAGCTGAAACCCAGCCGCTTGAGCTGCTTTCTCATGTTGTCTATATTCGACCATGTCCAGTCAGCGGGGTCCGCTCCATGCTTGATCGCCGCGTTCTCGGCGGGCAGTCCGAAGCTGTCCCAGCCCATCGGATGCAGCACGTTATAGCCCTGCATTTTTTTGTATCTGGCCACAACGTCGCCTATTGAATAGTTTCTCACATGGCCCATGTGCAGATTGCCCGAGGGATAGGGAAACATCTCAAGCGCGTAGTACTTGGGTTTGTCGGTATCCTCCGTGATGTCAAACTCTCCGGTCTCCTGCCAGATCTTCTGCCATTTTTCCTCAATTGTTTTAGAATCGTACTTCAAAATCAAATCCTCTTTTCTTATAAATTTACGAAATTAAATCCGAGATGTCAACTTTCACGCCGTCCTTCCAGATCCTTTCAAGGCCGTAGAACTCCCTTGTTTCCTCTCTGAAAATATGCACAACCGCGTCGTCGTAACCCAGAAGGATCCACTGAGCGGTGCGGTAGCCCTCCTTGTTGGTGGGGGTTATTCCGTCCTTTTCAAGCTCCTCCTCCAGATTGTCGCACAGCGCCTTGACCTGGGTGTCGGAGCCGCCTGTGACAATTATAAAATACTCGGTCATGGTGGTGAGGGCAGATATATCGATAACCTCGATGTCGCGGCCCTTTTTGCCGTCGAGTATTTTTACTATTTTGTTTACAACTTCATTCTTGCTGGCCATAGCCTTCTCCTTTCAATTTTATGTATTCGCGCACGCGCGTTTTAATGCTTAAAATTCTCGTCTATAAGCTCCTCGGTCTCGTCCTCATCGCAGATAAAATACGAAACTCCGCCTCGGTATTCCGAATCTCCGGGAAGCTGGTATATGCCGATATTCTTTCTGCCTATCTTAAACACCCTGAGCATCAGCTGCCGCACTTCGCGGTTGTTGAGGTCGGTGGTAGTGTTTTTCATCACCGCGCTGTATAAAAACGGCGCCTTCAGCACTCCGATCGGGCTCATAGTCTTTTTCATGACCGCCGAGTAAAACTCCGCCTGAGCCTTGTTGCGGTCTATGTCGCCCATCGGATAACCCGTGCCGTCGTCATTCTTACGGAAGCGCATGAACATCATCGCCTTCTCGCCGTTGAGCCTCTGCCGTCCGGCATCAAGCTCTATCGTGAGGCCCTGCACGGGGTCGTGGTAGTTCATGTCGATCGGCACGTCTATCGTCACGCCGCCCAGCGCGTCCACAATCTCCTTGAACGCGTCAAAGGTTATCGTGGCGAAAAAATCGGTATAAAGCCCGGTCACGCTCCTGACCTCTTTTTTGAGCGTGTCGATGCCCGAAAAATAAGCCGAATTTATCTTTTTGTCGTTTCTGTTGTTGCTCACCCTCGTGTCGCGGGGGATCTGCAGAATACTAACTTTGTTGTCGATAGTGTTCACCTGGACCATGAGTATAAGGTCGGTCCTGTAGCCGTCCACGTCCACGCCCGCCACCAAAATATTTGTAACGTCGGTCAGACGCGACGGCGCGTTGTCTCCGATAAACGTCCGTCCGGCAAAAAAACCAATTACGATAAACGCTATCAGCACAACCGCCGACAATACTCTGACAAAAGGTGATTTTTTTCTCATAATCCGTCTCCTTGGGCGCGTCGTTTTATTCGCGTTTCATGATAAGGTCGTTGCGGGCGTGCATCGTGTCGGGGTGGATAACCAGACCGCGCCGTATAAGGTCCTTTATCGTCTCGTCGATGCCGTGGATGATCGCCTCGTCTATATTGTCGTACGCCATTTCGCGCAGCTCCTTGACTCCGTCAAAATCTCGGTTCGGCTCGATATAGTCGGCTATGTAAATTATCTTAGTCAAGAGACGCATGCCGCCCTTCCCGGTGGTGTGGTACTTCACCGCGTCAAGAATATCGGGATCGTATATCCCGAACTTGCGCTGCGCGTCGCAGGCGCCAAGAGGCCCGTGGAGTATCTTCGGCATGATCCTCGACATAGAATCGACAGCCACGCCGTACTCGGTTTTGAGTATCGTTTCCATTTCCTCGGGCGGATATTCTTTGGCGCAGTCATGAACCAGCCCCGCCAGATATGCCTTGGCGGGATCGGCGCCGTACCTGCGCGCCAGCTTCTCCGCCTCGCCCGCAACGCCGAGCGAGTGCACGTAACGTCTTTTGCTGAGTATCTTTCTCAGCTCCGCCTTAATGTCGTCAATACCGATCGCGCTCAGTTCTTCCGCCATTTTATCCACCTCCGTAAAGATCGTGTCTCTCTATATATTCAATTATGCTGTCGTGCGTGAGATATCGGATCGACTCACCAGCCGCCAGCTTCTGTCTCAGCATAGTCGACGAAACTCCGATAAGCGGGATCGAGATTTTTTCGATCTTCGCTCCGAAGGCTTCGGTCAGCTCGCCTATCTTCTTATCAATATCGCTTTTGTCAAAGCCGGGCCGCTCCGCCGCGGCCACCGTGCACAGCTTAAAAATAACATCGGGTCTGTACCACTTTTCCATATAATCAAGCGAGTCGGCGCCCACCAGGAAATAGAGCTCCGCGTCCTTATACTCCCCGCGCTTGAGCTGCGTCAGGGTGTCCGCCGTGTAGCAGGTCCCGGCGCGGCAGATCTCAATGTCCGACAATTCGAAATCCGGATTGCTTTCGATCACAGTTCTGAGCATATTAAACCTGTGGCGGCTCTGCGCCTCGTCTCGCGTGTCCTTATAGACGATCTTGCCGTTGGGAATAAAAACCACCTTGTCAAGACCCAACTGCTCAAAAGCTGCCTGGGCTATCACAAAATGTCCGAAATGGGGCGGATCAAAAGTTCCGCCCATTATTCCGATTTTTTTATTTACGCCTTTTTCCATAAACCGCCTTATTTAATACACAACCACTTCGGTCACGTCCATGTCGACCGTCTTTGCCTTTTTGCCGTCGTCACGTGTGCGGAACAGCTCAAACGAAGTAGTGCCGCCGTTACTGTTGTAGTAAACTATGTCGCCGTTATTCTTGAGACCGTATGAGCTTACACCCTTAACGACCTCGCGGGTCTTGCCCTTGTTGCTCACGCAGTACACGTCTCCCGTTCTGGTCTCAAGACTGTAATTCTTGGCGTATACAATATAATTTCCATTCTTGTCAAACGTGAACGCTCCCGCGCCGACCTCGTCGGCAAGGGCGGTTATCTTCTCACCGCTCCACGCGTTCAGGTTCACAAGGTTCCATGTGATGTCATAACCGTCGGCATATCTGACAACCTGTCCGTCGGGGGTTATATCGCAGGAATGAGCCGTGTCGCTGATTTTGGTGTCGCTGCCCACAACTCCGTTGGTGATCGCTACAGAGAACAGCGCTCCGCACTCTCTCGCTATGTCGTAACCCTGAATAAACGCGGCCTTTGTGAAGTCGTCATTTATGTCAAACTGGACAACTCTCTTGTGATCCTCGTCGTCAAGTACCGTGATATTCTGCGCCAGCATCTGGCCCTCGGTGCCCGAGAGATTTGCGTAATAATAATCAAACGCCGTGCCCTCCGCGTTGGCTTTTCTGAAAACGACCGCCTGTTCGTCGGAGCTCATCGAAACAAGCTCGGTCAGGCTGTTTGAAAGCCTCTCCTTCTCGCCGCCCGCCAGGCTGACGTAGTAAAGCGACTGATAATATTCCTCGGCCTCGCCGTAGGTTCCGCCGGCGTACATTCCGTCAGACGCCGCGCAGAATATGGGCTCGCATCTCGAGCCGCCTGTTATCATGACCTTCTCATCCGAGTCGGCCTTTTCAAGATACAAGTCAAAGCACTGATTATCGGTGTTGTAATTCTTGGCGTATACAACGGCTTTGCCGCTCGGATTGGTGCCGAACACGTCATAAACGTCGGAATCAACGGCTTTTGTTCCCGTAACAACACCCTTGTCGACCGTCGCCATATGGAGATTGCCCACGTTGTACTCGCTGTTATACTCGTTTATATAGAGCAGGCTGTTTGTGTTCTGTCCGAACACAAAGTGCTCGGGCAGAACTCCGGGCGCCAGCTCCGACGCGGTCTGCGTGATAGACGACCAGAACCAAAGGGTTCCGCCGTTTCCGTACTTGTCGGCGCCGACCAGATACATAACGCCGGTTCCGTCATCCGAGACAAGGACTTTGGCGTACACGTCGTCGGCTATCTTGACCGTGCTCTTTCTCTTTCCGTTTTGGGTGTAGTTAAGAGTACCCTTGCTGTTGTTAAAGTCCGCGTTATCTATAAAATATGTGCCTATGCCGTCGGCCGTGTATATCACTATATCCCTCTCGCGCAGAGGCTCAAACGCCGGCTCGGGCGTGGGCGTTGCTTCCTCGTCATCATCGTCGTTGCTTCTTGACGGGGTGGCCGTGGGCTCGCTCGGCTCAACGTACTCGCTTGAAACAAAGTTGCCGCTTATCTCGAGCTCTTTGCCGTCATACGCCGAAAACAAAGTGTTGCCCTTGGCATAGACCGTCGGCGTCTCGGGCATCTCGACCGTAACTTTTGTCGCCATATTAACCGACGCGATAACTACCGCGATAACCAAAACCGCCAGAATACCGCCCGCGATCAGCCCGGCCTTTGGCGACGGCTTGAATTTTTTGCGGCGGCTCTTCGCCGCTCCGCTCTCACGCGCTTTGGACGTTCCTTCACTTCCAACGGGTTTCGCGGCATCCGAGTCTCGTTTGATTTCGCTTTTTTCGGCGCGAGGGTTACGCTTGTCCGCACTTTCGGATCTGCCCGATTTTCCCGATTTCATTGACGAGAATATTCCGCCCTCGGCCTTTTTCTGCTGCTTGCGCTCACGCTTTTCTTTCCTGGCGAGACGAGCCGCCTCAAGGGCCTTGATCTTCTCGTCATCGGTCATGTTGGCGAAACTGTCATCATAGCGGGCCTCGCGCTTTTTGCGAAGTTCCTCGTCTATCTGATATTTATTCTCCTCGGGCGCGCTATCCGAGAACATTTTTGAGTATTCCTTATCAAAATCATCGCCCGATTTTTTCGCCGCCGCATCCGCGCTCACCGCGGGCGCGCCGCATTCGGGGCAGGTCTTAGCGCCCACGGGGATATCGGCGCCGCATTTTCCACATTTCATAATCGCTGGACCACCTTTCACGGCGTTAAAAATAACGCCTATTTTTCAGATTAATAATAGCTATATAGTAATAATTTTACCACATTAAAAGACAAAAAACAACTGTTTTGTGAAAATTTATTAAATTTTTATTTTTTGTCACTCTTTTTTAGTTTTTCCACCAGTTGTTTTTCGGCGTCGGTCAGGTTTGCGCGGCTCAGCATGCCGCGGCGCTTTTTGAATGTGGTCCTTATCGCCTGCTCGCGCTTCCACGCCTCGATGTTTTTGTGGTGGCCGCTGAGCAGGATCTCGGGCACGCGCTTATCATGCCAAATTTCGGGTCTGGTGTACTGCGGGAACTCGAGCAGTCCGCCGTAATGCGACTCCTCGGAGAACGCCTCTTCCGACTTGAGCACTCCGGGCAGCAGACGCGCCACACAGTCCACAAGCGCCATGGCCGCGATCTCGCCGCCTGTCAACACAAAGTCGCCCAGTGAGATCTCGGCGTCGATTATCTCGTCCAGCACACGCTGGTCCACTCCCTCGTAGTGGCCGCAGAGTATCACGATATGCTCGTATTTTTTCGCTATGCGCTTTACCATGCCCTGTCTGAGCGTTTTTCCCTGAGGCGACATATACACCGTGAACGGCTTATAATCAAGCCCGGCTGCAATGCTCTCGTACGCCAAAAAAATCGGCTCGGCCTGCATTATCATGCCCTGGCCGCCGCCGTAGGGATAGTGGTCGACCCGCCTGTGCTTGTTAAACGCGAAGTCGCGTATCTGCACAAAATTCAGCTCGATAAGCCCGTTTGAGGCGGCTCTGCCGATTATGCTGCCGCCCAGCACCGCCTCGAACATTTCGGGAAACAGCGTCAGTATATCAAACCTCATTCGTCGATCAAACCCTTCATGAGACGGACGACAATATATCCGCCCTCGATATTTGTCTCGAGCACAACATTATCGAGCACCGGGATCAAAATCTGCTTTTTGTTAAACGTGTTTTTGAGCACGTACACGTCGTTGCTGCCGGTTTTTATCACATCTCCGACCTCGCCCAGCACGCGTCCGTTCTCCTCGCGTACCTCAAGGCCAAGTATATCCGCCCCATTTACTGCTGTCTGACAAATAGCAACTTATGACGACAGCCTCGCGCATAGCGGCATCCAGCTGGATCTC
>CANQLT010000042.1 GCA_947624775.1 uncultured Monoglobus sp.
CGCGGGCTCTCGGCTGCCGTCACGGCACAGCGCGCCCGCGTACACGAGCGGCTGGAACTTGACGCCCGCCTCGGCCAGAGGTTTTTTGAGCCCGGTTTCGGATGACTTGTAGTCCACAACGCAAATATATTGTTTTCCGTCGATCTCGGCCCCGTCCACACGGTCTATGAAGCCCTCGACCGAGGCGTCTCCGAGCTCGGTGTGAACTCTGACCGGAGGCACGGCTCCGTCGTCGCCTATCCTGACCTCAAAGCCTATCGGCCGAAACTCCGACTCCCTGAAAAATTTTATAGTCTCCCAGGCGGTGGCGGACGCGATACCGCTCATTCTGGTTATCAGATATTTGTAGTAAGCGGAGCTTTGGTACATTATGTCGCTGTCGCCTATCGCCAGCTCGCTGACGATTTTTGAAATTTCTCCGCGGCACTCGGCTTTTGTTATCTTGTTATAATCTCTCTTTTTTGAAAAGTACCGCTCCAGCGTACCGTGGAGCACGTTGCCCATGTTGAGCGGGTCGAACCGCGCAATATCCCTTGGCAGCGCGGCCAGGCCGTATCTCATAAAATATTTGAAGGCGCACTCGTTGAACCTTTCGAGCTTCGACGCGCTGAGCATTATATCGCGGCCGTACAGCTTGTCAACCGTCTCCTTTGAGAGGAGCTCATAGCCGTTTTCCGCGGCGCTCAGGCGCTCTATGTATTTTTTCAGATTTTCGCTGCCTTCGAATATTTTATTAAGCGTCCGCGTGTCGTCGTCCTCATCTCGCGCGGCTATCTTTGATTTGAGAAGTTTCAGCGCGGCGGCGCGCGTCTCGGGGATGGTTCCGCGCGCGGGCTCAAAATCCGCGTCGAAAATATCATTTTTCAGCTTGATAACCACGGGCGACGGATCAAGCGCTTCGGCTCCCGAGGCCGCGGGGGATAAGAAATATATCTCGTCCGAGGCGGCGGACAGCACCTTGTATATCAGCATGTTTTCGTCTATTGAGCGTTCCGAGGCGGTCATCGCCAACGGAAGCCCCGCGTCTCTCAGCAGCAGGCGCTCCGCGTCGGAGATCAGACCCTCGCCGCCGTGGCTTTTGGGGAACACGCCGTCGGTCATGCCCAAAACAATGGCGATCTTTGTGTCGGCGCTGCGGAACATGTCTATTCGGCTGAGCGTCGTGCCGTCTATGGTCTGGGGCGACACGCCGATCTTCACGCCGCCGCAGGCGGAGATGAACAGCTCGCGGAATTTTTCGTAGGTCATTTTTGTATCGCCGGTTATATCGCGGATCTCGGTCAGCACCGAAATCACGCTGTTCCACGCCATTCGATATTCCTCCGCGAGGTATATCATGCCTTTTTTTGAAAAATCCGAGCATATGTTTTGCATGGTGTCAAGGTTGTTTTGCTTTTCGGTGAATTTGAGCAGAGCCTCCGCAATCTCCGCGGCGGTTTTTCTGCCTTTGATCGACCTTTTGAGCTCGGTCACCGGGTCGAGCACGATTTTTTTCACGCGGTTCACAAGCGCCATGTCATAGCGCGCCTTTCCCGGATTATATGTCCACTCGTCCGCGGAATTCAGAGCGGAGCGTCCGGGGCAGGCGGCGAGCAGGTAATTCTCGAATATATCGCGCTCGTCCGTTTTAAGCTCCGGGCAGAAGCCGCTTTTCGCTATCGTCATGATCCGCTCATACGAAAAACCCGAGGCGAGCACATCGAGCACCGCGGATATGTAGAGCAGATACGGGTTTTCGGTCAGCCCGCGCCGCTTGTCAAGAAACACGTTTATCCCGCGCTCCTCAAAAACGTGGGGCATTATCGAGCTGTATTCCTCGGCGTTCCTCGCCAGGATCAAAAAGTCGCTCTGGTTATAGCCCTTTTCGCGGCACAGTCTGTGTATTATATCGGCCGCCGCCTCGATCTCCTCAAACGTGTTTTCGGGCCGCATAAAATGCACATGCTCGGGACGCCCGTATTTTTTCGGACGCGGCGCGAAATAGTTTTTTATCATGTGCTCAATGTCGGGAGACAGGCTTTTTTTGAACTTTATCGGCTCGGGGCGGCCGATCTCTATGCCCTCGCTTTCGGCCGCCGCGCATATGCTTTTGTATGTCTCGGCGGTCTTTAGGAACAAGTCCGAGGGCTTTTCGGGATCGCCACAGCAGAGTATTAGCTCGGTCTCGGCCGTTTTTTTGGAAAGCTCGGTCAGCGCGGCGGTCTCAAGAGGCGTGAAGCTGCGGAACTCGGTCACATAAAGGCGCGAGTTTTTCGGAAAATCACAGTCTTTGAGCTTAGGCAGGATCAGGGCGAGATTGTCCTCGGCGTCCGCTCCGCTCTCGGCGATCAGCTCGTCGTACCGCTCGTAAAACAGCGCCATGTCTGTCAGCTTGCGCCCGAGCTCGGTCTTGTCCGCGTCTCCTATCTTTTCCGCGGCGGAAAGCAGCGCTTCGGGCGTGTGGCCGTAGCGCTTGAATTCCGACACAAGCTCCGCCATCAGTCCGGAAAAACCGCTTTGATGAACGTTCGGGCGGAAGTAGTCCAGCTTTTTTTCGATCAGCTGCATGGTCCTCGACGCCAGGATCTGCTTTCCCGCGCCGTCGATGTATTTAAGGCGCAGGGGGCCCAGTTCCGACAGTACAAGATTCGAGAGCCGCGAAAACGTCAGCACCTCGGTGTTTTTCTGCGCCGAAACGCCCAGAGCCGCAATAATTTTGCGCTCGGTATAAACCGAGAACTGCTCCGGGACCAATATATAGGATTTGGCGCCTCCGCTTATGTTCTGTTTTATTTTTTCAAGCAAATAGGCGCCGCTGTCATGCTCGGCGGTGCCGTAAACAGCCTTAAGCATAATTATCACTCTCTTATCTGATTTATAATATCAAGAATTTCTATAATATCTCCGCATATAAAGTCGGCGCCCGCCGATTTAAGCTCGGCTCCGTCAAAGGACGTTGTCACCGCGGCGCAGCTCATGCCCGCGCTTTTGGCGGACCTGACGCCGCTGAGCGCGTCCTCTATCACCAGGCAGTCGCTCGGGTCGGCGCCGAGCCGCTCCGCGGCCAGAAGATAGGGCGCGGGTGAGGGTTTTTTCTCGGTCACGTCCGAGCCCGAGAGTATCACGCGGAGATTTTTTTGCTCGATACCCGCGGCTTTAAGCGACGCCGTGAGCTTTCGCTCCGCCGCGCTGCTCACCAGCGCGATGATAAGGCCGCGGCGCGTAAGCTCCTCGATGAGCGGCTTTGCCGACGGAAAGACCTCCATTTCGCCGATCGAGCTTTCAAATTTCAAAAACATTTTCTCGGTTATTTTTTCGATCAGATCATCGCGTCCGGCGCGCTCGCAGGGGCCGATTATGAAGTGCTCCTCGCCGGCTCCGATAAACTCGGTGAAGTCGTCGAGCGACGCGGGAACGCCGCCCTCTTTGAGAGCGTCCAGCGCGGCTTTCATTATCACGGGCTCGGAGTTCACGATAACGCCGTCCATGTCAAAAATAACGTATTTCATTTTATCACCCGTTTAAATATTCAGATACATATATTATACTTGGATTTTGCCCGCTTGTAAAGCTCGGATACAAAAAATTGCAAAAAAAGAGCGCGGAAGTTCCGCGCTAGGCTTGCACAAATCGGCAATCAATATATTTTATGTCCGTCACATATTGCTTGTAACGTATTTTCCGATTTTATCTATGGCGCGCTTCTCGTCGGCGCCCTCTGTAATAAACTTGATCTTATCTCCGGTTTTAATACCGCTGCTGAGCAGAATAAACAGCTTGCCGATATCCGTAACATAGTCGCGGCTTTCAACGTACGTTCGGCAATTGTGTTCTCCCGCCAGTCTTATAATGTCCATTGCCGGTTTTGCAGCCAATTCATATTTGTTTGTGACAGTATGCGAAAATTCTCTCATATAAATCCCCTCCTAAATATCACAAATCAAAATCGGAACGCGCTCGTTTAGGAGGCGGCGCGCCGCATTGTTCCGTTTAAGCGGCTGCCTGAGCGGCACCGCTTAACCTCCGCATATATATTAAACAACATTTTGGCAAAAATGTCAATCTTCATTTTATCCAATTAAATTCGCGCGCCAAAAGTGATTTTTAGCAGTATTTATTCAAAATATACCGATTTGGTGGGTTTATGTAAAAATTTTGTTACAATTGTGTTAAGAACGAGCTTTTTGGGAGTTTTGAAAAAGAGAAATCACAAAACAAAACAATAAAAAACGCAGCCCCCCGAAGAAGCTGCGCAAGCAAGAAAGAAATGCTTATTTATTATTTACCAGGTCCTTGAGAGCGCGGCCCGCCTTGAACGCGGGAACTTTTGCCGCGGGAATATCCATAGGCTCGCCCGTGAGGGGGTTCTTACCGGATCTTGCGGCTCTCTCTCTTACTTCGAAGCTGCCAAAGCCGATAAGCTGAACCTTATCGCCTTTCTTCAAAGATTCCTGAACTGTCTCGATAAAAGCTGCCAATGCTGCTTCGGAATCTTTCTTTGTCAATCCCGACTTTTCGGAAATAGCTGAAAGTAACTCTTGCTTATTCATGTTTTGTCCTCCTGTTTTTATAATAATAAATTTTTAATTGTTTTTCGTGTTCTTCGTGTATAAACGCGTTCGCCGACCCGCTATATATCTTTAAGATATGTTTTGTACTCGGTTTATAAAAGTTGATTATATTGTGCATTAATCCATTTTAAATAATACTCTAATATTTTACTACAATGTGCGACAAAATGCTACAATTATTTTTACATTTTTAAAAATTTTGTAAAACATAACAAAATTTCCGTCATTTTCCCACTAAAACTATATATATTATACGGTAAAATCCGCCCAAAAATTATGTTGTGAATATACACAAAACGACATCTTGCCGCGATATAAATATTTTACCGCCTGCCCGCAATAATTCTTTGACATTTAAATCAACTTATGTTAAAATTATAAGTTAATTAATAGAGTTTGTCGGCGGCGGCATCCGCGCTTTTCGCCGAATATAATTTACGGATATTATTGCCGCTTTCGGAGCGGTTTAACACAAAATTTTAAAAGGAGGAAAACTTATGGCGTACTACTACAAAGAACCGTCACACACTTTCAGCGAATACCTGCTCGTTCCGGGGTATTCCGACTCAAACTGCATACCCGCCAACGTGTCTCTCAGAACTCCTTTGGTAAAGTACCGCAAGGGAGAGGAGGAGCCCGCCCTCTCGATGAACACTCCGCTGGTCTCCGCTATCATGCAGTCGGTGTCCGGCGTCGACATGGCGATCGGCCTCGCCAAAGAGGGCGGCATATCATTTATTTTCGGCTCGCAGCCGATAGAAAAGCAGGCGGAGATGATCCGCAAGGTCAAGGCCTACAAAGCGGGTTTCGTTGAGTCCGACTCCAATATAGCGCCCGACAAGACCATGGCCGACGTGGTCGCGCTCAAGGAGGAAAGGGGCCACGACACGATCGCCGTTACCGAGGACGGCACCAAAAACGGACGTCTGGTCGGCATCGTCACCGGCAGAGACTACAGAGTGACGCGCATGTCGCCCGACGAGAAGGTCAAAAATTTCATGACGCCCCTTGACAAGCTTATCACCGCGCCCGAGGGCACGACGCTCAAAAAGGCCAACGATATCCTTTGGGAGCACAAACTCAACTCGCTGCCAATCGTGAACGACAGCGGCAGGCTGGTGGCTTTCGTTTTCAGAAAGGACTACGAGCAACACAAGGAAAATCCCCACGAGCTGCTTGACTCGCACAAGCGCTATGTGGTGGGCGCGGGAATCAACACCCGCGACTACGAGGAGCGCGTTCCGGCTCTGGTCGAGGCGGGCGCCGACGTGCTGTGCATAGACTCCAGCGAAGGCTACACCGAGTGGCAGAAGCTGACGATAGACTATATCAGAAAAACCTACGGCGACAGCGTAAAGGTCGGCGCGGGCAACGTGGTAGACCGCGACGGTTTCAGGTTCCTGGCCGAGGCGGGCGCCGATTTTGTCAAGGTCGGCATAGGCGGCGGCAGTATCTGCATCACCCGCGAAACCAAGGGTATCGGCCGCGGACAGGCCACAGCCGTTATCGAGGTGGCCGAGGCGCGCGACGAGTATTTCAAGGAGACCGGAGTTTATGTCCCCATCTGCTCCGACGGCGGCATAGTTCTTGACCATCATATCACGCTGGCGCTGGCTATGGGCTGCGACTTCTGCATGCTGGGCAGATATTTTGCCAGATTCGACGAGAGCCCCACAAACAAGGTCATGGTAAACGGCAGCTATATGAAGGAATATTGGGGCGAGGGCAGCGCCAGAGCCAGAAACTGGCAGCGTTACGACCTGGGCGGCGACAAAAAGCTGTCGTTCGTCGAGGGTGTCGACTGCTACGTTCCCTACGCCGGCTCCCTGCATGACAACATGGTGACGACCCTCAGCAAGGTGCGCTCGACCATGTGCAACTGCGGCGCGCTCAGCATTCCGGAGTTCCAGAGCAAGGCCAAACTGACGCTGGTGAGCAGCGTCTCAATAATCGAGGGCGGCGCCCATGACGTTGTGGTAAAAGACAACGTGAACCACGAGTAAAAGTGAGATACAAATACATATTTTTCGATTTGGACGGCACGCTGACCGACTCGAAAGACGGGATAATAAACTCGATAAAATACGCGCTCGACTGTCTCGGAGAGCCGCTGCCCGATGAAAAAACGCTGCAAAAATTTCTCGGCCCGCCGCTTGTGGACTCGTTCCAAAAATTTTGCGGCCTCAGCCGCGACAGGGCGGAGCTGGCGCTCGTCAAGTACCGCGAGCGGTTTTCGGACATCGGCATATTTGAAAACAAGGTATACGACGGGATATATGACCTGCTCCGGGCGCTGGTAAACGGCGGCCGCGTTCCGGTTCTGGCGACCTCGAAACCGAGGGTATACGCCGAGCGGATAATGACAAAGTTTCGCCTGCGGCCGTTTTTCAGGCTGCTTTGCGGCTCGGAGCTTGACGGCACGCGGAACGCCAAGAGCGAGGTCATAGAATACGCGATAGAAAAATCGGGCTGCCCGAGAGAAAAAATAATAATGGTGGGCGACCGTGAGAACGACATTCTCGGCGCCAAAAAATGCGGGATCGCCTCCTGCGGCGTGCGGTACGGATACGCGCTCGAAGGCGAGCTGGAGGCCGCCGGCGCGGACTATATCGCAAACAATACCGACGAGCTTTTAACGATACTGATGAAATAGTAACGCAGAGATATTAAGAGGACGGTGTTTCCGCCCTCTTATAATATATTAATTAATTGTTCTCTGAGTTTAGGCAAATCGTCATTGATCGTATCCCACACGATTTTCATATCAACGCCGGAATATCCGTGAACGATCCTGTTCCGCATACCGTAAATTTGTTTCCACGGTATGGCTGTGATTTTGTTTTTTGCGTCATCCGATAACGAGTTTTTCGCAAGCTCGCCTATTTGCATTAGATTAAAAACGCAAGCTTCCACGCGCATGGGATTATTTTGAAAATCTTTGAGATTTTCACAGCCGGCGCAGTAATCAATAACAGATGTTATGTGCTCAATAATTTTGTTCAGAATTCTTTTATCTTTGTTATCCATAGATCTGCACCCCGTTTTTGGAGATCTCCATATCAATTTCGGAATTTTTCGTGATCTGAGTCGTGTCGATCATATCGATGTTTTTATCAAGGGAGACCGAAACATCCTCGAGCAGACCGAAAAACGACAGCCCTTTCAGACCGCTGTCGACCATAATATCAACATCGCTGTTTTTGCGCGCCTCGCCTTTGGCGTAGGAGCCGAATAAGACAGCTTTTTTAATGTTATGATTTTTAAACACGGGCCTCAGTATTGATTCTATTTGTTGAGGCGAGTATACTTTGTCGGTCATTTTTAATCATCTCCGAATAGGACACTCAGGATTTGCTCGGGCGGCTTTCGGCGCAGGTTGTCGCGGTCGGGAGCGGCGGCGCCGAAAAAGCGAAACGACGACACGTTTTTTGTGTATTCGCCGCCGCGGACGCATAGTCCGAATTTTTTGTGCCAATCAATATACTTTTTTTGCGTGCATTTTTGAACGAGCGCCGCCGCCTCGCTTTTTTCGCCCATAGCCGACGCGGCGCAAAGCTGAACGCCGGGCGGACTGGAATGGAGCAATATCAGGCTTTTGTCACCGCATTCCGAAACCGCGATATAAACGTGGCCGTTTCCCGATACTATGTCGCCCGCAAGAAAGACGGACGGATTTTTTATATATTCGCCGAGGCCGAGCTCGGCGAAAAGCGCGGCTTGGCTGTCGGCCGGCGCAACATATTTTCCGCCGCCCAAAAAGTTGCTCATGACCCAGCCGACGTAGCCGCTGCAGTCAAGGCCTTTTTCTTTTTCAAATTTGTGCTTTTTAAAATCGTAATCTTCGCCGCAGCCTTGGTAAAAGCTTTCCCATTTCGGGTTAAGCCCGATCCTGCCAAAATCGCCGCTGCCCTCCCAACCTCCGCCCCAGACGTACATCACGCGGTGCGCCGGGATAAGGGCGGTTCTTAAAAAATCGGTCAAGGTTTTTTCGCGCATAAAAATCACTCCCGATCTTGATATATTCGGGACCGCGAAAAATTATGCGCGATTATTTTTGTCTGTTTTCGATGGCCGTGATCTTGTCCACGCGGCGGCCGTGTCTGCCGCCCAGGTGCTCGGCCTCAAGATACGCCTTAACGATCTCGAGCGCGAGGCCCGGGCCGGTGATGCGCTCACCCAGGCAGATTATATGTGCGTCGTTGTGCTCCTTCGCCATTTTGGCCGAAAACACATCGGTGGTGTGGGCGGCTCTGATGCCCTTTACTTTGTTCGCCGCGATCGAAACGCCGATGCCGGTGCCGCAGACCAGTATTCCCTTTTCGCACTCTCCGGACACAATGCTGTTCGCCACGGTCTCCGCGATATCGGGATAATCCATCGGCTCTCCCGGCTTGGTGCCGAAGTCTTTAAACTCATAGCCGTTTTGTTTCAAAAATTCTTTTATTGATTCTTTAAGCACAACTCCGCCGTGGTCGCTGCCGATTGCTATCATGATAATTCCTCCTTGTGGCGCGGTGTGTTTATCGCCGCTTGTGATGTGTGCGGGTTTATCTTGAAAAATAGCGGTCGATCTTCGCGCGCACATCCGCCAATTGCTTCACGAGGTCCAGAATGTTGTCGTAGTCCTCGCGGCTCAGTCTGAGCTTTCTGGCGACGGTGCGCATAAAGCGCTGCTCGCTCTCGTCGTAAACGTTGTCCGACAGCATGAGCGCCGCGGTCTCAAGAATGACGATTTTGATCTCGCTTTCGGAACAGCTTTCGTAAAGCTCGCCGCAAACCTCGTCAAAGCCTTTTTGAGGCGAGTATCTCGGCTTTTCAATCCCCATCTCTCTGCAATAGCCGTTGATGATCTCTCTTTCCGCGCGGTCGAATTCCTCGTTTGTCATCGCCGCGTGTATGCACAGGTCAAGAAACAATTCCTTCTGTTTCTCGTCAAGTCTGTTTAAATACATAAGTTTCCTCCGCCTTTCTGATAATTTCGATATTGCCGTACAAATAATCGCTATTAATAATTATAACATACCGAGCGCTTAAAATCAACAATAAATTGTTAAATTTAGATAAATATTTGCGCCCGAATCTAAATAAAAGAAGCCCCCGCGGCATTTGCGCCCGCGGAGACTTATAGAATTTGCCTTTTAATATTTGTTTATCAGTCCCGATTAAAAACAAACTCGTTGATCTCGGAATAAAGGCCGATTATTTTTCCGACAAAATCCAAAATTTTATCATACTCGTCATCGGTTATACCGAGGCTTTGAGTTAATTCGCGCATAAACGCTTTTTCGCTTTCGTCGTGCTCGTTGTCCGCGAGCATAAGGGCGGCGATCTCAAGCACGATTATGCGTTTTTCGGGTTCAGAGCTGATCTCAGCCAGCTTTGCGCGGACATCTTCAACAGACGTTTCGGCGCTGTATCTGGGAGAGCTTATATCCATTTCGTCGCAATACTGATCAATTAACGCTTTTTCCTCGTCCGCCAGCACATTATTAGCCATTGCTGCGTGAATACATAAGTCAAGAAACAAATTTTTCTGTTCTCCGGATAATTTATTCAAATACATGTTTTTTCTCCTTTGTTTTAAAAATTTTTACGCCGCCAGGTTTTTATCGGCAATAAACCTTTTCGCCTCGTTTATGCTGCCGTTGATTTCTTTTTTGTTGATCTCTCCCGGCTCGTCCTCGTTATCGGATTTCAGCACAAGCTTTACCTTGCACATGTTGTAAAGCAGCGCTACAAGCAGAACCGTGTTTTCGGTCGTCAGTTTCTCATCTCCGGTAAAATCGTTCCAATCTGTTTTACCGTCGGTTAAAACCGTCTTTTTTAATGCGGCAAAGTTTTTTGCGTAGATATCATTGACCGTGTTCAGCTCTCCGAGAAACTCCTTTGAAACTCCGCTGAGCTCCTGCATATACTCGCACGACTTGTCTATTTTTTCCTCAGCTCTGAGCATCTGGCTGTACGCTTCATCGGCTTTGTCCGAGAGCTTTGAGCCGGTGAAATTGAAAATCATTCCGCCGACCAAAAGTCCGATTCCCAACGTGGCGCCTCCAAGCACCGCCGTGCCGAGCGCCGCGCCTCCGCCGCCCGCCGCTACAGCGCCGCCGCCAAGCGCCATAGTACTCAGCGAGATAGTCGTTGCGACTGTGCCGGTTCCCGCGGCGGCAAATCCTCCGGCTGTTCCCGCAGCCGCTCCGCTGATGGCAGCCATAAGCATCGCGGCTTCAGCCGAAACTTTCTTCAGTTTTTCGCCGTCATATTTGGGCAGATTAACGCCTTCTCTTTTGTACTCTTTAAATTCCGGCCTGTTTTTTATCTTTTCGAAAACGTCCTGAAACTCTTTAAAATTACTTAAAATATTGAGCTCAAGATTTCCTACATTATCCATATCCGCCGTGGTTTTTTTGTTTTGGTTTTTAAACCGGTCAATATTTTTGTTGTGTCTTTCCTGCGCGATCTTCATTGTGTCATTGGCGTCCTTCATTTTTATTCCGCCTCTGATACCCGAACCCATGCCCGCCGCACCGGCGATGAGCGCAACCGCGCCGACAATAAACGGAATCGGCATAACAATACCTCCTTTGATTCATAGTTTTTTGTTATTTTTTAATTTTTCACATATTTTGTAATTAAGAGCATAGTATTCCTCTTTGCTCATAGCGCTCTTAAAAAACGCTTCATAGCCCTCGTCGACGCGGCACAAAATCGGCCGCGACTCGTATATCCCGCAAAGATTTCCTCTCAAATATCTGCAAACGCCGTCGCCGCGGTCGAGTTCTTTGTAAAACTCCGATTTTCCTATATTGCGGCAGCACAAACCGCATTTGTCGCATTTAAACATCACTCAAATTTCAAGACCGCGCCGCTGTCCCGCATAAAATCCTCGAAGTCCTTTTTGTCGCCCCACGGCGCGTCGATGCCGAGTTTTGGCAGGGCATCTCGCAGAGCCGCGTTCAGCCTCTCCGCGCTGTCCGCTCGGTCGAGAAACGCGGTTATCTCGTTATATTTTTGCGTTTCTTTTTTATATTGCTCTATGTCGATTTGTTTAAGCTGATTAAGATACAGCGTTAGAGCCTCGTTAACCCGCTTAAACGCGTTGAGCTCTCTTTCAAGCGGCATGGATAATCCGGCGCGTATGCAAACCTCTCTCAAAGCGAGTCTCAACAAATTAAACCACGCTATGAGATTAAGGCGCGACAAAAAATTGACAAGATTGCCGCCGGAGCGCAAAAGAGCGTCTCCCGCGTCAAGAGTACAGAGCGTTCCGTTGCCGACGAGCAGCATTACCCGCAGGTCGTCATGCTTCTTTGATGGAAAACACTCGCGCCAAGGCTTTTTATATTGAAATCTGTGGCGAATCGCCCAAATAAACCTTATCAGCAGGTTGCATAGAAAAACCGGGATCGACGCTTTTAATCCGAATCTAAAATCGTATCCCTCGTTAAAAAGCGTCTCCGCAAGCTCCGCCAGAGTTTTTTTGCTTCCGTTCACATTAAATTGTCCGAAATTGCATAGGCCGAAAAGCTCATAAAACGGCAAAGTAATTCCCACGCCTCTGCCGCCGTGCCGCCTTGACGGCGCGCTTCCCGCAACGTCGGATATCATGTGCATGATCCAGTTCAATATGCCGCAGGCCAGCTTTGAGACAAAATTGGTTCCCTTCAGCTCAAACGTTTCTGTGCTCACGGTAACGATTTTGCCGCGATCAATAAACGTCGCCGTTGATGTAAACTGATTCAGAACCGAAAAAAACAGGCCTAAAATATCGGGTGAATGGCCAAGCGATTTGAAATGATGGTTGCTTGGCGTCAAATCGACCGCGCCTCCGACCATCGACGAAAGATGCCGGTCATAATTTACGGAAAATCTCTTTTCCAAAAAATCAATGGCAGCAATCGGATTGCCCGTGTTTTTTCCTTGGGGCGTCCATCCGCATTTTTTCGCGACAGCCATAACAGCGTTGTCAACTTGTTTGTCGGTAAATGACATACCTGTGACGTCAAGCGCCGAGCCGACAAAAAATATATCTATAAGCCCGGATAAGGCGCCGCATGCCGCGGCGATAATATAATCATATTTGTCGCATTTATCGTGATACCTTAATGTTTCGCGATCGGTATCCGATATATTAAACTCAATTTCTTCTCTCATAATGCACAACCTCTCGGAACAGTAATAACATCTTCGGAATAATTGTAACACGTTCAAATCGCAAAGTCAACTGCAAATCGTTAATATTTTTTCCCGGAATATTATACAATAAAAAGATAAATAACAAAAATGGGGGATGCGTATGAACAGTGGAGACGCGGTAGCGAAAAGGATCATCGCTTTGTGCGGTCAAAACGGAATAACTCTCAATAAGCTTTGCACAATAGCGGGAGTGACCCAATCCACAATAAACAGCATAATAAACACCGGCAGCAACAATCCGACCGTTTCAACGATAAAAAAGATATGCGACGGACTCGGCATAACGCTCGCGGAATTTTTTGACGACGCTGTTTTCACCGATCTCGAGCAGGAGGTAAAGTAGCGGAGCCGCGGAGGCGTTTTTATGCCTCCGCGGCATAAGCGTTATTCGGATTTGGGTTTTGGATCCGTCATCCGAGCCGATCGGTTTTCAAGGTCATAACCGTCGTTTTTCCGTTGATTGATTTACACCGTTAAACCGATAGCCGCCATAATGATCGAGAGCGGTATGGCGCAGGCGGACATCACTATTCCCGCGACGGCCTTGCCTCCGGCCCCTTTAACCTTGCCTACGATTCCGAGAACCAGACCGACTATGCCCATGATGATTGATGCCAGAGGGAACCAGCAGGTCACGATCGAAATGATGCCGAGCACCATAGACGCGGTTCCTCCGGGCTTTTTTGTCTGAACACCCGGATAACCGCTTTGCCGGGACGCAAGCGGGGCGCCGCAGTTTTGGCACATGGGTCCGGGACCGCCTTCTTTTCCGCATTTTGAACAATACATTTTTAATACCTCCGTTTTGATATATTTTAATTTTTATTTTTGCCGTCCTTCAGCATTTGGCGGATCCATTTTTCGGAGTACTCGTACTCGCGGGCCAGTTGCTTTACGTTGTGGCCGTTGTATTCTTTCAAGACCTGCTCCTTCACGTAGCCTCCGGAAAAAAGCCGCCGGGGAAAGGTGATCTGACAGCCCTTCATGCGTTTGTATATTTTCAGCATATTTTCAAAGCCGACGCAGTCGCACAACTCTTTATACACATCGTTAAGACCGTCTTTTTCGATAGGTTCGCCGTTCAAAACCTCTGCCCTCCCCGCTTCTGTGTTATCAAAAATTTACCATAATTCTACATGCTTATCAAATCTGTAATTCCTTGAATTATTCCGCAACAAAAGCCATGCCGTAATGTTATTATAGCATGGCTTATTATAATATCAGCGTGCATTTTGCACGATCGTAAAAAATTTTTAAAACTAATTTTGTGCGGGCTCCTCCAGAACAGAAGTCAATTTGATCGCTGCCAGCTTTCCGCCGTTTACATAGAACGCGCCGTCATTGTATTTCGTGGAATATAACGTCTTGTTTATAACATCAAAGCCTCCGCACACAAGGGTGCAGCTTATTGTTTCGGTGCCGAGTGTATTGCAACTATCATCCAGCAGCTCAAAGAAAAGCGTTACCCGGCCTTTTTCGATATCAAAGCTGTTTTTCTTTACCTTCACAAAAAGCTCAAGCCGGCAGCTTGATTGAAAAACCGTTGGCTCGGCTCTGAGCGACGACGCGCCTATGGGATATGTGTCGTCGGTATATTCCGAGGCGTCGATCTGCACGGCGTCCGCGGCCGCATCCATACTGTCGGCCGCAGAGCCTGAGTTATTGTCCGTGCCGCTGCGCATGCTCAAAAACCCGAGCGTCGCCGCGCGGAACGCGAAAATCATAACGGCCGCCGCGACTATCAAGGCAATGAGGGCGCCGGTTTTCTTTTTCCGGGGCGGAGCGTCGCTTTCCGCCGGGTTCCCCGCGAGTGCCCGTTTTGCCTCCTCGGCCGAGGAATATCGCATGGCCGGGTCGAGGCTCACGCATTTTTGGATTATCGGCTTAAGACTGCCGCTGTATTCGCTCAGCTTGTCTATGGATTCGCCTCCGGTGAGCAGCTCAAACAGAGTAACTCCGGCAGCGTATATATCGCTGCGGAAATCCGTCTGAGCGAAGCCGAACTGCTCTGGGGGCGCGTAGCCGCGGGTGCCGAGGGCTGCCGTGTCGGATGTCACGCCGGGCTTGAATGTTCTCGAGATTCCATAATCAATGACCTTCACTGTTCCTTCGTTTGTCAACATTATGTTCGAAGGTTTTATATCTTTATGTATCACATTGTTTTGGTGAAGCTCATTAAGGGCGGAAAACAGACTTATGCCTATCATCCTGACCTCGCCCTCCGTCATCGGCCGCTCGGCGCTTAAAACCCTGCCCTCGACATATTCGGTGACAACGGCGTTCTCATCGGGAACCACGCGGTACACGCGGCACAGATTGGGATGCTTTATGCCAATCAGGGGCAGGTATGAGTCAACGCTCCCGTTTTTGATTTTCTTTATCACGCACAGCCGCCGTTTTTCGGTGTCATAGGCCAGTTCGATTTTTGAGTTTACGGTTTCGGCTATGGCCTCAAGTATTGTGTATCCTTCCAAAAAATCACACCCGTTGCAATTATTTAAAATATATGTTATCATATAATTAAAATTTGCGCAAGGGGTGACAAAGATGACGTCAAAATCAACCGAAAATCTGCTCGGCGAGATAAAAGATGCAAAAAATACCGGAGAGCTTGGAAAATATTTGGACGAGAACAAAGGCGACATGCTTGGCAGCCTGAGGTACCGCCTGGCAGACCTGCTTTCCCAAAAAGACAAGTCGAGAAAAGAGGTCATGGAAAGAGGCGGTCTCACCGGCTACAACGATCAGATATTCAACGGACGGCGGCATCCGAGCCGCGACAAGCTTATCCGCGTTATATTGGGGCTTGAGCTCAACATCGACGAAGCGCAGGATTTGCTAAGGCTCGCGACGCACAAGGCGCTCGATCCGCGCGACCCCCGCGACGCAGTGATCGTCTCTTGCATAAACAGCCGCATGAGCGGCACGGATACCGACCTGAGACTTGACAAGCTGGGTTTTGATCCTCTTGAGTAAATCGAGGTCGGCAGAATTGTTTACAAATATTTAATAAATTCGGAAAACGCCGCAAACACGCGGTTTTAGGGCGCGGAAACTTTGCCGCGCGCAGCCGAATATGGGAATTTGCGCCGCGGCGGCTTGACAAATTCGGAAAAATGTTGTATACTGAATAAAGTTATGTTACAATTGTGTTACATAATTATTACAATTTGATACAACATAAGGAGTGTTTGTAAAATTGAATAATAAAACCGGCGGACGCAAGGTCTCGCGTCTGTTTAAATTGATAACGGTGTTCGCCGTCACCGCGGCGCTGCTCTGCGGCTCGCTTTCGGTCTACGCCGTGAGCATTTCGGCCAAGGGCGGAATCGTTCTCGACCAATCGACGGGCGAGGCGCTCTATGAGTACAACGCCGACACGGCGGTCGTTCCCGCCAGCATGACAAAGCTTGTGGCGCTCTATGTTATATACAGCCACATCGCAAACGGCAGCCTCAGCAAGGATACGTTGATCCCCGTGGGCAGCGCGCTTGCCGCGTATTCCCGCGATCCCGGATATTCGAATGTGTATTTGACGGCCGGCGAAAGCTACACGCTTGACGAGCTTTTGGGCGCGATCTGCGTGGTTTCGGCCAACGCCGCAGTCATGGCCGTGGGCGACTACATATGCGGCAGCGAGGCGGGATTCGTCAACGAGATGAACACGCTCATCGCGAACTGGGGTGTCAACGGTTATTTTGTAGACTGCACCGGCGTCTCGAGCAGAAACAAGATATCGCCCCGAGGCATGGCGACGGTCGCCAACAGGCTCATAACCGACTATCCGGACATACTCAACTACTCGTCGCTGACCTCGATCAATTTCAGAGGCACGATGTACTATCCCACAAACAAGATGCTGCCCGGCGGCGCCTACGAATATTTCGGAGCCGACGGCCTCAAGACCGGAACGACTTCGGCGGCGGGCTGCTGCTTTACCGGAACGGCGTCAAGAGACGGCAAGCGCCTGATCTCTGTCGTTATGGGATCGACATCGACCAACATGAGATATGTGGACACGATAAAAATGATGGACTATTCTTGGGACATTCTGGCGCAGCGCGGAAACGCGGGTTACAAGGAGCCGACCGTAAACAACAAGCCCAAGGATTATATAGTGGCAACCGATCTTCGCTGCTTCATAAACGATTGGGAGATACCCACGTTTATCCACTACGGCAACGAACAGAACGGCTACCAAGACTGCGCGGTCGTAATGCTTGACGACCTCAAAGACTACGGCTTTGACGTGTCATACGATCTCGCCACCGACACAGCCACAGTCATCAACAACACCGACAAAGATTTGACCGCCGGTCCCAACTACGGCGAGCAATACAGCTACGGCGAGAACGAGAAGCTTGAGATCAGCGACTGGGAGGCCGCGAAGGTATTGCTTAAAAACGGTCCGAACGATCCCGGAATATACGCTCAAAACACCTTTGACATCAACGGCCGCGGCGCGATCTCGATCGACGAGCTGTGGCACATGGGCACAGTCGTCTGGAACGAAAAATACAACCTGACCGTGGTCGTAACAAGATACTAAAAATAAAAGGCATATCACGAATCATCAAGTGATATGCCTTTTTTAAGTTTTTTTATTTTATCGAAGAATATACAACGAATGCAGCGGGCACCAATAATAATCCTCGTCGGGGTAGTATTTTTTGAATCTGTGATACTCATCCAATAACAGCTGCGTTGTTGTGGTCATATGATTCATTCCAAAAACCACGCAGAGCAGCGCTTGCGCATAAGGGCTTTTGATGTCGTGATAAGACTCGTAAAGCCGATTGAGATATTTTGTTTCCGCGTCGATAAAAACACATGCGCACAATTCCAAAAAGATATCCTGTCTGCTTCGCATATACCTCTCGATTGCGAGAGGCATAAAATCTTCCTGCATTGCTAAGGCTTTTTTGTATATAGCTTTATGTGACACAATATCAAGCTTTTTGCGCATCAAACGGATCAATTCCTCCGCGGTCGCGGCGCTTTCAATCAAATCGATTTCTTGATCAATTTTTTCAAGCCGCTCGTCAGAGAAAAAAGGGCGTGAGGTTTTATCTATTTCTTCCGCAAACTCTTGGTCCGACACAGAAAAATATTCTGTGATAAGCATGTCGGAGTATGTTATCTCATCATTCAACGGATTATCTCGAAAAAACTTATCGTTCAAAATTCTTGATTTTTGCATTTTGTTTTCCTTTCGTTAACATACAGTATCATCATATTGTTGTTTCGACGAAGCAAAACCGCGTCGCGATTTGCCGAAAACATTTTAAAACAGACGCGCTGTTATGTCACCTTGATTATAAGCCTAAAGCGGATGTTTTGTCAAGCATCGGAGCTTAAAAATTCGGGCGTCTCTGATTATTCTGATGTATTTTAATTTTTGCCGAGCCGCCCGCGGTAAATAATATATTGACTGTTTCGCAAAAATAGGATATAATATAAATATCAAAACATAGGAAGTGGTTGCCGTGACCGACAACAAAAAGATACTAAAACGCAACGTCAAAGACAGCGTTTTTACCAATCTGTTTCAGGACACAAAATATATAGTGGAGCTCTATAAAGCCCTCCATCCCGAAGCCGACTATGTGACCGAGGACATGATCGAGATCGTCACCCTCAAAAACATACTCACCGACAGCCTGTATAACGATCTGGGCTTTATGATGGACAAAAGGCTGATAGTCTTAGTCGAGGCGCAGTCCACATGGACGGTTAATATAATATTAAGAGGTCTTATGTACCTTGTGCAGACATATCAGGACTATATCGAAAAAGAGGAGCTTAATATCTACAGCTCAAAAAAGCTGGAGATACCAAAGCCGGAGCTTTATGTAATCTACACGGGCGAGAAAAAGGTAGAGGAAAAAGAGATAAGCCTGAGCGAGGAATATTTTGGCGGAGACGAAACGGCTTTGGACGTCAGGGTAAAAGTAATCACCGAAAGCCGCGAGGGAGACATAATCAACCAATATGTGATGTTCACGCATATATTAAACGAACAAGTAAAAGCCAACGGCAGAACGAAAAAAGCCATAGACGAAACGATAAAAATATGCAAAGACAGAAATATCCTAAAAGAATACCTGTCCAACCACGAAAGCGAGGTGCATGATATAATGTTTTCACTGTACGACGATGAACAAATACAAAAAGCCATGATGAGAGACGCCCGCAAAGAAGGCGTAAAAGAAGGCGAAATGCGAGGCATAGACGCGATGATAGCAAATTTAAGGAACATGGGCGTGAGCGAAGAAGTATTGCGAAACGCGGCGAACATGTCGCAGTCGCAGCGTTCCTAATCGCTATTTTCTAATCACTAATCACTATGTTGGGGTGCATGATATAATGTTTTCACTGTATGACGATGAACAGATGCAAAAAGCCATGATGAGAGACGCCCGCAAAGAGGGCCGAATGGAAGGCCGAATGGAAGGCCGAATGGAAGGCATAGACGCAATGATAGCTAACTTAAAGAATATGGGCGTGAGCGAAGAAATGTTGCGAAACGCGGCGAATATGTCACAGTCGCAGCGTTCCTAATCGCTATTTACTAATCACTAATCACTATGTTGGGGTGCATGACATAATGTTTTCACTGTACGACGACGAGCAAATACAAAAAGCCATGATGAGAGACGCCCGCAAAGAAGGCCTCGCTGAAGGCCGCATGGAAGGCATAAAAGAAGGCGAAATGCGAGGCGAAATACGCGGCCGAATGGAAGGCATAGATGCAATGATAGCTAACATGCGCAAAGCCGGAATAAGCGATGAGATGATGCAAAATGTCGCAAACATGACCCGGCGGCCGCGATGATAATCGACAGCGGCAGCTGCGGCGGAGATTTAACATGGGAGTTTGACGCTGACGGAACTCTGACGATCAGCGGATTTGGCGAAATGAACGATATGTCGGGCTATGGACGAACTCCGGCATGGAATGAGCACATTAGCGACATAAAAAAAGTGATTTTGCCGGAGGAGCTGACTTATATAGGCTCCGGCGCATTTGAGGGCTGCGTAAATTTGTCGGAGGTTAATTTACCCGACACGTTGGAGGAAATAAGCGCAGGCGCTTTTGAAGGATGTTCAAAGCTTAAAAATGTGAATATTCCCCGGAGCTTAACGAAGATCGGTCTATCTGCTTTTGAGGGAACACAGTTAATAAGTCAAAAGGGCGATTTTAGATTTTTGGGGGATGATATACTTGTCGGCTACACGGGAAGCGGCGAGGAGGTCATAATACCCGACGGAGTGAGAGTTGTAGCGGACGAAATTTTTTTGCAAGAATCGCAAGAATGGCCGGGATCCTACGAACATAATCAAAAAATCACCAAGCTTGTTTTTCCCGACAGCGTAAAGTATATAGGAGAGACCTTGGCGGGCTGCAAGAACTTGGCTGATATTCAATTCCCGTCCGACTTGATCCATATAGAAAATCAAAGATTTGATGTCAACGGCAGCATTTCGTGGTATGATAATCAGCCTGTCGGAGTTGTATATATCGGTGACTTTGCATACCATTATAAAGGCGAGGAAAGTCCCGAATTAGGCGAAATAGTTCCCGATGTTGTCGAGATAAAAGAGGGCACAAGGGTAATATGTTCCGAATTTTTCGGCTTTTATGCGCTTCACCCGGGCGCGGATAAAGTAATACTGCCCGACAGCGTGGAAAGGATCGAGGACGTTGCATTTCGCGATTCGGAAGTTAATCTGCCTAAAAATTTAAAGTACATAGGCGACGGAGCTTTTCAGCGCTGTCACATTACGCCGGAAAATGTTGATATACCCGACGGTGTGACAAAGATCGGTAATAATGCGTTTTCCGCATGCAGCGGCATAAAAAGCGTGAATATACCCGACAGTGTGACATATATCGGCGGAGGCGCTTTTAACGGCAACAGCGACTTAACAAAAGTAGAAATGCCGGAGACTATGAAGCGCATAGGCGGTGGCGCCTTTAGCGGATGCAGCGGATTGACGGGAATAAGCATACCGAACAGCGTGACAAACATCGGCACCGGCGCTTTTAGCGACTGCGGCAGCTTAAATATAACAGTGGGCGCGGACAACCCCAATTATTGCGATTTGGACGGCGTTTTGTTTAATAAAGATAAAACGGAAATACTTGCGTACGCGAAAGATAATTTACAGCCTGAGTATACCGTGCCGAACGGCGTTGTAAACATAGCCGATTCGGCATTCAACGGCTGCGGCAATTTGAAAAGCGTAATAATCCCCAACAGTGTCACGCGCATTGGAGCATCGGCGTTTCGCGGTTGTGCCGGGCTGACAAGCGTAAATATACCCGACAGTGTGAGGGATATCGGAGATATGGCATTTTTTGAATGTGATAATCTAACGAAAATTAATATACCAAACGGTATAACGAGCATAGAATATGGAACATTTGAATTTTGCGAAAACTTAAAAAGCATAAGCATACCGAGCAGCGTGAGTATTATTGACGATTATGCGTTCTATTCTTGCCGGAGCCTGAGCGATATATATTACGGCGGAACCGAGTCGGAGTGGAACGGGATAGAGATTATTGGCACACAGAACAACGCGCTTCGCAACGCGACTATTCATTATAACGCTTCGGGTCTTCCTGATGAGCCCTCGGCAACAAACGAGCCTACAACGTCAAGCGAGCCCACCGAGACGCCCAAGCCGACTCCCACAAGCAGACCCTCATACGGCGGCGGAGGCGGCGGAGGCGGCGGT
>CANQLT010000043.1 GCA_947624775.1 uncultured Monoglobus sp.
GGGAAATAACGGCTTTGGCCTCGCCCGTGCCGAAACGCGAGCATGTGACGGGTATCAGAAACGAGCCCATCTCTATGCCGCTTTTGGCGCAGAAGTTTATAAGGTGCCTGTCCACCTTTTCGGCCAGCTCCTCGCAGCCTTTCATGCCGATAATTCCCAGTCTGTCCAGGTTGTAAGCTTGCAATGGATTCTCTTGCATTATAATATCCTTTCTTTATGTAAGATAAATTAATTGATTACTCGTTATAGCTTTTGAGCAGATCGTATCTTATATCCCACAGCTTTTGCGAAAGATCCACATAATAGGTGTGGGGATTATTGAACCTTTTTACCTCGTCCCATATAAGGCCGAGCTCCTTTTCGGCGTAATCTTTTATCTCGCCGAGTGTCGGCGACTCGTACACCAATTTGCCGCCTCTGAATATCGGGACCTGCAGCTCAACGGCGCTGAAATCGGTGACCGTCTTGCGCTTCCAGGTGTTCTGGGGGTCGAATATTTCATAGGGCGCGCTTTCGTCGATCTTCTCGTCATACGCCGTCAACACGTCGGCTATCGCCATGCCAGTCTCGTTTGAATACAGGCGGACGACCTTTTTGAAATACGGGTTTGTTATCTTCTGCACGTTCTCGCTTATCTTGATGCGCGGAACGATCTCTCCGTCCTTCTCGATCGCGACCAGCTTGTACACTCCGCCGAACACCGGCTCGGACTTTGACGTGATGAGCCTTTCGCCCACGCCGAACGAGTCGATCTTGGCTCCCTGCCTGAGAATATCGCGGATTATGTACTCGTCAAGGGAGTTTGACGCGCACACCGCGGCCTCGGTCCATCCGGCGTCATCAAGCATCTTTCTGGCTTTTTTTGACAGATAGGTTATGTCGCCGCTGTCTATCCTGATTCCGCACTTTTTGATGCCCATAGGTTTAAGCACCTCGTTAAACACGCGGATGGCGTTGGGTATGCCGCTTTTTAACACGTTATAGGTGTCGACCAGCAGCGTGCAGTTTTCGGGATAGCACTTCGCGTAGGCGAGAAAAGCCTCGTACTCGCTGTCGAAGCTCTGTACCCAGCTGTGAGCCATTGTGCCGAGCGCTGGTATGTCGAACATGCGCTCGCTTATCGTGCAGGCCGTGCCGACAACGCCCCCGATATAAGCGGCTCTCGAGCCGTAGATCGCTCCGTCGTAACCCTGAGCGCGCCTCGAGCCGAATTCCATAACGGGAATACCGTTTGCCGCGCGGACAATACGGTTGCTCTTGGTGGCGATCAAACTCTGGTGATTAACGGTGAGAAGGACCATGGTCTCGACAAACTGAGCCTGAATGATCGGGCCGCGGACGGTCACAAGGGGCTCGCCCTGGAAAATCGGCGTGCCTTCGGGAATAGCCCACACGTCGCATTTGAATTCAAAATCTCTGAGATAATTTAAAAACTCCTCGCAGAACATATTTTTCCCGCGCAGGTACTCTATATCGTCATCGGTAAACTTAAGCTCGGACAAATATTTGATCAGCTGCTCCACGCCGGCCATTATCGCGAATCCCGCCCCGTCGGGAGCCTGACGGAAAAACATGTCAAAATAGGCGATACGATCACCCATTCCGCATTCCAGATAGCCGTTCGCCATAGTGATCTCATAAAAATCCGTAAGCATTGTATAATTCATTGAAACTCACCTCATAGCCTAAGTCGGCATATTCTTACGCTATAAGTATACCATTTAAGTCGATATTAAACAAGCAAAAATTTAACACAAATATTACAAAAGATTAACCCACGCTCATAAAAAAGTTGACAAAACAACCAAAAATTTTCAAAGGCGCAAAAAAACCGTAAAACACAGCAAAATAAATTGACAATATCGGCGCGTAAATGTTATAATTTAAGGGTTAGAAAGGTGCGGAACACCGATGAAAAATAAAGTATTGATAATAATTTTCGCGCTGGCGCTCGCGCTGTGCGCCGCGGTCATCCTGCTAAGAGGCGGCGGCAAAGACGAGGCGAAAACCGCCGAAATACTGCTAAACGGCGAGGTAGAGCGGACGATAGACCTGAGCGCCGCGGCCGAGCCTTATGACCTCAGGATCGAGAGCGAAAACGGATACAACATCGTGCACGTCGAGCGCGGCGCCGTCTCGGTGACCGAGGCCGACTGCCCCGACAAGGTATGCGTAAAGCAGGGCAGGATCACGGGGAGCGCCTATCCCATAGTCTGCCTGCCCCACAAGCTGACGATTCGGATAGTTTCGGGCGAGAGCGGAGAGATCGACGCGGTGACCGGGAGGTAAACAGAGTGAATAAAAAATTCGGTATAAGACGAATAACGCTGATGGGCGTGCTGACCGCGATCGCGCTGACGATATTTGTGCTCGAGGCGCAGATACCGCCGCTGACCGCGGTTCCCGGAATAAAGCTCGGCCTCGCGAATATAGTGACGCTGTTCGCGCTGGCGGTGCTCGGGCCGAGAGACGCGTTTATTATCCTGACAGTCCGCGTGTTTTTGGGCAGCGTGTTCTCGGGTCAGATCATGACACTGGCCTACAGCTTAACGGGCGGCCTGCTCTGCCTCGCCGCGGAGAGCCTGCTCATAAAAACGCCCCTTAAAAAGAACCTCTGGGCGATAAGCGTGATCGGCGCAATTATCCACAACGCGGCGCAGATCTGCGTGGCCGTCATTATCACTTTAACGCCCGGCATCTTCTGGTATCTGCCGTATCTCATAATCGCGGGAATAATCACAGGCGCGTTCACCGGCGCCTGCGTACAGCTCACCCTCAAAAAAGGCGAAAAAATAATAAGCAGGCTGCTTTAAAAAAAGCGGCTTGTTTTTTAAATTCCACAAAAATCACACAAAGCAAACATATTCTTCACACAATGCGGCGGTATTATTAATCCGTAATCAAAAATATTACAAAATTACGGAAAGGAGCTGCTTTAAATGAACAGCAAAACAAAAAAATTATGCGCGGTCCTGTCGGCAATGGCTCTTACAGCGTCTATGGGCACGGCCTTCGCCGCGGAGAGCACGGAGGATTACGGCTACAAACAGGGTAAGGCGAACATCTACGGCACCGGCGGCGAGCAGACATTTGTTTACGACGAAAACTCGACCGACGCGGACTACGGATACAGACAGGGAAAGGCTCACCGCGGAGGCGCGGACAGCCGCCACATCGACAGCGAGGCGCTTGTTGAGGCAGGCATAATCGACCAAGCGACCGCCGACGCAATAGCCAAATACGCGTCAAAAAAGCATGAGGATATAAGCGCGCTGCACGAGAACGCGGCAAGCATGACTCCCGAAGAACGCAAGGTGGCGTTTGAGGAGAGAAAAGCGCAGCGCAAAGACGGAGTCGACGAGCTTGTTGAGGCGGGTATCATAACCGAGGAACAGGCCGAGGCGATCAAGAACTACACTCCCGAGGAATAAAGCTCGACAAATCCGAGGCGCGGCCCTGCCGCGCCTCTTTTCCGATTGAAAAACTCTCGGATCTGTGATATAATAATTTATAATAAAATCACTTGAAAAAGGAGCGGTGGCAATGGCTAAAATATTGATCGTTGACGACGAGCCCGATATACGCGCACTCGTGCGCAGGTACGCCGAGCGCGAGGGCTACGAGACGCGCGAGGCCGCGAACGGCATCGAGGCGGTCTCGATGTGCCGCGGGGATGATTTTGACGTTGTGATAATGGACGCGATGATGCCCGAGCTTGACGGATTCTCGGCCTGCAAGGAAATACGGGCGGAAAAGGATGTTCCGGTTATTATGCTTTCCGCCCGCGGCGAGGAATACGACAAGCTGTTCGGCTTTGAGACGGGAGCCGACGATTATGTGGTAAAGCCGTTTTCACCGCGCGAGCTGATGGCACGCGTCAAGGTGGTGATCGGACGGCGCGGCGCAAAGGATAACGGCGGCGTCAAGATAGGGAACCTCAGGATTGACACCTTGGGCAGGCTCGTTTATATATCGGGCGAGAAAACCGAGCTCACCGCAAAGGAATACGACCTGCTGCTTTATCTCATAGAAAACAAAGGCATCGTTCTGACGCGCGAGCAGATCATGAACGCCGTTTGGGGCTGCGATTATTTTTCCGCCGACCGCACGGTCGACTGGCAGATAAAGCAGCTGCGCGCTCGCTTGGGAGATTGCAGGAATTACATTGTCACGGTGCGAGGGGTGGGATATAAATTTGAAACCGAAAACTAAATCTATCGGATTTAAGCTGTGGATATATTTCACCGCTTTCGCGGCGGTCATACTGGCGGTTCTGTGGCTGCTGCAAACCGTCTTTTTGCAGAGCTTTTACACCGGTATGCAAAAGCACAGGATAAGTAATATCGCCGAAAAGATCAGCGGGGCCGGGGACGGCGCGGAATACGCCATAGACACGCTGGCCGCGCAAAACTCGATACTGATACTTTTGACCGACGGCGAGGGCAATATCCTGCACAGCGCCGATGAGTACAGCCCGTCATACGACGCCGACGCGCGCAGCCACGGCGGCGGCAAAAACCCGTACAAGGCGGGAGAGGCGCAAAACTGGCAGGAGCAGACATACCGCCGCCTGCCCGAGCACTACGACGATTTTCTGGATAAGCTGGGCTCAAACGACAGCGTGTGCTACACTATCGACCGCGAAAACGGAGACGGCACACTCGTGTACGGACGGCGGCTCGATGACGGAAATATCCTGTACATAAACACCGTTTTGGGCGCGGTCGGCTCCGCGGTGTCGATAATCAGAATACAGCTGTGCGCCGTCACGCTTCTTGCGCTCCTTATCGGCCTCGCAATCGCGATCTGGATATCAAAAAGATTTTCAAAGCCGTTTTCGGAACTGTCGCGGCAGTCGCTCAAAATGGCGAGCGGTGATTTTGACGTAAAATTCAACAGAGGCTTTTGCGCCGAGACAGATGAGCTCGCCGATTCCCTCGAGTACGCCGCGGGCAAGATCGCCGAGACCGACAAGCTCCGCCGCGAGCTGATGGCGAACGTGTCCCACGATCTGCGCACGCCCCTCACCATGATAAAAGGCTACGCGGAGCTTATACGCGACCTTGACGGCTCGGAAGACACGGCCAAGGACGCGGAGGTCATAATCCGGGAATCCGACAGACTGACGCTGTTGGTAAACGATATACTCGACTATTCAAAGCTGCAGTCGGGCGCGGCAGCCTTTGAGTTTGAGCGCTTTGACCTGAGCGCGCTCGCTCAAAGCACAGCGGAGCAATTCGCGGCGGTATGCGAAGCGGAAGGCACCGAAATAATCACCGAGATCGAGCCGCGAAAATACGTCTCGGCGGACAAGCGCAGGATAGAGCAGGTGCTATATAACCTGATCTCAAACGCGGCCGCCCACGCGGGCGAAGACAATCGCGTTTATGTCTCGGTCAAAGACAGCGGAGAGTCCGCTCGGGCCGAGATACGCGACAACGGCGGCGGCATAAGCCCCGACGATCTCCCGCATATTTGGGACAGATATTTCACGTCAAAAGAGCGCGGCTCAAACGGTCTGGGTCTCTCGATAGTGAAAGAGATACTGACCGCCCACGGCGCGCGGTTCGGAGTTAAAAGCGAAGAAAACCGCGGAAGCGTCTTTTGGTTCGAACTGAAAAAGATATAAGTCCTCTCCCCCGCTGTCGCGGGGGATTTTTTACGCGGATAAATTTTCGCGCGCGAACAGTGCTTGATATTAAGCAATATATGTGCTAAAATTATAATATAAAAATATCCGAACAAACGGAAAGAATGAGGAAGGATGGATTATATGAAAAGAATAATCAGCATTTTGTTAATTTTAATATGCGCGGGAACAAGTTTAAGCGTAAGCGCCATGAAAGTAAGCATACCGTTTGATTATGACGTGTCACCGCCCGGAGTGCACGCGCAGGCGGATAATGGCGTTGTATCGGTAGAGGTGTGCCGAGGCGGCATAATAAAAACTACCGATTTGGCAAATAATCAAACACAAATATTGAAACATATTTGCTATGAGGATATATATTGGATAAAACTTATTAATGATGAATTTATAGCTTTTAGTGATAATTATATGCTTTCGTCCGGTGACGGCTATAATTGGAATGTTGCCAAAGATGACCGCGATAAAAGTTTGCATGAGCAATATAATGTTGGCACAAGACCCGGGAAATACATAAATGAGGAAAAGAGTAATCCGGACTTTGAAACGGTTGACTCGGAATATAAAAGAGACGATGGAAAAATTGTACACGTAAAGATATTATACACCGGACAAGAATGGCTAAAATTCGAAGATGTGCCGTTTAACTTAGGCGACATCGATGATAACGGCGCGGAAAGAACAAGCGGCGATTTTGACAGAACAATATACAAAAGCTCCGACAGACAGAATTGGGAGTATATAGATAAAAGAGAAAGCAACTATAAAAAGTTTAAGTCGGGCGAAAACAGCGAAAATATACCTTTTCCCGGATTCAGGTATGACGCGGACATACAGATTTTAAACACGGGAAATGAATATCTTGTAAGATCGACCGTGTGCGACTATTATGAAAGAAGAGAACGAACCGTAAATTATTATATGGTGAGCGGAGTTTTTGTATACGATCATGACCTAAAACCTGTAAAAGCAATCAATCTTGATGATTATATAGTGGACATGGCATATCTTGACGGCGTATATTATTTGACGAGCGACAAGAATATAACATATAAGTCAACCGATTTGGAAAATTGGGAGATTTTGGGCGAGAACATGGGCTGTCCTATGAGAAACAGCGTTTCGACAATATATAAGACAAGAATTGATTTAAAAGACCGTTTTGAGGAAAGCATGGGATATTACGAGGGAACGATCACGTCAAATAACGGACTCTTCGGCAAAAATGTTGTCGAGGAGGGAATAATGCTTTTTAACACCCGAAAATACGGCGATTTTTATGTCAGCTTTGACGCTTACCATGATAAAATCGACAGTTATGCTTCAAACGATAATATTAAGGGTCTGGACGGAAATCCGCTTGATATATTCAGAGATAGTCCGCTATATCAAAATCAGTATATTTCATTTTCAAAGGATGGAGTATATTGGGCAACATTAGATATACCAATGCCATATCATATTCATCATTTAGACCAAACTTCAGACAGCCTGTTGATAAAATGTAATTATGACGATTTTGACAGATTTGTAAATATAAAATACAGCGATATGGAAAGCGTTGTGCCTCAAAGCAATGTATATATAGAGCTAAACAACCGCATACTCGGCTTCAGCCAGCCGCCGGTTATGGAAAGCGACAGAATACTGGTGCCGATGCGCTTCCTGTTCGAGCAAATGGGCGCCGAAGTCAATTGGAACGACGAAACCCAGACAGCTATCGCTATAAGCGCTCGGGGCGGAGGCGGCGAGCGCAACAGGGCGGGCGAAAATACGGTAACTTTTTCCATCGACAACACCACCGCCTATGTAAACGGCGCGGAAATTACAATGGACGTCCCGGCCCGCCTAATAAACGACCAAACCTTTGTGCCCCTGCGCTTCCTCTCGGAAAACTTAGGCTATACCGTCGAATGGGACGAAGCCGCAAACACCGCGATAATTACCACAGAATAAAAATAATTTAAGGGAATTCATATGTGCCTCGCCCCTTGGGGAGAGGTGTCAGGCGAAGCCTGACGGAGAGGGGTTAACATAGGTACTAGAAATTAGCAACTAGGGACTAGGAACCCCTCTCAGTCTGCGGACAAGCCGCAGACAGCTCTCCCCAAGGGGCGAGCCTAGTACCTATTTCCTAATCACTACCTTCCCACCTCCTCCCGGGAGGAGGCAAAAATGCGGCTGCGATTACGAGACGCCAATCATAGTGCGCAAAATATAGGGGCGGATATTATCCGCCCGATAATCGGGTTCCCGATTTGATATAAGGAGAAAACAATATGAAAAAAATAGCTTTAATTTTATTAATTTTAGAAATATTAAACATAAATTTTACTGTTAACGCATATCAGTATGGCAGCGCAGATTATTTAAATAATTTATCTTTGCCGGAACAGTCTAACTATATTATTTATGAAAATGCAGATACAGGTAAAGTAGAATTAGCAATTATTTATTCGGATAATATCGAGTCACGAATCGCATTTTATGAGCAAACTGAACATATTGTAAATCCCGATGTGTATTTGTATCCTTTTGATAATAATGATTATGGCAGCAATGAGTTGGAATTTGAGAGACAAAAATTGTATCTGAACAATAGCGGCGATTATACAAATATTTTGAAAAAATATTTATCAAATGATAATAATTGGCATGAGCTTGATTTTATAGCCGGCAGCAATTTGATTTGCGAGAATGTTGCTAAAGTTATAGAAACCAATATTCCGTTGTATGAGGTTATTGCAAAGCCTGCTAAAATATACCCTGAAAAAGTTATATATGAAAGAAGCTTTAACGGAAAATATTTTTCGAAGTTTTTTAAGAAAAATAACAAATCATATATTATGTTTTCAGAAGATGGCATAAATTACGATGTTAAAATTGAACTTCCGGAAGATGATTTCAACGGAATTGGAGATACTGTATATGGCAATGGTGTATACATAGCAATTGGTTCTCCGGAATTTATGGTCCTGCCGTCTACAAATATAACTTGGGCGAATTATAGTAAAATTATGTATGTTTTAAATGAGAAATTTGAAATAATTCATAAAAGTATAGTACAGGCATACCGTGTGTGCTGCGGATTATATAATGGATATTTTTATTTCAAAGATCAGACATCCAATAGTACAAATTATTATAAAAGTTCAGATGGAATAGAATTATCAGAAATTTCAAAGGATGAATATGTTCAAGCGGAGAACAATATCAATAAAAATAAAGCCCAATCCGGTTATTCTGTTGGAGCGGACAATACCGGATATTATTTGGAATATATGAACAATAAATTCTATATAGATTACGAGAATAATTTTATTAGTCTTGCCGGAGGAGTTGGAGCTTCAAAGTATTGGAGCGGCATACTTAATACAACAGACGATAAATATTTAACTTTTGATGGCGTTTATAGCTTTGCGAAACTTCCGGAAGATGAAAATAATATTTCGCCCGTAAAGTGGGTAGGTAGTAATTATGTATACTGGGATGATGATATGAGCAAGTTTTATCGTATGCCGATAGATCCACATCAATTGTCAAACATATACGTTCGTCTTAACAATACAATTCTTGGTTTCTCCCAGCCGCCTGTCATGGAAGCTGACAGAACACTTGTTCCTATGCGTTTCCTGTTCGAGCAAATGGGCGCCGAAGTCGATTGGAACGACGCGACCCAAACAGTAACAGCAAGGATGAGCGCTCGGAACGGAGGCGAAAACACCGTCACATTTTCAATCGACAACACCGTCGCCTATGTAAACGGCGCGGAAACTCCCATGGACGTCCCCGCCCGACTTATCAACGATCAAACCTTTGTGCCCCTTAGGTTCCTATCGGAAAATTTGGGCTATACTGTAGAATGGGACGAAACAACCAAAACAGCTATAATAACAACGGAATAAAAAATGGTTTTATGGAATTTATATATGCCGCTTGTCTGCCTCGCCCTCTGGGGAGGGAGAGGTGGATTTTCGCCGTAGGCGAAAAGACGGAGAGGGAGGCGAACGAATGTATGCTTATTACTCCCTCTCAGTCTGCTTCGCAGACAGCTCTCCCCCTTAAAAAGAGGCGAGCCAGAATATTGACCAAAGTGCGCCAAATTCGTAGGGGCGGATATTATTCGCCCGTCTGCCTCGCCCCAAGGGGCGAGCCTAGACGCCAACCATAGTACGCCAAATTCGTGGGGGACGACTGCGGCCGGAGCCGTCCCTTGCGAACGTGCTATGCAAACGAATTATTATGATCCGATAATGTATGATAGTTAATATAAAAAAATAAAATGAGGTTGTATTATGATTAAGAAGATCCTTATATTATTAACAATGTTATTTCTGTTATTTGGAAATGCTTACGCTTATGATGTAAATTTGGCATTTGATTACAATATTACCGCTTCAAATGACCAATGCCGCGTTTTGGGTTCCGCTTCAAACAGCGAAGTTACTGTTCAAGTCGGGACATATGGCTATATCGGGGTAACAAATAATTCTGACCCGACCGATTTTTGTGTAATAAAAAACGTCTGCTATGAAACCATATACTCAATTGATTGGATCAACGAGGAGTTCGCGGCATATAGTGATAATTACAAGTTAACGTCAAATGACGGATATATATGGAATGTTGTGTATGATAAGGATGATCCTGTACATATTTCATATGGCGAAGCGCAAAATAACACCAATAAATTTTTGACTTCGGAATTTTACGAGCCTAAAATTTCATTTGATGATAATTTAAGCCTTACCAATGATAATATTTCCGGCGAGCGGAAAAGTGAAAAAATATTTTACACCGGTGTCGAATATGTAAAAGTTGAAGATAGTTTATCCGCTCAAAACGATGACCGTGCCATTAAGATTTACAGAAGCGGTGATTGCGTGAATTGGGAATATGTAAATGATGTAAGCGATGTGGATCTGTTTAAATTTTCCGGCAGAAACAGAGATGAACTCCAATTGGAGATACTGAATACAGGTAAAGAATATCTTGTCCGATCATCGAGATTTGATAATTACTCGCCCGAATATGTAAAAAATGTTTACGGAATAAAGGATGACGGTGAATATTATGAGCCGTTGTACATGTTTGATCTAAACTTTGAAATGCTGCAACAAATCAAGCTTGATGCGTATATTTTAGGATTTTCATATGTTGACGGAAAATATTACGCCACAACAAGCAAGAATATAACATATGTTTCATCGGATTTGGAGATATGGAATGTTGTGGGAAACAATATAGCGGCTCCGATACAAAATAATACTTCCAAAATATACAGAGCGCGAATACCTCTTATGAATCCTTCCGAGGACACAAATTACGCATATTGCTACGGCGGCGCGATTCTTTATGATAACGGAGAGCCGTCAAGCTATGTTATAACACAATATACAGAACCGTGTGATATCCGTGCATATGGCAATATATTTGCGGCATACGATAACAACGCTGTGCCGAACAGGCTCAGACTGCCTGACAATGAAATTGTTGACAACAATGGAACGCCGTTAAATTTAAGAAAAATTCATGACAAAACTCAAATAATGTTTTCGCGTGACGGAATTTATTGGGCGGTACAGGAGCTGCCCATAGGAACGGTTCAAAGTATTTATCAAATGCCCGGTTATTTATGTGTTGACGCGGGTTATGTTGAATATAAATTTAATTTAAGTGATATAGAACAAATTGTACCAAAGGGCGATATATATGTTAAACTAAATGATCGAATCCTCGGCTTCAGCCAGCCGCCGGTTATGGAAAGCGACAGAATACTGGTGCCGATGCGCTTCCTGTTCGAACAAATGGGCGCCGAGGTCAATTGGAACGACGAAAACCAAACCGCCACGGCGTCGTGTCCCGCCTCTCGGCTTGTTTTGCCGCAAGCGGCAAAAGCTGCGCTCTTACCGGCGGACACTCCTCTTTCCCACAAAGGCACGCCTTTGCGGGAGCCCTATGAGACGGAATCCGATTTAGGCGAAAACACCGTCACATTTTCGATCGACAACACCGTCGCCTATGTAAACGGCGCGGAAACTCCCATGGACGTCCCCGCTCGCCTAATAAACGATCAAACCTTTGTGCCCCTTAGGTTCCTATCGGAAAATTTGGGCTATACCGTAGAATGGGACGAACCAACCAAAACAGCTATAATAACAACGGAAAAAAATGATTTCTGGAAATCCATATGATTCGCCCGCAGTCCCCCCTCTCCCCACTTGCGCAGGGGAGGCAATAATGGATGGGCGCCCCCTCGGGGATAATCAGCAAGCTTGCTTGCGGGTTCAAAGCTATCTTTCAAAATTGCTTACAATTTTGACCAAGAGCTTCCTTAATGCTGTCTGCGGCCGGAGCCGCGTGAGCGGGTTCGTGGCACTATCGTATTCCGATTGCATATATAAACGAGTCCACAAATCATTAACGTGAGCGGAAATGATGCAAAGCCTGACGGAGAGGGGTTAACATAGGTACTAGGATTGAAAAATCACTGCGAGATATGCCTAGTCTCTAACTCCTATTTCCTAGTCTCTACGTTGGCAGCTCTCCCCAAGGGGCGAGCCTAGACGCCTATCATACTACGCAAAATACCATAAGGGTCACTCCGGCTGCCCGACAATCAATCATGGGCTTTTTGTTTATTCAAAAACATTTTTAAAAACATCGTCTCCGTATTTATCATAAAGCTTTGCGGCAATTCGATAGCAATAATCATCATCTCTTTGTGAAACGACGATTATATTCATAACGCGCTCCTCAAAACCAAGTGTATATACCACACGTATTCCTATGCCGCGATATTTTATTTTAAAAAATCTTGTAAGATTATGCCCGCCTTTATTTCCGAGCGGCTTGCCGTAACCGTCAGGCGTCGGCAGCGGATTTAAACTGACTTTTGCAATTCCCTTAAGCACTTGTTTTTTGAAAGAATTATCTAAATCCGCAATATCTTTTTTGGCCTCATCCGTAAATTTTACGCTCCACATCATTCGATCTCCATATCATCAAGATTGTCGAATATCTCATCATCGGTGAATCCGAATTCTTTTATAACATCTTTAAAATCGGTCATCTCTGTTTTTTTGCCGAGTCTGGCTTCCGCCGTTTTCAAAAGTCTGCCTTCCTCGATTTTGTCCATAAGCGTCTCCATTTTTGCCGCTTTTTCCGAAAGTTCGCGATAACTGTCAATAGAAATAACAAGTGCTGTCGGCTGATTGTTTTTAAGCACAACATATTCCGCGTTATTATTTTTTACGTCGTCAAAAATCTGAGAGGTTTTGCCTTTGCTGAAATCCGAGATCGGTATAAGCCGATCGGTTAGATCAAGGATCCCCGTATGCGCCGAATTAATACTCATATTTCTCACCTCATATTAAAATTATATTTATATTATATCACAACGCTACAAAAAGTCAACATAATTTACCTAAAAATTTTTAGGTATTAAATGCTTAAATGAGTTTTTCCGCAAAAAAAGAGCCGCGGCGCGGCTCTTTTGGTTTTTTTATTATTTGCCGGAGTCGGCTATGATCTTCTCGACTACGTTCTGAGGAGCTTCCTGATAGCGCTCGAACTCGAATTCGAAGTCGCCTCTGGCCTGAGTCATTGAGCGCAGGTCGGACGCGTAGGTGTGCATCTCCGCCATGGGGATCTCGCCCTCTATCATCGTCATGCCTCCGCCGATGGGCTCCATGCCCAGCATCTGACCGCGGCGCTTGTTGATGTCGCCGATGATGTCGCCGGTGTAGCTGTCGGGCGCGTAAACTTTCAGATGTCCGATAGGCTCAAGTATCGCGGGCGAAGCCTGGGGCATACCCGCCTTGTAGGCCAGTGATGCCGCCGTCTTGAATGCCATTTCGGACGAGTCAACCTCGTGGTACGAGCCGTCTACCAGCGTGGCCTTGAGGCCGACCATGGGATAACCGGCCAGAATACCGTGCTTCATAGCTTCCTGCAGGCCTTTTTCGACCGCCGGGAAATAGCCCTTGGGAACGCTGCCGCCAAAGATCTTCTCCTCGAACGTCAGGCCTTCCTCAGTGGAGGGCTCAAACTCGATCCAAACGTGGCCGTACTGGCCGTGTCCGCCCGACTGCTTCTTGTGCTTGCCCTCTACCTTTACCTTCTTGCGGATCGTCTCGCGATATGGAACCTTGGGCGTCTCAAACGAAATGTCAACGCCGAACTTGTTCTTGAGCTTTGAAACGATAACGTCGATATGCTGGTCGCCGAGACCCTTGAGCAGCTGCTGGCGCGTCTCTTTGTTGGTCTCAAACGCGAATGTCTGATCCTCGTCCATCAGCTTGATGAGGCCCTGAGCGATCTTGTCCTCGTCGCCCTTCTTCTGGGATACGACAGCCAGCTCCATGTTGGGCTTTGAGAATTTGATTCCGTCCAGCATACAGGGATTGCCCACGCGGCTCAGCGTGTCGCCGGTCTTGGTCTTTGAAAGCTTGGTGACTGTTCCGATATCGCCCGCGTTGAGCTGAGCGATCTCGGTCTGTTTTTTGCCCTGCATGGTGTATATCTTGCCTATCTTCTCGTTGCAGTCGCGGTTTAAGTTATAAACCGTGGTGTCGGGAGTCATAACGCCCGAAAATACCTTGAAGTATGACAGCTTGCCCACATACGGGTCGGCAACCGTCTTGAATACCAGTGCGCTCAGCGTGTCGCCCGAGTCTACCTTAAGCTCGATAACCTTGTCGCCGGGGCCTTTGGCGCTGATGTTCTCGGTCTTGTCGTTGGGAGCCGGGAAGTAAGCGTTGATCGCGTTAAGCAGCGAGGGGATGCCCAGGTTCTTGGTCGCGCTTCCGCAGAGGACCGGAACGATGTCGCCCTCGGCCACGCCGGCGCGCAGCGCGGAATACATCTCGGGCAGAGTGAACTCCTCGCCCTCGAAATATTTCTCCATAAGCTCTTCCGACTGCTCGGCGACCGCCTCTTTGATCATCTCGCGGTTTTCCTCGAGCTCGTCCTCTATGCCGGCGGGCATCTCGCCCGTGATCGTGCGGTTGCCGTCAAAAATTCTCGCCTCCTGCTCGACCACGTTAACAAAGCCCGTGATCTTGTCGCCTTCCTTGATGGGAAGCTGGAAGGGCGCTATCTTCTTGCCGTACTTATCCTTGAGCTGCTGCAGAACTTTCTGATAATCAACGCGGTCGTCGTCGACCTTGTTGATGAATATCATCTTGGGAATGCCGTAATCCTCGCAGTATTTCCAAGCCTTCTCGGCGCCTACCGAAAGACCGGCCTCGCCGGAGATCACGATGATCGCCGCGTCGGTAACGCGCAGGATCTGCTGGACCTCGCCCACAAAGTCAAAATATCCGGGCGTGTCGAGAATATTCAGCTTGTTGCCGTTCCACTCGCATGACGCCAGCGCCGCGGAGATCGAAAACTTGCGCTTGATCTCCTCGGGGTCAAAGTCCATAACGGCTGTGCCGTCCTGAGTTTTGCCCATTCTGTCGATGTTTCCGGCGGTGTAGAGCATTGCCTCCGCCAGACTTGTCTTGCCGGCGTTGCCGTGACCCAGCAGACAGAAGTTTTTGATTTTTGAAGTTTCGTAAACTTTCATAGATTTACCTCCGATTATGTAAAATTATTAATATAAACGTATTGAAATTATGCCTTAACTATTTAATTTTACATCATATTGCTCAAAAAGGCAACCGAATAATAACCAATAATTATAAATATTTTTATGCAGTTTGCACAAATTTAATTTTCAGCTAAAAAACAAAAAAGCCCTCGGGCTGCGAGGGCGGTATTTACGCGGCATTTCTCAGGCCGCGAGAGCGGATTTTGCGTTACGTTCGGGCTTTGCCGCGGCGTTTTCTCTTTGGGCAATATCACGGCGGAACAAAAAGCCGAACACAGTCCTGATTAGCGGCTGGATAAAGAACAGCTGCGAGAAAAACGCGAACGGGAAGTTAAAGCACACGAGCTTCAGCCAATTCGCGAGCAGCGTGAAAATATTAAATCCCTCGTGATAAGGATAATACAGCCACGCGGCGATAAAGCTCATCGCAGGGCACATAAGGCCGACGGTCGCGCAGATTATCGCGGTCTCGAAAAGCGCGGGGTGGGTCTTGCGCGGATCGAATACCTTTGCCGCCAGCTTAAATGAACAAGGGCTTCCCATAAGCACCTCAAGCGAATAGGCCAAAACGAACTCAATGGCAACGACCGCCCATATCGGCATCGGGAAACCGAACACGCTGACGCCGCCCATTGAGCGGATCGCCCCGAGGACGCTCGTCTCTCCGGTGAGCGACATAAAGGTTCCTCCGTTTATAACGTACAGACTGTAAAACACATAGGCGTGGACCGTCACAATAACGGTCAGAAACGCGAACACCATTCTCTGGAACTGATTATTCGGCATGAATATACCTCGTCTTTCTAAAAAATCAACAGCTATTATTTTAGCCGCATTTTTCAAAAATTTCAAAGGGAATTATTAACAAAATTGATGAGCCCGCCGTCTAAAACATTTGGATTTTTAAATAAAATCAAAGCGTCCGGCCGAACGTAGTGATTAGCGAATAGTAAATAGGGCGGGCGGATAATATCCGCCCCTACGGATTTGGCGCATTTTGGTCAATATTCTGGCTCTCCTCCTTTTAAGGGGGAGAGCTGTCAACTTAGAGACTAGGAAATAGTATCTAGAGACTAGGCTCGCCCCTTGGGGAGAGCTGGAGCCGGAGGCGACTGAGAGGGGTTCCTAGTCCCTAATCTCTAGTACCTATGTTAACCCCTCTCCGTCAGGCTATGCCTGACACCTCTCCCCAAGGGGCGAGGCATACGGGCGGATCATATAAATTTCCAAAAATCATTTTTTATTCCGTGGTTATTATTGCGGTGTTTGCGGCCTCGTCCCATTCGACTGCATATCCTAAGTTTTCGGAGAGAAAACGCAAAGGCACAAAGGTTTGGTCGTTGATAAGGCGGGCGGGGACATCCATGGTTGTTTCCGCGCCGTTTACATAGGCGGTAGTGTTGTCAATTGAAAATGTAACGGTGTTTTCGCCGCCATCCCGAGTGCTTATCTTTGCCACTGCCGTTTGGTTCGCGTCGTTCCAATTCACTTCGGCGCCCATTTGCTCAAAAAGGAAACGAATCGGCACCAGTATTCTGTCGCTTTCCATGGTCAGCGGCTGCGCAAAGCCGAGGATATTACCGTTTAGTTTTACATAAATCGGATCACCGGACAACTCCTTTTTAATGTCACCAAGATCATATCTAAATAATCTTTTTCCGGTTTTAAATAAAAACGAATCCTTAAATTCGAGCAACCTTGTCAAAATCTCACCGTCATAAAAATCGGGAAACTTCACATTATACCAATATACCCCGTCGCTTGAAACGCTAAAATAAGATACCGGTTTTTTATTTCGCTCTAATCCGTCATAAGATAGGAATAACCCGTCAATAACCGAAAATGAACCAAACGGGGGCTGTTCATATATAACTTTTGCGGAGCTGTTATTTTTTGATCCAACCGATATATCATTTAATGAATAGTATAAATCGGAATATTTTTCGCGAACATAATTTCCTTTGCCGAAGGTCATTAATTTTTCACCGCTGCATAGCGGAACTTCTTGCAAATATTCGTCTAAATTCCATGATATGCCGTCATTTGAAACATACACATAATTGATCGGCTGATGTTCCGAATTTGAGACAACATAAGCATTTTCGGCGTAGTTTGTTTTATAGTCCTGTGTTCTTATATAAAACCTGCCATCGTAATAACTAAAAGCCGTAACAGGATATTCGAAATTTGTTTCTCCTATTATCTCAAAGTTTTCATTCAGACAATATACAGGATCAAAACCTGTATTTAACACATCATGTTCCAAGGCGGATATTATCTGGTTCGGGGAATCATATAGGGAACTCCTGGCAATATATACACCGTCACAGTAACAAATTTCCATATAATCAAGATTAAAAAGTTTATCGCTGACATCCGGCTGTATATATAGATCATCCCAATTGATCATATCCGCGCTCTTTTCGTACTTTCCGTTTAAATCATTAAACCAAATATACTCCTTCCCCGTCCACCAAATATTTTCCTCACGCCCATTGCTGCCTAAAAATATATCTTTGTCATTGTATTGATAAACAAAGTTGTCACCTTTATCAATTATCTCACATTTAATTTGCAAGTCGCTTGAATACACATTCATGGAGAATAGAGTTAATATAATTGTCAATATTATTATATTCTTTTTCAAATATGATCCCTCCTTATATAAAATTTGGAATTCCTCTTTGTCTTTTCCCCTTGGGGAGAGGCAGACGGGCGGATAATATCCGCCCCTACGAATTTGGTGCGTGTTAGTCGTAGGGCGGTTTGCCCACAAGCCGCCGGCCGGATGTGGACATCCGGCCCTACGGCAAGGGGCGAGGCAGACGGGCGGATCATATGGATTTCCAGAAATTATTTTTACTCTGTGGTGATTATCGCGGTGTTGGTTGTTTCGTCCCATTCGACGATATAGCCTAAGTTTTCCGATAGGAACCTAAGTGGCACAAAGGTTTGGTCGTTTATAAGGCGAGCTGGCACGTCCATGGTGGTTTCCGCACCGTTTACATAAGCGGTTGTGTTGTCGATCGAAAACGTTACCGTGCTTTCGCCCGCCCCGTTGCGCTCGCCGCCTCCGCCCCGAGCGCTTATTGCTATTGCTGTTTGGGTCTCGTCGTTCCAATCGACCTCGGCGCCCATTTGCTCAAACAGGAAGCGCATTGGCACAAGTGTTCGATCATTTTCCATAACCGGCGGCTGACTAAAGCCGAGGATATTGTTGTTGAGTTTCACATACACGCTGTTTTGGGACAGGTATTTGTCTATATCGCTTTTTAATATATAGTTTTTATCCCACGAATAACGCAGGGTATCGGCGGCGTTTAATTCGGGAAAAGCTATATTAAAGCCCGTCATATATATGCCGTCATTGGATACCCAAAATTTGCAGCCGGGATCATCTCGTAAGTTATTGTTGGCGACCCAATAATATTCTCCCACCAAATTTAATATTTGTTGATTTTCCGTGTTGGCATACGCCAAATCGACCTTTGGTATATTCACATTTTCATACGCGATCCGATTTCCGATACCGTCATTTTCAAAAGTGTATATATTCAGGTCTTTTAAAGTTATCGTATTTGCACCGTTACATAGAGGTATGTTTTCAAGCTCGTTCCTCTCTGTCCAGTTTTCCAAATCGCTTGACGAGTACACCTTTTCAACCACATCATCCGCTGTTGCCGACCAAACATTCTCCCTCAGAAAGGTCCTGTTTGATATTTTCACATAATATATCCCGTTAATATATGACATCGCTCTGACATACCAATCGAATTTTATTTTTTTCACAAATTGGAAATCACTGTCCAGAATATATAACCAACCCTCTTTTTCGAGGCATCTTCCGCTTTTGCTTGTGTTATCGTACACATTTGAGCGCGCCAAATATACTCCGTCCGCCCACTTTATTTCATCCATATAGCCGGCTCTGCTGAACAAATCGTAGCTTTCCCTGTCATTAAACAAATCTACACTTTTGTAGTTTTCAAAATCCTCGGTAAAGCATTGCTCAAAATCGCCGGAATCATTTTCTTTTTTCACCAAATATCCGTTGCCCACATATTGAATGTCCTTTATATCGGTGCGGATCTCGCCGTTTATATATGTCTCGGCGCTGTTTCGATCAACAAGATGAACAATGCTCGGATCATCGACCGTGTCGGCATATACCGTCGAACCGATCAAACATACGATTACAAATATTGAAAGTATTTTTTTCATAGAGCCAACCTCCTATATATTTTCTATTCTATTTTTTACCTTTTCCGTTTATTGCTATATCCCAATCACTTTGCCAGTGTCCTTCATCTGTGTCATTCGGCTGCGGCGGGTCTATTATTACTCGGTTAAGTTCTTCTATATATTCCACCTTGCAGTCAAATGCTTCCGAGACAGCCCTGAGCGGCACAAGCGTCCTGTCGTTTATCAATTTCGGAGCAACATCAAGGGTTATAATCTCCGTGCCGTTGCCCATTTCGGGATTATCTATCTGCATTATAACTGTGCGTTCGCCGTTATTCGCCGTTATTACACCGTCGCCGTCATCATATATCACTTCCGCTCCAAGAGATTCAAATATCGCTCTTATCGGAACCAATATCCTGTCACTTTCCATTATCGGCCGAACATCAAATTCTATCTGTTCGCCATTGCAAAATACCATTATATCTTGATTTTCTGTGCCGTCAATAACATATGGAGCCGATTCTGTTCCGCTGCCTGATTTGATTATCATATTTTTTTCATTAAGATAAAACGCAGGGCGCACTCCAAGTTCAATTTCATCTACACCTGCTAATCCATAATTCCCGTTTTTTGCGATTGTTGTAATTCCGCCGCTGCCATATGATACACTATGAGTTCCAGTGTATTGAGTTCTAAGCCAATATATCCCATCATTTTCTTTGTACCATGGATGTGACGGAATCAATCCTTCAACATTTTCAGCCGCAACAGTCCCTAATTGATCCAAAACATTCCAAAGCTGTTTTTCGTCAAGAGTCATTACGGTATCATTAATTCTATACATTGCACCGTAGTATGCTCTATTCATATCTTCAATTTTATATCTATAAACCGTTCTTTCTAAATGTGAATTTTCAGCCTCAACTATTATGGGTAAAAACGGCTTTCCTAAACCATTTTCCGAAGCAATAGCATTTTTTGTTGATAATGACTGCCAATGACTAACCGTTTTCATTATGGCTCTTTCGCTATCAGAAAAATTATCACTATTCAAAAAGCCCTTCTCATCGGCATATGCTGTAATGTATTTGTTGTCAATTTTATCAGATGAAGGAATATGTTCGCCGACCCAAACAACATTTCCGCTATCGGCTGTTGAGTTGAGCCATGTTCTGATAGCAGTAGTTTCCCAGAACCCTTTTTTGCTTAAAGCTCCACCACGATCAGTTTCCGGATCAAAGATTTTATAACACAGAATTTTATCGCTTACCATAAGCACGCCGTTTTCATCATCCGAGACAACTGCCCGCCAAAGTATTGGCTGTTCGTTATATTTGCCAAGCTTAAAATACATTCCCGAAGTTATTTCAAAATCCGAATCGGCATCCGCAGTTTGAGATAATCCGAGCGAACTAAGCACTAGCAAGAACACTATACCAATTAACATATATTTCTTTTTTATTAGAATCATTTTTTACACCTATTTCTTATAATTTTTAATACCAATCCCTCAGAGCGAGGCAGACGGGCGGCCGGGGTCGTCCGCCCCTACGGTGTTTTGCGCACTATGGTCTATGACCCGTAATCGCAGCCGCATTTTTGCCTCCTCCCGGGAGGAGGTGGCTGCGGCCGGAGCCGCGAAGCGGGTTCGTTGCACTAACGTATTCCGATTGCACAAATAAACGATGCCACAAATCATTAACGTGAGCGGACATGAGGCGCAGCCTGACGGAGGTGGGAACGTAGGGATTAGCGATTAATGAATAGACTACCCCCTCAGTCACCTTTGGTGACAGCATTAAGGAAGCTCTTGGTCAAAATTGCAAGCAATTTTGAAAGATAGCTTTGAACCCGCAAGCAAGCTTGC
>CANQLT010000044.1 GCA_947624775.1 uncultured Monoglobus sp.
AAGTATCAGGCGCAGCAGGGTCATCAGCGCGCTAAACGCGGCTGCCACATAGGTCATCGCGGCGGCAGACAAAACTTTTTTCGCCCCGCTGAGCTCCTGCGGGCTCAGCATGTTGTATGATTCAAGTGTTTTAAGCGCCCTGCCGCTGGCGTTGAACTCAACGGGAAGCGTGATAAGCTGAAAAACGACCGTCGCGCAATAGAGCAGGATTCCGATATCAATGATGATCGGGGCGATACCGCCAAAAGCGGTCAGTATAAATCCAATCAGAATAATCGGCATCGACAGTTTGCTGCATATGTTTACAGCGGGGTATATGCCGTTTCTGACGCGTATCGGGCCGTATCCTGTTGCGTACTGAACAGCGTGTCCGCACTCGTGCGCGGCAACACCAATAGCGCCGATACTGTTGCTCGCATACGTCGAATCGGACAGACTCACAACATTGGTGCGCGGGTCAAAGTTGTCGGTCAGATTTCCCGGAATATGCTGAACTCGCACGTTCCTGAGGCCGTTGCGGTCAAGTATGAGACGGGCCGCCTCGGCGCCGGTCATTCCGCGCATGTTGATAACTTTTGAATATTTATTAAATGTGCTTGACACCCTGGCTTGCGCCCACATTGCCAATATGATAGCCGGTATGAGCAAAATTACCGTCGGGTCAAAATATCCCAAATACATAATTATCCTCCTTTGATTTTGTTTCTATATCGTCATAATCGTTATATTTATTATTTTAATATCTCGCCGACCTCTATGCTGTGTCCGTTTAAATAGCTTTCGGCGGACATTCGCTTGCCGCCTCTCATCTGAAGCTCCTCGATAAGCACACTTCCGTCTCGGCACGCGACCTCGATCTTTTTATCTCGAAGTCCGAGCACCTCGCCGGGAGCGCCGTCACCGTCGGACGCGGCGGCTCTGAATATTTTCATAATCTCGCCCTTATATTCCGAGTAGGCAATCGGCCAGGGGTTAACACCTCGGATCAGATTTATTATTTCCTCACTTGTTTTAGTCCAATCTATATGTCCCGTGGACTTTTCCATCATCGGCGCGTAGGTTGCAGCCTCGTCGTCCTGCTTTATCCTGGGAGCGGTACCGTTTTCCAAAGCTTCGATAGTTTTGACGATAAGCTTTCCACCAAGCCGCGCAAGACGGTCAAAAAGCTCTCCTGCGGTCTCGTTCTCGCCTATCTCCACTTCTTCTTTAAGAATAATATCTCCGGTGTCAAGCTCTCTGTCCATATACATTGTGGTAACCCCGGTGATCTTATCACCGTTTATGATGCAGCGCTGGATAGGCGCCGCACCTCGATATTTCGGAAGCAGCGAGCCGTGAACGGTTACGCACCCGTACTTCGGATAGTCGAGAATGTATCCGGGCAGGATTTTTCCGTATGCGGCCACAACAATTATATCAGGGCTCAATTCTTTGAGCGTACCCAAAAACGCGTTATTTTTCAGGGTTTCGGGCTGATAGACCGGCACTCCGATTTTCTGCGCCGCGATCTTTATATCGGTCGGCTGCATTTTGTGGCCCCTGCCCTTCGGCCTGTCGGGCTGAGAAACCGCGGCAACTATCTCGTGCCCGGCCTCCGCGGTCGCCTCAAGCGACGGCACGGCAAAATCCGGTGTTCCCATAAACAGTACTCTCATATATACCTCCGGTATGAATTTTCTGATTTTCTGATATTAATATATTATACTACATTCAAATAAATTTATCAAGACAATTATACTATTATTGACAATTTTATTAAAATTGTGGTAGTATAGACCTGAGGTGACACACATGATTGCTATAATTGACTACGGAGCGGGCAATCTGCGCTCCGTTGAGAAGGCCTTGGAGTATCTCGGATTTAAAGCTAAAATCACATCCGACCCAAAAGAAATATTAAATTCGGACAAAATAATACTGCCGGGCGTCGGGGCTTTCGGGGTCTGCATGGAATCTATCAAAAAAGCTCGGCTTGACGACTGCATATGCGAGGCGATTGCGCGTAACAAGCCGTTTTTCGGCATCTGTCTGGGGCTCCAGCTGCTTTTTGACGAGAGCGACGAGTCGCCGGGCGCAAAGGGACTTTCTGTGTTCGGCGGCGGAAACAAAAGGATAAGCGCGGCCGAGGGTCTCAAGATCCCCCATATGGGCTGGAACTCGATAACATATGACAAAAGCTGCCCGGTATTTGACGGGATCGGCGAGGAGCCGTATATGTATTTTGTACATTCCTATCACATCGCGCCGAATGATGAGAGCATAGTTTGCGCTCATACCGAATACGGCACAAAAATTCCCGTAGCCGTGCATAAAAATAATATTTTCGCCACTCAGTTCCATCCGGAAAAAAGCGGCGACACAGGACTTATAATTCTTAAAAACTTCGGAGAGCTGTAAAGGAGGTTTGCTTTATGCTTGCAAAACGCATTATCCCTTGTCTTGACGTTAAAAACGGACGGGTTGTAAAGGGAGTTAACTTTATAAATCTAATAGACGCCGGAGACCCGGTGGAAGTAGCAAAGGTTTACAACAAAGCGGGAGCTGACGAGCTTGTTTTTCTGGATATAACCGCCACGCACGAGGCTCGCGGAACGGTGATTGAAATGGCTAAAAGAGTCGCCGAGACCGTGTTTATTCCTTTTACCGTCGGCGGCGGCATAAAAACCGTTGACGACTTTAGGGAACTGCTGCTTCAGGGAGCAGACAAAATCTCGATAAATTCCTCGGCGATACGAAATCCGCAGCTCATATCGGATGCCGCCGAAAAATTCGGCAGTCAGTGCGTTGTTGTCGCAATAGACGCGAAGCGGCGCGAGGACGGGAACGCTGACGCGCCTCGGTGGAACGTATATATAAACGGCGGCAGAATAGACACCGGACTTGACGCGGTTGAGTGGGCAAAGCGCGCCGAATCACTCGGCGCGGGCGAGATATTGCTGACATCCATGGACTGCGACGGAACAAAGGCGGGCTATGACATAGATCTGACGCGCGCGATTGCCGAAAGCGTGTCGATACCCGTTATTGCGTCGGGCGGAGCAGGAACCCCGGAGCATTTTAAAGATGCTTTGACCGATGGAAAAGCGGACGCTGCGCTCGCGGCTTCCCTCTTCCACTTCCGAGAAATTGAAATAGGCGACCTCAAAGACTATCTCAGATCAGAGGGAGTGCCCGTGAGACGGAGCTGATATAATGACCTACGACCAAGCGATTAAATATATTCACTCAATACCAAAATTCAGCCGCGTTTTAGGAAATAACCTTCTGCGCGTCCTGCTAAAAAAACTCGGCGACCCGCATAAAAAGCTTAAATTTATTCATGTGGGCGGCACAAACGGCAAGGGCAGCACCGCGACAATGATCTCCGAAATTTTGCAATCGGCGGGATATAAGACAGGTCTGTTCACATCGCCCTATCTTGTGCGCTTCAACGAAAGAATCAGGATAAACGGCAAACCGATAGGCGACAGCGAGCTTGCTGAAATTGTAGCTTATATAAAAGAAATATCCGAAAAATACGACGCTGAGGTATTGGAGTTCGCATTTATTACCGCCGCGGCAATGCTTTATTTTCTGCGTGAAAACTGCGATATTGTAGTGCTTGAGGTCGGTCTGGGCGGCAGACTTGACGCTACAAACGTTATCGAAATAGCCGAGGTCACAGTTCTTACCTCTATCGGACTTGACCACTGCCAATATCTGGGCGACACCCTCGACAGCATTTCACGTGAAAAGCTGGGTATAGTCAAACGAGGTTCACCGCTTGTTTTGTACCCGAAACAGGACGATATTGTTTTTAAAAATGCCGAGGATATCTGTATTAAGCTTAACTCCGAGTTTATTATTCCGGAATTGCCGGCGAATTATAACGAAAACAACAACACATTCACTTACAAAAATGAAAAATATACTCTCGCAATGAACGGAGAGTTTCAGGCCATGAACGCGGTGACAGCGATCGAAGCTGCGATAACGCTGTCCAAAAACAGCTATGATATTAACACAAATCATATAAAAATCGGCCTGTCCCGCGCGAAAATCAACGGCAGACTTGAGCGAATAGGAAACGTACTAATCGACGGCGCGCATAATCCCCAGGCTGTCAGCGCGCTGCTTAACGAACTCGAAAGGCAGCGCGAGCCAATACATTTTATCACCGCAGTTATGGACGACAAGGACCACAACGAAATAACAGCCTTGATCTCACAATTTTGCAAAAAACATAATTCTGAAGTCACGGTAACGCAGCTTGATATCCCCCGCTGCCTCGGCTCAAACAAACTCGCGGCCGAGTTTGCGCGCCGCGGGATAGCCGCGAAAACCGCAGAATCACCGGCAGCGGCCTTGGGCGCTCTCAAAAATTTTGACGGAATAATATGCGTGTGCGGCTCGCTGTATCTGGCGGGCGAGATAAAAAAATCTCTCACATAACAAAAGCCGCCCGAAGGCGGCTTTAAAATTTAGTCATTGTCAACTTCCCAGGAAACTATTGTTCCGTCGCTTGCCAAAATTTCCGCGGAATACTCGGTCCTGCCCACACGGAATTCTATGTCATAAACCTCTCTGCCGTCGTCAAAATCCTTTTTTGCTTCGGTGAATTTTACATCCGCCGCATTGAGTCCGGCTTTTTGAAGCGCTACTTCCTTTGCCTTGTCAAGCGTTATGCCTGTGCTCGACTGCGCGCCTTGCTGGTTGTTTTGGCTATTCTGCGGAGTCGGCTTTGCTGTTGGAGATGTTTCCGTCACAATATTGTCAGCATCGGTCACTGTGGTCTTTTTGTCGTTTAATTCTACTCTCTTTTGATCTTCGTACCAAGTAACTTCCTTGCCCATGATCTCTCCGATGGCACGGATGGGCAGATAGGTTGAGCCGTTATATAAAATCGGGTCAACAACTTCGCCGTTGACGTTCTTGAACGTGCGCTCGGTTCCGTCAATAACGATTGTAAAATCCGGTCTGAGCTCGGCTTGAATGTTCTGCACGATCGTCGCCGCGCAGCCTCCGACAGCAACGCATAAAACGCATAACAGAGCCGCGGCGGTTATCGAGATCTTTTTGTTCATCTTTTTCATAATATACATCTCCTATCTATATAGTATTTATTATATTTTAATATAAAATAATTGCTAAAATATAGATAATTTGTGAATATTTTATAAATTTTAAAATTTAGATCTCGTTTAAAAAGTCAACTTTTCCGCTATCAATGTTGTATATCGCACCGATTACCGCCAGGCCGCTTTCATCACCTTCGGATATGCCCAAAGCGTCTTTCGTGACGCGGACGCTGCGCTCAACGTTTAAACGGCACGCCTTGTTTTCGTCCTTCTCATCGCGGATAGCGAGGCGGATCTCGTCGGTCAAATATTTAACGTATCCGTCAGGCTCGTCATATATCGCGGCATGAACTGCGCCACAATGGGTGTGGCCCAAAACTACAACAAGCTTGCAGCCCAGATGTGACACGGCGTAAATCACGCTGCCAAGCTGGGTTCTGTCCATAACGTTTCCCGCGACTCTTATCACGAACAGCTCGCCTATTCCCGCTGAAAAAATGCTCTCGGGTATAACTCTCGAATCCGAGCATGTGATAACAACCGCGTATGGCTTTTGTCCCTCATCACAGGTCTTTTTGCGCACGGACGGTGAAATATCGCCTATGGGTGACTTTGCGCTTAAATACGCGGCGTTTCCCCGCTTTAATTTTTCAAGCGCCGAGCGTGCCGAGATTTCGGAATTAAGATTCATAAATAACACTCCCTTTAAAAATTATATAAGCGACGGCTCAACATAAACCGTTCGGTTCTTTTCATATATCACAAACCCGGGCTTCGCGCCGTTCGGCTTTTTCACATTTTTGACCCGCGTATAATCGACCGGGACTTGCGCCGACTCTCTCGCCTTGCTGTAATATGCCGCGAGACGGGCGGCCTCCATGATTGTTTGATCGGGCGCTTCACCGGTGCCTTCGGTTCTAATCAGCACATGCGAGCCGGGTATCTCTTTTGTGTGGAGCCAGATATCGGTCGAATACGACATGCGTATCGTAAGCTCGTCGTTTTGCTTGTTGTTGCGTCCGACAAGAATTTCATACCCGTCGCTTGAGGTAAATCTCATGGGTTTTGAGGCCGTGTTTTTCGGTTTTTTCTTTTTGTTTGTCGGGCCTGTCGTCTTGATATATCCCTGCTCCCGAAGCTCCTGCTTTATTTCCGAAAGGTCACGCGGAGTTTCCGCGTTTCTTATGCTTTCGAGCACCGTTTCAAGATATGCGAGCTCTTCCTCCGCCTCCGTTATCTGCTCGGTTGCAAATTTTTCGGTCACCTTTGCTTTGTTGTATCTTTTATAAAATTTTTGCGCGTTCTGCGCCGGCGATATTGTCGGGTCAAGCGAGATCTTGATCTCTTTGTTATCGTCATAGAAATTTTCGACGGTTATGCTGTCCATGCCGTATTTGACTCTGTGCATGTTCGCGGTGAGCAGATCGCCTTTTATTTTATACTTATCTCTGTTTTTGGATTTTTCGAGATTCTCTCTGTGCATAGCCAGCTTTTTCGCGCATCTGTCAATATTGTTGTTGACAAGCTTTAAAATATCGGCGCTTCTTTGGCGCATGCTCTCGCGCATTGAGCGGGTCACATAGTATTCGTCGATCGCATCGGATATCGAATCTTTGGACTTTACGTCTACAATATCGCCATACTGCTCAAGCGATACGCACGAAAACGACATCGGCTTTCCCGACTGCTTTTCATAGACGACGCATGGGCTGAATCGAGCGTTCTTCATATCGTCAATAAAGGAGCCTATAAACGTGACAAACTCGGCGTCGTCGACCTCGGATTTTGTTGTTTTCGTATGGCCTGCAAACTTATAAACAAGCTCGCGCGCCACAAGGGGGCTCATGCCCATAATATTATCAAGCAGAAACTTGTCGAGCAGCGTGTCCGGGTCTTGGCGCGAGAACTCGTTCATGAATCCCACAAGCTCAAAATCGTCGGGCGTCAGCTTATCCTGCGGCGGAGGCGCCTCATATATAAAGCCCGGCAGGATCTGCCGCACCTTGCTGACGGTGAAATCCACATGCTTGGCGCTGTCCAGTATCTTGTTGCTGTCGTCAATAAAAATTATGTTGCTGTGACGCCCCATGATCTCGGTGATTATCGACTTTGTTTCAAGATCGCCCAGCTCGCTCAAGCACTCGACATCAATTCTGACAACACGGTCGCAGCCAGGCTGGGAAACCGCAGTTATTCTGCCTCCGCTCAGATGTTTGCGCATAAGCATGCACAGCATGGGCGGCGTCATCGGGTTTTCTTTTTTTGTGTTTGTCAGATGCACCCGAGCGTTTGACGCGCTCGCCGAAAGCAACAGACGATAATTTCCGTCAAATGTCCGCACGTTGAGTATTATCTCGTCACTCTCGGGCTGATATATCTTGTCGATCTTGCCGCCGAGCAGCTTTTGGTTGAGTTCACAGACAACGCTACGCGTCACAAATCCGTCATAGGACATAATTTACACCTCAAAAATATTAATATCTTTTTTCGAAGATAACTCCCCCAAAACGGGGGAGCTATTATTATTTTATTTAAGCAGTTCAGCTTTGTCGGTTCTCTCCCACGGAAGATCGAGATCGTTTCTGCCAAAGTGGCCGTAAGCCGCGGTCTGCTTGTATATCGGGCGCTGCAAATCAAGACTTTTTATAATACCGCTCGGAGTCAGATCAAACACCTTTAAAATTCTTTCAGCGATCTCACTATCGGGAATAACGCCCGTGCCGCGCGTGTCAACACGCACCGACACCGGTTTGCTGACGCCGATAGCATAGGCAAGCTGTATCTCGCACGCCTTGGCAAGACCCGCCGCGACAACATTTTTCGCAACGTATCTGGCCGCGTAGGCCGCGCTCCTGTCGACCTTTGTGGGGTCCTTGCCCGAGAAGGCACCGCCACCGTGGCCCGCATATCCGCCATAGGTGTCAACTATTATCTTTCTGCCGGTGTGGCCGCTGTCTCCCTGAGGGCCGCCGACCACAAACCTGCCGGTGGGATTTATATATATGGTCATGTTCTCGTCTTTCAGATCATCACCTATAACCTCATCGATGACATATTTTTTTATATCCCGCTGCAGCCGCTCCTGAGACACCGCCTCGCTGTGCTGAGTGGAAACCACAACGGCGTCGACGCGCTTAAAGCTGCCGTCCTCGTTATACTCGACCGTTACCTGAGCCTTGCCGTCCGGACGGAGGTAATTTAAAATATTCTTTTTGCGCACCTCGGTTAGACACTTTGTCAGCTTGTGCGCGAGAGATATCGGCAGCGGCATGTATTCTTCGGTCTCGTCGCAGGCAAAGCCGAACATCATGCCCTGGTCGCCCGCGCCCAAGCCTTCTCCGCCGTCGTCCACTCCGCGGGCGATGTCGCTCGACTGCTCGTCTATAGCCAAAAGCACCGCGCAGGTATCGCAGTCAAAGCCGTATTTCGCTCTGTCATAACCCACCTCGCGTATCGTCTCGCGGGCGATGGTTTTCATATCGACATATGTGGTAGTGGTGATCTCGCCGACTATCAGAACGAGGCCTGTCGTTACGGTCACTTCGACCGCCACTCTCGCCTTCGGGTCATTCTCTAAGATCGCGTCTAAGATCGCGTCGGAAATAAGGTCAGAAATTTTATCGGGATGACCTTCTGTCACCGATTCGGATGTAAATAATCTCTTATACATAGCTTAATATCTCCTTTGAAATAACATCAATGTCTCGACCGCCGTCTATAATTACAATATTGTGTCCGCAGTTATTTTTAAGATCATCTAAAACGGTCATAAAACCGTCTCTTATTCCGCTGAGCTGTGCCGCGCTCTGCTCGTACAGCTCTATATTGTCTCTTCCCGAGTCGATCCTGTCCTTGCAAACTTCCGGCTTAACGTCTAAAAATATGCACAGGTCAGGCTTGAGCAGTTTTGAGCAGCCCATATTCATGTTCCTGACCCACTCATAGTCGCACTCGGGATCGGTCCCCTGATAAGCGAGAGATGAGTAGTAATATCTGTCACAGATCACGGTATATCCATCGTCCAAGTATTTTTTTATGCCGAACTCGGGATTTGTCACATGCTCGATCCTGTCGGCCAAAAACAGCGCGGCCTGCAGATGTATGTCCTTATCATCGCTTCCGGCTAAAATACGGTTCAGATAAGCGCCCGTCTCGTAAGATGTCGGTTCATGTGTTACATGCACTTTCTCGCCTCTGCTCTCAAGGCTTTGTTTGAGCAGCTCGATCTGCGACGACTTTCCGCTGCCGTCAAGCCCCTCTATCACAATAAACCTACCCATTGGCTCCACCCTGTCCGTAATACGCGTTTTTTCCGTGTTTGCGGTTATAATGCTTGTCCAGCACATAAGCGGGCATAATCGGAATTTCGGGATTTATGACTTCACACATAAACGCCATCTTCGCGACTTCCTCAAGAACCACCGCGTTATGTACCGCGTTCTTCGCGTCGGTTCCCCAGGAAAACGGCGCGTGGTTCGACACCAGAACTCCGGGGACCGCGTCGGGGTCAATTCCTTTATTTTCGAAGGTCTCGGCGATTACCCTGCCTGTGTTCAGCTCGTAAGCATCCTCAACCTCGAGTTTCGTGAGCGGTCTTGTGCATGGTATCGGGCCGTAGAAGTAGTCGGCGTGGGTCGTGCCGTACGGGGGTAGCTCTCTGCCCGCCTGCGCCCACGCGGTGCCGTGGGTCGAATGAGTGTGCACAACTCCGCCTATATTCGGGAAACGCTTGTAAAGCTCCAGATGAGTCGGCGTGTCGGACGACGGATTCAGCTTGCCGTCGACGATATCGCCGGTGCTTAAATCAAGCACCACAATATGCTCGGGCTTCAGCTTGTCATACTCAACGCCCGACGGCTTTATCGCCACAACTCCCGCCTTTCTGTCGATCTCCGAGGCGTTGCCCCAGGTAAACGTCACAAGTCCGTGTTTCGGGAGCAGCATGTTAGCCTCGTATACTCTTTTTTTCAGTTCGTCATACATAATTTATCCTCATTTATACTAACGTGTTTATTCCTTTACCGATTTTTTAATATTTTTTAGACGCTTCATAACATCGTTTCCGCCTCTGCCGAAATAGTCATGAAGCTGTTTATACTCGGCGTAAAGCTCGTTGTATATCTCAACGTTTTCGGGTATCGGCTTATAATATCTCGTCATTACTCTGCCCATTTTCTTGGCGCAATCTTTAATGCTGTCATATCCGCCCACGGAGGAACCCGCCGCGACCGCTCCGAACATAGCCGAGCCGAGAGCTCCCGCCTGTTTCGATTCGGCGATCTTTATATTCATGTTCATGACATCGGCGTAAATCTGCATCATAAACGAATCTTTCTGCGCTATTCCGCCCGCCGCGTACAGCTCGGTGATAGGCACGCCGCTACCGCGGAATGTTTCAACTATCATTCGAGTGCCGTATGCCGTGGCCTCGATAAGCGCGCGGTATATATCCTCCGGGCGCGTCAAAAGCGTCATACCGAGGATCATTCCGGTCAGGTCTACATCCACGAGCACACTGCGGTTGCCATTCCACCAATCAAGCGCGACAAGACCCGTTTCGCCGGGCTTTTTCTTTCCTGCCTTAGTTCTCAGCAGCTGATGTATATTCATATCAAGAGCCTTTGCCTCGCGGTAGTAGCTCTCAGGAACCGAGGTTTTAACGAACCAATCAAAGTGGTCGCCTACGCAGGACTGCCCTGCCTCATACCCTTGAAATCCGGGAATAACGCCATCCTCAACAACTCCGCACATGCCGGGCACGATTTTTTCCTCATTGCCCAAAAGTATATCGCAGGTCGATGTTCCGATTATCATAAGCATTTTTCCCGCCTCAGTCACTCCGACGGCGGGGAGCGCCACGTGAGCGTCAACATTCGCGACCGCGACCGCTGTGCCTTCTTTGAGACCTGTCAGCTTCGCCATCTTAGGAGTTATCTCTCCCGCCTTTGAGCCGATCGGCGTGATCTCGCAGCCGATTTTTTCGTCGACAAAGTTTTCAAGCTTAGGATGGAGCGATTTAAAAAAGCTGTTTGGCGGAAATCCCTCAGACTTGCTCCAGAGGGCCTTATATCCCGCGGTGCAGCTGTTTCTGGTCTCGCGGCCGGTGAGCTGCCACACCACCCAATCGCCCGCCTCAATGAACTTATCCATCGCGTCGTATATTTCGGGTGCTTCCTCGGCGATCTGCCATGCTTTGGGAATCATCCATTCGGATGAGATCTTGCCGCCGTATCTTGAGAGGAAATTCTCATCGGATTTTTCGGCGATCTCGTTCAATTCATTGGCGTACTTCTGTGCCGCGTGATGCTTCCAAAGCTTCACATAGGCGTGGGGATTTGACTTGTACTCATCCATAAAGCAGAGCGGCGTACCGTCGGATTTTACCGGAAGCACGGTGCAGGCGGTAAAGTCGATGCCAAGGCCGATAATATCGTTTTTGTCAACTTCGGACTGTTTGATGACATCGGGGACTGTGTGTTTGAGCACGTCAAGATAATCCTGCGGATGCTGAAGAGCCCAGTCGTCACCAAGCTTTGTAGTGCCGTCGGGCAAATATTCATACATTACCTCATGAGGATACTCATATACCGACGAGGCGAGCTCCACCCCGTTTTCGACGTCAACAAGAACGGCTCTGCCCGACAGTGAGCCGTAATCAATGCCGATTGTGTATTTCTTACCCATAGGTATCACTCCTTCAAATGAAATTATTAATTATATTATATATAAAAAATATACATAAATCAAGTATAATTAATAATAATTTACGTTGTTTATAGATAATTTATGTTTATATACTCAATTATTGCCTCTTTATCGTTGCTCAGTTTTTCGGATATTACTTTATCGAGCACATCATCGAGGATCCTGCCGATATCGGGACCCGAAAACCCAAGACTAATTATGTCTCTGCCGTTTATGCTCAGATCTTTTAGTGTGAAACAGTCTTTTTCGGTTATGATCTCCTCGGCCAGCCTCGCGGTCTTGTTAAGCTCTTCTATGCGGCTCTGTCTGACATGCTCCGCCTGCGCCGAAACATCGGCAAGCTTGATTTTTATAAGCATGTCGAATATCGCCTTGCCATCTTTAAACTCGGCGTCGAGCTTTGCCAGTCTGCGCCTCACGCTCTTTTTGGTCGGCGCGGTCATATCCCCGTGATGCGCGGCGAGGTATACCGCCGTGTCTTTTGTGAGATTATCGGCCTTTAGCCTTGAAAGCGCCGTTTCTGCAAGCTTTCCCGAGAGCGCACCATGATTATAAAAATGGTCGATCACAGCGCTGTCTTGCAATATCTCCGAGCTGTGCGTCCCGGGCTTTCCGCTATCGTGAAACAGCGCCGCAAACCGCAGCGCCGAATCGGGCGGAACATTCTCAACTGCCCGAATCGTGTGCTCCCACACGTCATAGCAATGATAGGGATTTCGCTGCGGAAAATCAAACATCGGCTCGATCTCTGGGATCACGCTCGCGAAAATATTCCTGTATTCGCTCAAAACAGGGCCGATACGCTCTCCGCATATTATCATTTTAAGCTCCGCGTAAATTCTTTCATATGAAACATTTTTGAGCAGATCAGCATGCTTTTTCATCGAATCGGACGTGCTTTCCTCTATATCAAAACCGAGGACCGAGGCGAACCTGAGCCCGCGCAGAATGCGCAGAGAATCCTCGGTAAAACGCTTGTCCGGCTCGCCGACGCAGCGGATCATCCCGGCTTCAATATCGCCCCTGCCGTCAAAAGGGTCTATTATCCTGTTCGATACGCAGTCGTAGGCTATGGCATTTATCGTAAAATCGCGCCTTGAAAGATCGTCTTTTATATCGGACACAAACTTCACAGAGTCGGGTCTCCTGTTGTCGGTATAGCTGCCGTCGGTTCTGAATGTGGTGATCTCATACGGCGCGCCGTCCGCGATAACAGTCACGGTGCCATGCTTGATACCCGTGTCAATTATTTTGTAATCGAGCTTATCAAGAGCTTTTTTGACCTGCTCGGGCTTGGCCGAAACGGCAGCATCCCAATCCTTCGGAATTTTTCCCATGAGACTGTCGCGCACACAGCCGCCAACCGGATACGCATCATATCCCGCGTCATTGAGCGCGGCGATAATACGCCTAAGCGTTTCGGGAACGTTTATCAGGCTCACTGCTCCGCGATATAGGCGCGTCTTATAACGATAGGCTCGGTGGGTGTTCCGCCCTCGGGACCTACCCTGCGAACGCTCAGAAAACCGTCGACCACATCCATGCCGTCGATAACCTTGCCGAACGCGGCGTATTGGCCGTCAAGAAAATCCGCGTTGTAGTAGCAGATAAAAAACTGACTGCTGGCCGAATTCGGATTCATAGCGCGCGCCATTGAGACAACACCGCGGGTATGGCTGAGAGTATTGTCAGAAAAGCCGTTCATCGCAAACTCTCCGGGAATATTCTCTCCGCTGCCGCCCGTGCCGTTTCCGTTGGGACAGCCGCCCTGAGCCATAAATCCGTCGATCACGCGGTGGAACGTCAGTCCGTCATAAAACTCGTTTGAGACAAGGTTAATAAAATTTTCCACGGTCTTGGGAGCGTATTCGGGATAAAGCTCTATCGTGAACTCACCGCCGTTTTCCATCTCGAACTTTACAATGTTTTTTTCACTCATAATGATTACCTCACTTTTTTATTGTTCGGCGGACTCGGCCGCCTCTTTTGCCATTTTTATCACGCTGTCGAAGTTGAGCATCTCGGTCGCGTTTTCCTCAATTTTTATATCCGACTGCGCCTTCCAGTAATTTCTGAGCTCATACGCGCCGCAGACACGCTTGATTGTGTGATAGCCGTAATCCGACTTGACTATGTCGCTTATTTGGTCTATGCCGAGCGCAAACGCCGCGTCCTCAAATGAGCTTACCATTTCTCCGCGCGTAAAGGTATAGACGTAATTTTTATCTTTCTGCGAATCCTCGTTATACTCGCTCATAAGCGCGATAAAATCCTCGCCGCTTTTCGCTCTTTGATTTACCTCGGACGCGATCGTCATCGCGTCGCCCTTTGAGGTGTCGTTCAGTATCAATATCTGGCGCACCGACGCCCCTCTGTCGTCCGCGTATTTTGAGAGCACCGACGGATCGGATATATACCTTGTAGGATTTTTCTGAAAATCCTCGGCAACGTCGTCAAAAACAGCGATATTGGTATATACTTTTTTATACTGTTCCGCTCCGCTAATTCCCAGCGCGTTGGCGGTTTTCTTAAATCCGTCCTCGCCGCTTCTTTCAATCGCATCGTCAACAAGATCCGAGGCTGTCTTTTCGGCCTCCGAGACCGAATATCCCGCCTCCTGCGCCTTCTGCCTGAAGGCGGTATCCGCGACCGCGTCGGCTATGGCGGTTTCGGTGACCTTCTCGGAAATCGTTTTGCCGCCCGTCTCAGAGCTCCAGTCAAATGTCGAAAAATCCGCGTTGGGGTCCGCGGCGTACATCTGAACGACCGCCTCGTTATAGATATAATATCCGAAGTCCTCGGGTTTCAGTTCCTCGCCGTTCACGACCGCGGCGACTCCGTTTGGAAGTTCGGCGCTGTTTTCGACGCTCTCAGCCGCCGAAGCAGACGGAACGGACGCTTCGCTGCGCTCGGACGCGGTTTGCGTTTTACCGCGCTCGGTCAGAGCGCCGCTGTCGGTGGCAGTTTTTCCGCAGCCCGCGAGAGCCAGACACAGGCAGACCGCCGATATGGAAATTATTGTTTTAAAGCGCATTTAATCACCTCAAATTATTTGCTATTTGCTTTGAGCAAATCCGTTGAATTCGTTAAACAGCGTTTCCTCGGTTTTTCGCATAAACACCGTGACTTCGCTGCCGCTGAACGAAAGCTCAATAAATATTTTCCCCGCGCACTCACCTATCAGATTGGCTTTTATTATCAGGATATTCTCACCACACCAGCCCGCCGAGGCCGCGTAAGGGCAGTTATATTTTACAAATCCGCCGAATCTCAGCTCGCCGAATCCGAATCCGATGCTTTGAATACCGTCCGAAAACTCAAGATTGATCGAGCCGCTGTCCGAGTTCGCGACAATGCGCATGGCTTTAAGCCCGGGCTTATTTTCGGCAAATTCGTATATTTTATCAATATCATATGTATCTTTATTTTCAAGGGGCATGACCGCGAGACCTTTTTCGAGTGCTGGCAAATCCGAAGGCTCAAGCTTGCCGTCTAAAGTGTCATACACCTCATCAAAAAATGCATCGAATATGCGCTGGATGCCGCCTTTTCTGTCTGTCAAATCAGCTGTTGTGACAAAAATCAAATCTTTATCCGGGAAGCAGACTGCGAGCTGACCCGCCAGACCGTACATCATAAAGCCGCCGCGCTGCGCTCGCCATATCTGATAGCCGTAGCCCTGCTGCTCGGCGGGAAAATATCCCTTGGCATGGTTCGGCACTTGAAACGAAGTCATCTCCTGCACGTATCCCGCGGTCAAAAGCCGCTTTTCGCCCGAAACGCCGCCACGCATCAGCATATCGGCGATAATAAGCAGGTCATATGGGAGCGCCAACAGTCCCGAGCCGCCCTGGCTCACACCCTCGCCGTCGGGGATAAAATACGCCTCGTCTGAAATCATCAGTCCCTTATCGCGCACATAGTCTATAAGGCGCTTTCCGGTCCGTTTTTCAACCAGAGCCGCCAAGACATGAGAAGCGCTCGTGTCATACGAGAATACAGTGCCCGGCTTGTGCGACGGAGTTTTTGTGAAAAAGCTCTTGACCCAGCCTTTGCCGCTGTATTTGTCATAGGTCGTGCCGTCGTGAGGCGTCGTCATAGTAAGCATATGGCGTATCGTCGTATCGCGAAGATACGGGTGTGCTCCGTCCTCGGGAATAAATTCGGGGAAATAATCGCAAATCTTGTCGTCAAGCCCGATATCCCTGTCAAATATCATCATTCCAATCGCAATCGCCGTCAGGCTCTTGCTTATGGAAAACATGCGGTGGAGCGAGCTTTTGCCGTATGGCTCGTAATATCCCTCAAAAACCAGCTTTCCGCCGCGCATTATCAGAATGCTGTGCATATCGAGCTCATCTTTTGCAAGCCTTTTTATAAATCCCTCTATGCCCTTCGGGCTGATTCCGACGCTTTCGGGCGCCGCCTTTTCAAACTTCATTTTAATCACTTTTATCCCTGTCCTTTACTTAAATTTGCAATTAATAAATATTAACATAAAGAGCAGTTGTTGTCAATAAAAAAACTTCATAAAAACACACGATCAAAACGCGGAAATTTCGGCTTGCCCGATAGGTCAGCTATATTTAAAACCTCCCTCTTTTCACAGAGGGAGGCAAGAGTAAATATCCCCGTTTACCGGGGGATGGTAGTAGGGAGGTTGGCTTTTATAATCATCGAGGCGTTGTTGCTGATAGTGCCGAAATTTTCCTCAAAAAGCACCCAGCTGTTTGTTTGCTCGTCAAGATAATATTTCTTATCGTTCAGAACCTGAGAATTATCGCCTTCTATCGTTGCCGCTCCGTCCCATATAATGTGCGGATCGGAAACGTTTGTGTCAAACATGACCGCCTCGATTCGGTCGTCTCTATAGCCTTCTCTGTATATAACATAATATTTTGAACTGCTGTCGGGAAGCTTCGGGTAGTCGTCAATATACGCGCATCTTGAGGCATCGTCCCAGCTTACCTTGTATCCAAGCGTCTCACTCAAAAATCTGAGCGGTATCATAGTGCGGTCAGATTGAAGGAGCGGAGCAACATCAAGTGTAAAGTCTTTTCCATTTACAGTAGCTTTATCGCTGCCCAAAGTAAACGAAATTGCGCGGTTCTCGTCATACGCCGTCGCCGTCTGTGTAAAGTCGTTCCAGTTTACACTTAATTTTAGAGCCTCAAATATCTTTCGCATCGGAACAAGCGTGCGATCGCTCACCAATATAGGGTCAACGTCAAATTCCAAGAACTCACCGTTTAATGATACCAGTATTTTATTAAGGCTCTCGTCTGTATCAGCGGGCCAAAGCGGCTCGTGCCAGGTTTTTTCGTCGGCGCTGAACAGTCGCCTGCCGCTTTGCAGCGTTACCGTGCATTTGCCGTCGCTCTCAACAGCTTTCAGCGGAAACTCGTCAAAGTGGCTTTTTCCGGTGTAACAAAAATTATTGTCCAGGAAATATATGTCGCTGCCCACAGTTTTAAAGTTTCCCTGAAAATTCGGGTTCGCATCCCACGCTTTGAAGCGCAGCATATAACCTCTGTTGGTCTTTGTCACCTCGAAATTATCAAGATTGCCCGACAGTAATTCCTTTGTCTCCTCGTCCGACTTTTCGCTGTACTCGTCAAAATATTTATTGTATATGGTGTCATAATCGGGGAGCATGGTTCTGTTGCTTTGCAAAAATATCATATTCGGTTTTATATTGGAAATTCTGAAAGCGTTTCTTACTCCGCCCAGATAATTTACGGGGAGCAGCGTTTCGAGTGTGAACTCGGTCGTACTGCGCGGCGGCAGCTCGGCATAGGCGCAGGTGTCGGTCACGATATTTGTGCCGTGTCCACCCTTGGCTATGATCGGATGCTCTTGTCCGCGCCAAAGACTGCCGTCCTTATTTTTCATTGTGACGATCAGATTGGCCGCAGTCGACGCGTCATAGTTAAAATATCTCGTCTTTTCTCCGTTATTTGTGATTTTGAGCTTGTACCTCGTGGTTACGCCGTAATTTCCCATACTGCAGCCGAAGCCCTGATTGTCCTTTTCGGGAGACAGCTCATAATTCGGAATATAGTTTTCCTTTGAAAATCCCGACTCCGCTACATATTCGCTTGTATCGCTGTGCTGCGTGTCAAATATCCATGTGTCGCTCCTCTTGTTTTTCGGCACGCTTGAGCCGTAAAAATCAAGCTTTGACGGGTCGTAATACTTAAACGCCAGCATGTCGGATTCGGCGGTGGTGTACTTTGCCCATATATCATCCTGCGGATTTAAATTCGTGACCCAGGAGTTTAAAACGACATCGTCGGGCGTGTACTGGTTTTTGAATTTGACGGGAAGATATTCTCCGTCGACCATAGTATCATCTATCTCATATTCGAGCTTTGTCTCGACCTCGGGCAGGCTGTCCGCCACGCCCTTTAAGCATCTGTCTCTGAGATATGAACCGAACGCGACATTATCTCTGTTAAAATCAGAACGATCTCCGAGTTTGCCGTCCTTTGAGCGAAGCTCTACAACGTTCATATCGACTTTTCCCGAGAGCAGCTCGGTGTCGGCCGTCATAAAGACAGGCAGTATCATGGCACACGCCGAATAGTTGTCGATAAACTCGCTGAGCCAAACCGTCTCGCCCTTTTTGATACTAACGGTTTTGGGCGAGTATCCGCTGTTTTTAAACACAACGTCGGAATTCAGCATATAAATATCGTGATCTTCCATAGTAGCGACCGCGTTTTCCGCGCCCCATGTAGGAAAAACATATTTCATGTTTCCGCCATCGTCAAGGTATCTTTTGACCTTAGGTGTTTCAAACGCTGCTCTGTTTATTCTGAGGACCGAGTCCTCCTTCGCTGTTATCTCAAGATCAAGTTCGACGTCAAACCCGAGGCCGTAGGGATTATAGCTCTCGTCATAGCCGTAGGTATAATTGATATGCGAGAGATATATGTAATACCTGTCGGGCGTTAAATCAAGGTTTGACATGGTGTATCTCGGATTCGGATTCGACGAGTCGGCAAGATACTCTCTGAATATGCCCTCTGTGTTGTTGCAATATATAAACTTTCCGCCGCCGACGGGCTCGAAATATAATTCCGCAGGTTTTATTTCTTCCGCGCAGCATATACTTGACAAGCCCGGCATAAACAGTATAATAGATAGTATAAAGGCCGCGAACACGGCCGCTTTGGGAAACGGAATCTTAATAGATTTTGTTCTCATATAATTCAGTCCTTTCGGATTTTGTCCTTATGTTTTATATGACGACAAAACACAAGATTTTGTTCCCAAAATTTCAAAAAAATTTTTACACGGAGAAATATTATGGCTGTGACTATTGCTCTCGCGGGAAATCCGAACTGCGGAAAAACCACGATATTTAATGCTCTGACGGGCTCCGACCAGTATGTTGGAAACTGGCCGGGCGTCACCGTTGAGAAAAAAGAGGGACGGCTGATCTATAATCCCGAAATCACGATTGCCGATCTGCCCGGGATCTACTCGCTCTCGCCCTACACACCCGAGGAGGTCGTGGCGCGCAACTATCTTATAAAATCACCGCCCGATGTTATTTTAAACATACTGGACGGCACAAACATTGAGCGAAATCTCTATCTCACGACCCAGATACTGGAGCTCGGAATACCGGTCGTGGTCGTTATAAACATGGCGGACGTTATCGAAAAACGCGGCGATGTCATTGACCTGAAAAAATTTTCGAAGGCGCTGGGCGGTTGCCCGGTGTTTGAGACATCGGCTCTCAAAGGCGGCGGATTAAGACGCGCGATTGACGCCGCGGCGGACCTTGCGGGAAAACCGTCGAACGTGAAACCCCTCGGATTTTCGGCACCCGCCGAGGAAGCGGTTCTCGCGATAAAAAAACTGATACCCGACGCGCCCAAGGCGCAGAGGCGGTTTTTTGCCGTTAAGATTTTTGAGCGCGACGAGCGGCTCAACGAGCTTATAGGCGATGTTCCGCAAAACGACAAAATAGAAAACATAATCAAAAAGGCCGAAAAGAAAATGGGCGACGACAGCGAGAGCATAATCATAACCGAGAGATACGCGAAAATCTCGTCGATCATCAAGCAGTGCTATGTAAAACGCAGGATAGGCGACAAGGTATCGGAGCGAATCGACAGCGTTCTCACGAACAGATTCGCCGCTCTGCCCGTTTTCGCGGTTGTTATGTTTCTGATGTATTATGTATCGGTGACCTCGCTGGGCGCGATGTTTTCGGGCATAATCGAGGATAATATTTTCGGCGAGTCGGGTATTGTTCCCGTGGCGCTCCGCGCTTTTCTGACAAATATCGGCACTCACGAGGCGCTGATCTCGCTTATAATCGACGGAATTATCGCGGGCGTAGGCTCGGTTTTGAGCTTCGTTCCGCAAATCATGCTGCTGTTTATCTTTATGGCGTTTCTTGAGGACTGCGGATATATGTCACGCGTGGCCTTCATAATGGACGGAATATTCAGAAAGATCGGACTTTCGGGCAAGTCGTTCATTCCTATCATAATCGGAACGGGCTGCGGCGTACCCGGAATTATGGCATCGCGCACAATCGAAAACACAGCCGAGCGGCGGCTCACGATAATCACCACAACTTTTATTCCGTGCAGTGCAAAACTGCCGATGATCGCGCTGTTTTCTGGCGTGTTCCTCGGCGGCGCGTGGTGGGCGGCTCCGCTTTCGTATCTGATCGGCGCTCTGGCAATCATAGTCTCGGGCCTGATACTCAAGAGAACCAAGCTGTTCTCGGGCGACTCTACCCCATTTATTATGGAGCTTCCGCCCTATCATCTGCCGATCCCAAAAAACGTGTTCAAAAGCATGTGGAACCGCGTTTCATCGTTCGTGAAAAAGGCCGGCACCGTTATACTTCTCTCAGCCGTTGTGATCTGGCTTTTGTCTAACCTCGGATTCAGCGGCGGCAGGTTCGGCTTTACCGACGACTTCTCAAAGTCGATACTGTCATACATAGGTCAGGGCTTCTCATGGTTCTTTGTGCCTCTCGGTTTCGGGAACCGCGAAGCAGCGGTGGCCGTGCTCTCGGGGCTTATCGCTAAAGAAAATGTTGTCAGCACCCTCGCTGTGCTGTACTCGAGCACAGATCTGAGCGCGGCGCTGAGCAGCGCTTTCACGCCCGTTTCGGCCTTCGCATTCCTGATATTCAATCTGCTGTGCGCACCCTGCGTCGCGGCTATGGCTGCTATCGCCAGAGAGATGTCAAGCAAAAAGTGGACGGCTTTCGCGCTGGCCTATCAGACAGGTTTCGCCTACATAATCGCTTTTCTGATCTACCAAATAGGCTCACTTTTTTGAATATAATTTAATATAAAATAAATATAGAGATGAGCAAAACGCAAAAAATATAGGAATAAGGAAAAAAGAACGAGCGGAAAAGCAAAAAAATAAGTAAAAC
>CANQLT010000045.1 GCA_947624775.1 uncultured Monoglobus sp.
TCGGCTCCGTCGGTGGCGCAGGTCAACGTTACTATGGTGCCTTTGTCCACTTCTCCCGAAGGATAGCTGAATCTCGGCGCGCTTACGGTGTTAACCTCGATAGTTTTCTCAGCTATGCTGCTTGTCGTCATTCCCTCTTTATACGCTATAGCCTTAACAGTCGTCGTCTCGCTCAGCGTAAGCTGATCGGTATATTTCGGGCTGTTTTCGTTCGGCTCGGTTCCGTCGATTGTGTAGTGAATCTCGGCGCCGTCTGTTGCGCAGGAGATAGTCACTTTCTTTCCGACATAGTAATCCGCGGCGTTTATCAGAGGTTTCTCGACCGTTTCGGGAGGAGCCACGGGTGCGATCACATTGACGGTAAACTCGGCAGTTTGACCCTCGTATGTGACTGTTATCGTCTGCTCTCCCAGCTGATTGGTAAGCTCGCTTATCGTATAATTTGTTATCTCTTCCGTTGTGTTATTGTTATAGTTCGCAGTAACGATCAATCCGTTTGTGTCAAGCTTTTCGCCTTGGATGTACTCAAGTCTGTCGGGCAGTTGGGTTATCTCTATTCCCGTGACGGACTTGGACACTACCGTCATATCAAACTCGGCCGTGAATTCTCCGTATGTGACCGTCACGGTATGCTTACCGAGCTCCGTTGTGTCAAATCCCGATAAGGTGTAATCGGTTATCTCTACCGGTGAACCGTCTGAGTAAACCGCCTCAACCACGAGTCCGCTTGTGTCAAGAGGCGTGCCCTCGATGACCGTGTTTTTGGTCGGCAGGGTCTTGATATTTATTCCCTTAACCGTTAATTTAGATATCGTCTCTGTCACCGTGCCGTACTCCGAGGTATACTCCTGCGAGCCGTCGCTGTCCGAGGTGGGCTCGGTCCTTTTGCCCGGGGTCCACACTTGTGTGTTGGTGAGGATGGGAATATTCTCTGTCACAGTTTCGCCACAACCTACGCAGGATCTTTCGGCTGTACCCGTTTCGTCTTTGGTCGGTTCTTTTGTTATCTTCCACTCGCCGTATTTATGATGTACTGTGAAATTGCAGGTCGCCGTGGTCTCCGGATAGATATCGACCGCGGGGAAGGTGGCTTTTATTGTATACTCGCCTGCGGTTTGCGGTATTTTTCCGGAATACGTCGAATCTTCGGCGTTCCTTTCCTTATACATATATGTCACGCCCTCGGTGCCGTTGGTCGCCGACATGGGTATCGGCTGCTGCATCTCTCCGTATCCGCAGTAATAGTCGGACATTTTAACGGATGTTTCTTCGCTTTCATCATATATGCTCGCCGAAAGTTCAAGCGGAACATCCTGTTTTGGCGCTTCTATGCTGTAATACTCCGTGTCATCTCCAAAAAGCGCGGCTGCGGTGATATTTACTGTTTTGTATTCATCAATATCCGCCGAGGGGAACTCTCCCGCCGCTATAGCGATAACGTCATCCTCATCGGTGTTCAGCGGTATCAAAAGGATATCGGCGTCGGGCGTGCCGTCATGCACCTTGCTGATCGCTATCGCCGCGTATTCGATCGGCTTCGGGTTCATAACAACCGTTATCTCGTCGCTGCCGCTGCCCGACAGGTTCACGCTGCCGCCATACTCGGCGCGTATTTCGTTTTCGCCAATGGCAAAACGTTTATCCGCAGTAGTCACGAGCGTCGCTGTGCCGCTGTCCTTGGTTTGATTGGTGTATTCAACATCGGCTACGCCAAGCAGGGTGTCGCCCACATAGAAGTTGACCGCGTCAGTCACAGCCGCGAGGCTTATGCCCGAATCGGCTCTCGAAATTTGGGCCGTCAGCGTCAGAGGTTCGCCGTAGGTCACCTCTTGGTCGGCGGTAGTCTCAACATAAGAGGCCCTTGTTCTGATCGAAAGTCTCACAAGAAGTTCAACGTCATTCCTTCCGTACTCGTCAACGCTCATAAGTGCGAGGCCGGGCTCGTTCTCTTTTGCGTTGATCTTTATGTTATACTCGCCCATAGTCAGACCCTTGGGGATAAGCAGAGTGCTGTTTCCCGTTATTATCGCTCCGGTTCTGCCGTCGTCGGTTATAGTATACGTGAAGTTTCCTTTGGATGAAACTTCATTTTTTGCATATGATATGTAATCGTCAAGATCGACGGTTATCGCCGGGTCGTAGCCCTCGTCGGCGTTGAGTTTTATCACATCGCTCTCGCCTCCGAATTTCACTCTGCCCACCGGGTACAGCGTCAGGTCCTGCGTCACCTGCGTCTGATCGGTGAACTCATCGTAAGGCTCACTCTCGGTCGTTGACCACTTTGCGAATACCTGTGTGTCATTCTCTGTGGACAGTTCGGGTAATGTTACCGTGCCGCCGTAGTTCACATACTGCGGCGCAAATATCGCGTCGGTGCTGCCCGCGTTGAACTCTACTTTGTATACCTGTTTGTTTATATCGCTTGTAAGGATCGGGTGCTCATCTGTTCCGATGGTCTGGCCCCATATCGGGCCGGCGCCGCCATTTTGGAGCAGGTGAGCGACCGAGCCGCTCATGAGCTCATCAACGGTCTTGGCTTCGGGACTTCCCGAACCGCCCGAACCGCCTACTCCGCTCGGGGCCGTGCCCTCGAGGTAATAGCAGTTGGTCACTTTGCTGTCCGGGCTTCCGCTGCCGCCCACTATAGCGCCGACATAGGCCGGTCCGCTGACGTGGCCTAAGCTCAAGCTGTTGCTGATATTGGAGGCCGCCAGATTGTTGAGATCTTTCTCAAACGAGCCGACGATTCCGCCTGTTTTCACGGCGCTTTTTCCGTTGGTCCAAACATCACATTCATTCAGGCAGTTTTCAATAGTTCCGCCCTCGATGCAGCCGATGATGCCGCCCGAAAAATCTCCGCCGTTGACCGAACCCGAAACGGCCAGGTTTTTGACCATTCCGCCTCTGACAACTCCGAACAGACCCGCGTATTCGCCGCCGTTTACGTAAAGTCCGCTGATGGTGTGTCCGCCGCCGTCGAATATGCCTTTGAACGGGTGCTCATAGTCACTGCCGATAGGCGTCCATGACTCTTTGCCCTCGCCGTATTTCTCCGACAGGTCGATATCGTTCGTAAGTTTAAAGTATGCGCTGCGCGCGCCGTCGTTTACATATTCCCTGACTGATTCAAGCGTGTCAAGATCGGGGATCTCATACGGAACATCGAGCGTGCCGTTTCCATTTATTCCGATCTCGGGATTTCTGAGAAGAATCGGCCTTCCCAAAATCGGGCTTTGTTTCCAAAAATATTCTCCCAGCGTTCCGGCCAAGCTCTCAAATTGCCGCTCGTCTTGCGCCGTTATACCGGAGTCGTCTCCGGAGCCGCACGCGCTTTGGGCCGCGGTGCTCAGATAATATACGTTCTCGCTGTTGTTTGCGCTTGAAATTCCGTAAACAGCTCCAACGTTTGTGTTTCCCGTGACCGCGCCGTAATTATAACTATTGGCGCAGCGCGCGCTGCCGTCCAGCAAAACGGTGTCGATCTCCCGATTTCCCGCTATGCCGCCGATATTTTCATCGCCGGTGACGGTTCCCGCGTTATACGAGTTTATAATTCGGCCGGTGTCGTGTCCTACGATTCCGCCCACGTTTGTTTTTCCGCTTACCGCGCCTATGTTGTACGTTTCCCTTATGAAGTCTAACGGATTGTTTTGATAGAAGCCCAAAATTCCGCCCACGCTGTCTTTTCCGTCAACCTTGCCGCTGTTCGCGCATGATCTTATTCCAAGACAGTCGGTGCCGGAGGCGGCGATGCCTCCCGTGAAGTCCCCGCCGTGAACATCTCCGCTGTTGCTGCAGTCGGTTATATAAGACAGACATACCATGTCCGCGTATCCGAGTATGCCGCCCGTATAAAGTACGCCCGAGACGTTGTTATTGTTTGTGCTGTTTTCTATCGCGGCATCCGATGCGTGCGTATAATAATACCCCGCTATGCCGCCGGTGTTTTCACCGCTGCCCGTGATCGTGCCTCCGCCCGCGATATAGCAGTTTGTTATTTCAACATTTTTCGTGCTGCCGACGATGCCGCCGACATTTTTGCCGCCTGTAACGTCAACCTCCGTAAGCAAATAGCTGTTTGAGACAGTCTCATTTTCGCTCGATCCCGTGATACCGCCGACGTCGTCTCCCTCGCCGCTCACAGATCCGCCGACTCCGCAGCTTATCATAACACCGTTCGCAGCGCGGCCCGTGATGCCGCCGACATCAGCCTTACCGCTGACTTCGCCGCTGCTTTGGCAGCTCTCAACCACCGCCGTCGCAGTTTCTCCCGCGATGCCGCCGATATAATTGCCGCCCTTTACAGCGCCCGAGTTTGTGCAGCCGCCTATCGCGGAGCTGTTTTCCAAGCTCTCCTCGGGATTCTCGGCCACGGCTCCGCCGTTCATGTTTCCGGCGATTCCGCCAACGTGATCGCCGCCGCTGACCGCCGCACCGCTCTCGCAGGCCGTGACGCCAAGCGATACCGCTCCGCCGCCTGTGCCTATTTCGCCGACGATACCTCCGACGTAATTTCCTTTAGCTGTGATCGAGGATGTAATGTTTTCGTAATTTTCATGCACGGTGCAGACCGACAACAGGTTGTTTCCGTATTTTCCAACGATACCGCCGACGTAGCTTCCGTCCGCGTTGATCGTCACGGCGCTGCCGCAAAGCGACAGCGTGCCCGAGCATTCGCCCGCGATTCCTCCGACGTAATCTCCATGGGGTATATCGGAGGGGTCGCCCACACTTACGATCCTGCCGTTTGCGGTAATGTCACCGGCGGCAAAGCAGTTGTATATCCGGCCGTCGCATTTGCCCGTGATGATGCCCGCATAATCAGCGGTGCATTTTATTGAGCCCGTAACCGACAGGTTCATAACGGTTCCGCTCTCGCCGATGCTCCCGAACAGGCCTTGGCATGGGGAGTTTCCGCTCAAGGGGTTAAATAAGAAACCAAATAATGACGCGCTGTCGCTTATGTAAAGCCCGCTTATCTTGTGTCCGCCGCCGTCAAGCGTGCCGCGGAACGGTACAGAGCTGCTGCCGATGGGAGTCCAGGACATCTTGCCCCTGCCGTATGTTGACGACAGGTCTATATCGTTTGTTATTCTGAAATACTCGCCCTCTCCCTTACCGCTGTTTATATAATTGCGGAAGCGCTGAAGCGACGCGGCGTCCGAAATTATCCACGGATCTTCATCGGTGCTGCCGCCTCGGAAAGTCGTTTCGGGATTTTCGCAAAGTATCGGCCTTCCCAAAGACGTCGAGTTTGCCCATGTGACTTCGCCGGTGTCTCGGTTCAGGTCAGACGCCAGATTTTTGAATTCGTCCTCCGTAATCATCCAGCTTCGAATATCGGGAACGACAACGGCGCGGTAGGTATAGGCGGGTCTTGTTTCCTCAAGACAATAGCAGTTCTCTATCACCGCGGAGTCGGCCTTCCTGCACGCGATGCGCCCGAACAGCTCATCGCCTATGTCCAAATTATAATAGTATGAGTTAGACATCTTAGAGCCGTCTTTCATTTCGAAAACGAGCCCTCCCGAAAAGCTTGCATTATCGGGTTTTCCAATGCTGTAGCAATCCGATATCTCGCCGCCGTTTTCGAGAATTCCGACAATGCCGCCCGTCCACCCGCCGCTGCCGCACCTGAAATATACGTCGGTATAGCAATTCGTGATCTTTCCGTAGCATGTGCCCGCGATGGCGCCCAATTCATAATCTGTGTGATCTGTGTCATCTTTGGCGATCGTTCCCGACACGCTCAGCCTAGTGACCGTGCCTTCGCTGCCTATACATCCGAACAAACCGCGAGGGAAGAATTCGAAATAGTCGGGCGTAAACTCACCGAGTCCGCTGATCCTGTGGCCGTTGCCGTCGAAATGCCCGTTAAACGGAGTTTTGATCATGCCTATCGGAGCCGTCGAGTTCCCTAATATCGACATATCGATATCGGCGTCAAGACGCACGTATTTTCCCGTGCAGTCGTTGCCGTTGTTGACATAATCTCTAAAATGCGCGAGGGACCTCGCGTTTTTGATAACATACGGGTCGTCTTGGGTTCCGCTGCCGTAAAACGACTCGGGATTGTCAACAAGCATCGGTACGCCAAAATACGGGCTTATCGCCCACGCGAGATCGCTGTTTTGGTTAAGGCTGTCCGCGAGCCACTGCCTTGCAAGCTCTTCTCTTGCGACCGCTGTGGCGCAATCATCCTGTGCCTTTCCGTCGTTGAGGTAGTAGCAGTTGATCTCATTGTCCTTGTTTTTGTAGTCGCTGTTGCCAATGGGGGATAATGGCAGATCGGAGGCTGAGGCATAAAGCAAGGCATCGCTATGACCGTCTCCGAAGGCATCGCTATGACCGTCTCCGGTTCTGTATATGATGAGTTGTCCTGTATTATAGCAGTTTTCCAGCGAACTGTTTTGGTCATAGTATGACGCGATACCCGCCGCCTTGGCAGCGTTGATCGTGGCTCCGAGTATATTTCCGGTATTATAGCAGTTCTTTATTATTCCGTTTTTCTTTTCACCCGTTATGCCGCCTGTATTATAACTATTATGATAACCTGCATACAAGCGAGAAGAAACGCCGGGCGGTCTGTCACCCGAAAGCGCATCGTTATTTCTGACCTCCGCGGTGTTATAGCAGTTCAATATATTTCCGCCGCGGCTCTCTCCGGCGATGCCTCCGAAATGGTTGAGACGGAAATTCGAATCAATATTTGCGGGATCTCCGCTAACGCTGCCAAAATTTCCGCAGCTGATTATATCGGCGCCGCTTGAGCCGACGATGCCGCCGACATATCCGCAATAATTAAATGAATAATTTTCCATGGAAATACTGCAGCGGTTTGTGCAGTTTTCGATAACTCCGTCGCTGTATCCCGCGATGCCGCCGATATATCGGAGCGCGGTGATCTTGCCGCTGACGCTCACGTTTTTGACCGAGCCGCCCTCGCCTATATATCCGAACAAGCCTTGATAATCTCCGGTCTTATTATTCGCGTACGCAGAACCTTTAAGTATACATATATTGAGCACAGAGTAACCCGCGCCGTCAAAATGACCTTTAAACGGCACGTTCGAATTTCCGATAGCCACATGTTGATTGTTTTCATCGCCATCAAGGTCAATGTTGCCCGTCAGCCTGAAATACTGATTCTCGCAGCTGTTTCCGCCGTTGACCCAATCGCGAAACACGGTAAAATCATCCTTGTTTGAGATGATATAAGGGCTTGCCTCCGTGCCCTCGCCGGAAAGCTTTAAGACGGCTTCCGGGGGATCGGTCTCGCCATCATCCGCCGACACCGTTATCACAAACGGCGACGCCGTCAGGATCATGGCGACCGCCAAAAATATCCCGATCGACTTTTTTAAAGTTCTTTTCATTAAAAACCCTCCTTGTGTGAGTGTATATTAATAATTTTCAAATTATTGCCTCGCCCCATACCGTAGGGCCGGATGCCCACATCCGGCCGGCGGCTTGTGGGCAAGCCGCCCTACGACCATAGCGATTAGCGAATAGCGAATACGCGGAGTGAATTTAGCAAAAACATTCGCGTATTCCCGCGATATATCGCAAATCCCGTAGGGGCGGATATTATCCGCCCGTCTTCCTCTCCCCAAGGGGGGCGGGCCTGACGGGTCGCAATAAACCGCTTAAATTGTTTTTAGATTATATCATAAAAGAATCAGTTTTCAATACTTATGACACGAAACGGCCGTTTTTGAACACGAAAAGTCATAAAATGTTTTTTTAAATTTTTGTTGAATATTGAAAAACCTTATGTTATAATAGTTCGGGTGTTAATTTTTAAGTAAATTTTAAGACTTTAGTGTTATAATTCACCAAAAGATACGCGACACGGGAGAAATATATATGGACATATTTTCGATCTTAACGCTGCTGGGCGGGCTCGCGCTGTTCCTGTTCGGCATGAACTACATGGGCGACAGCCTCAAAAAGCTGTCGGGCAGCAAGCTTGAGACGATCCTCAGCAAGCTGACATCAAACAGGTTCAAGGGCTTTCTGCTCGGTTTCGGCGTGACCGCCGTTATCCAGAGCTCGTCCGCCGTTATGGTTATGCTGGTAGGCTTTGTAAATTCGGGCATAATGAATCTGGTGCAGACAACCAGCGTGCTGATGGGAGCCAACATCGGAACCACGGTCACGGGCTGGCTGCTGAGCACCTCGGGTATCTCGGGCGGAAACATCCTGCTCAAGATGCTGACCCCCTCCGCCTTCACTCCGGTGCTGGCGGCGGTGGGCCTTTGCCTCAACATGTTTTCAAAATCCGACGCAAAAAAGAACGTAGGCTCGATACTGATCGGTTTCGCAGTGCTGATGTTCGGCATGGAAATGATGTCGGACGCCACAGCAGGCCTGCAGGACAGTCAGTATTTTAAGGACACGCTTGTGATGTTCTCGCACCCCCTGACGGGAATCCTGGCGGGAACCTTGTTCACCGCGGTGATACAGTCGTCCTCGGCGTCGGTCGGAATACTTCAGGCGCTGTCGCTCACAAACGCAATACCTATTTCCACCGCGCTGCCTATTATCTTAGGCATGAACATAGGCGCGGCTCTGCCGCCCGTGCTTTCGGCTATCAGCGGAAACACCGACGCGAAACGGGTCGCAGCGTCCTGCGTTTACATAAAAATAATCGGCGTTGTGGTTATCGCCGCGCTGTTTTACGCGCTTAACGCGGCTTTCGACTTCGGGTTCATGAGCGCGAACTCGTCTGTGTTCTCGATCGCGTTTATACACACGGTGTTCAATATTCTGTCAACCGCCGTGCTGATGCCTTTCTGCGGCGGTATCGAGAAGCTTTCGGAGATGACGTTTAAGAAAAAAGGCGAGGAAGCCGACCTGTTCGACAGTCTGGACGACAGATTTTTGAGCTATCCCGCGTTCGCGGCGGGCAAGACCCGCGAGCTGACCGTTGACATGGCGGCGCTTACAAAAAGCTCGGTAAGCCGCGCGCTCGAGCTGCTCAATGAATATGACGAGGGAGCGCGGAAGCAGATCGTCGATCAGGAGCGCACGATCGACACATATGAGGACAGACTGAACGCGTACCTCGCGGCGCTCACCAAGCAGCAGCTGACAATAGCCGAGAGCACCGAGATAACCACGCTTATCCATATAATCGGCGACGTTGAGAGAATATCCGACTACGCCAGGAGCCTTGCCGGAACCGCGAGGGAAATGTACAATCAAAGCATCGAGCTTTCGGATAGCGCGGCAAACGAGATCATGGTGATATCAAACGCGATAAATGACATAATGGGACTGACCGTTACGGCAATCAAAAAAAGCGACAACGTTGCGGCCCTCAAGATTGAGCCGCTTAACCGCGTTATAGACGAAATAAGTCACGAAATGAAAAAGAACCACATAACGCGGCTCCAGAAAAACGAGTGCAGCACCGAGTTCGGCTTTGTTTTCTCAAATCTTTTGAACTATCTGGGTAAGATCGCCGCCCATTGCTCAAACATCGCCGTGTATCTGCTGCAGGAGAGGGACAACGTGCTGTTCTCGGCCCATGAATACAAAGACCGTCTCAGCGGAGACAACGTTGACTACATTCGGGATATCTACGACGGATACCGCGAAAAATACACTCTCGCTTATTAAATTAAATTCTCACGCCGAGTATATCTACTCGGCTTTTTTTATACTCCGAGAACCTGCCCTCATCGAGCGCCTCGCGGATTTCGGCCATCATGTTGTTGTAAAAATGCAGGTTGTGTATTACCGCCAGACGCATGCCGAGCATCTCGTTCGCCTTGAACAAATGCCTCAGATACGACTTTGAGAAGTTGCGGCAGGTGTGACAGCCGCACTCGGGGTCAAGAGGCGTGTCGTCTCTCTCATATTTTAAATTTTTTATATTTATAATTCCCTTTGAGGTGAACAGATGCCCATGGCGCGCATTGCGGCTGGGCATAACGCAATCGAAAAAGTCGACGCCGCGCTCGACCGCCTCAAGAATGTTCACGGGAGTGCCGACGCCCATAAGGTACCTGGGCCTGTCCTTGGGCATGAACGGCTCCACGGCCTCGATTATATCATACATTACTTCGGTGGGCTCGCCCACCGCCAAACCGCCGATCGCGTAGCCGTCAAGACCCATGTCGGCTATGGTTTTCATATGCTCAATGCGGATATCTCTGTAGGTCGAGCCCTGGTTTATGCCGAACAGCAGCTGGTCTTTATTTATCGTGCCGCCAAGTCCGTTCAGGCGGTCGTGCTCGGTTTTGCACCGCGTGAGCCAGCGGGCCGTCCGCTCGGCGGAAGCCTTGGCGTAATCGCGTTCGCAGGGATTTTCGACGCACTCGTCAAACGCCATCGCAATCGTCGAACCTAAGTTTGACTGGATAGCCATGCTCTCCTCGGGACCCATAAATATCCTGCGGCCGTCTATGTGAGATGCGAAGGTCACGCCGTCCTCGGTTATGTCCCTGAGCTTCGCCAGCGAGAACACCTGAAAGCCGCCGCTGTCGGTCAGGATAGGGCCGTCCCAGTTCATAAATCTGCGCAGACCGCCCATATCACGGATGACATCGTCGCCCGGGCGCAGGTGCAGATGATAGGTGTTGGAAAGCTCGACCTGACAGCCGACGGTTTTGAGATCTGCGCTATCAAGCGCGCCCTTGATGGCCGCCGCGGTGCCCACGTTCATGAACACCGGCGTCTCGATCGCGCCGTGGACTGTCTCCAGCCGTCCGCGCCTGGCCTTGTTTTCGGTTTTTATTAATTTGAACATATTTTACCTCCGATTGTGACCCACCTATGCGGGCGGCTGGGGTCGTCCGCCCCTACGGCATTTTGCGCACTATCGTCGTAGGGGACGACGACCTCGGCGTCCCGCGGGCGGATAATATCCGCCCCTACAAACATAGGGATTAGTGATTACGAATAGTGATTAGACCTATGAACGCGGGAATACGCAAATGTTTTACACCGAATTATTTCCGCGTATTCGCTATTCACTAATTACTAATCGCTACGTTATCATCATAGCGTCGCCGAAGCTGAAAAATCTGTATTTTTCTTTGACGGCGGTCTCATATGCCCTGAATATATTCTCTTTTCCCGCGAAGGCCGAGACCAGCATCAGCAGCGTGGATTCAGGCAGGTGAAAATTCGTTATTATCCTGTCGGTGATCTTAAACTTATACCCCGGATATATGAAAATGCTCGTGTCGCCTATCTCTGGCCGCATAAAGCCGTTTTCGTCCGCCACGGTCTCAAGAGTGCGCACCGAGGTCGTGCCTACGGCTATTATCCTGCCGCCCGCCTCGCGGGTCTTGTTGATGATATCCGCCGCCTCAGGCGTGACCTCGTAGTGCTCGGTGTGCATAACGTGGTCCTCAACGTTTTCGACCGACACGGGTCGGAATGTGCCGAGCCCCACATGCAGCGTGAGATACGCCGTATTAACGCCCTTTTTCTTTATCTCATCAAGCAGCTCGTTTGTGAAATGGAGACCCGCGGTGGGCGCCGCCGCCGAGCCCTCGATCTTTGAATAGACCGTTTGGTACCGCTCCTTGTCCTCAAGCTTTTCTTTTATGTAGGGCGGCAGGGGCATCTCGCCCAGCTTGTCCAACAATTCTTCCCACACTCCGTCATACTCGAAACGGACGATCCTGTTGCCGTCGGGCTTTACCTCGATTATCTCGGCTCTCAGCAGTCCGTCTCCGAACACGAAGCGAGCGCCCGTCCGTGCCCGTTTTCCGGGCTTTAATATAACGTTCCAGGTGTTTATGTCAAGGCGCTTGAGCAGCAGGAACTCGATCCTGCCGCCGCTGCCTTCCTTTACGCCGTGAAGACGCGCGGGAATAACCCGGGTGTTGTTCATAACGAGACAATCACCCGGGTTTAAATATTCAATTATGTCCCTGAAATGACGATGCTCGATTCCGCCGTTGGTTTTGTCAAGCAACATCAGGCGGGACGAGCTTCTGTCCTCAAGGGGCCGCTGAGCGATAAGCTCCTGCGGCAGGTCGTAGTAAAAATCTTTTGTTGTCATGTTTTGTGTTTGGATCCTTTTTTGTATAGTAGGGCGGGCGGATAATATCCGCCACTACAGGTTTTATGACATCTCGCGGGAATATGCGAATGATTTTGCTAAATAATCCACTCCGCGTATTCGCTATTCGCTAATTCCTAATCACTGCGTTAGTATGCTGTTATTATTTCGGCGCCGGTGAAGTAGTGGGTCAAGATGTCGGCAAAGTTATAGCCGCTGTCGGCCATGCCTTTGGCTCCGTACTGGCTCATGCCGACGCTGTGTCCCCAGCCCGTGCCTTTGAACGTGAAACTTGTGTTGGGCGCGGTCTGCTCCTCTGCCGAATCGGCATAGGTCTTTTGATAAACACCGTTTGTGGTGTACAGCGTGTCGCCGCTTACTTGGTTCCTGCCCATGTCGCTGAGTATCTCGATCTGCTTGGGCCTGCGGCGTATCAGCTTTTCGCCGTCTGTCACGGCTATATTGGCTTGGTTCTGCGCCTCGCCGTCGCCCACGACCGTGAACATCTGGCTCTTTGTCACCGAGCCGAACAGCGTTCGGCACTCCTCGCGCTCAACCGTCTTTATGGCGGTGTTGCCCGTAACTCTGAGCTTTATAACTCTGCCCTCGGGCGAATACTCGAGCGCCTCTATCTTCTGCACGTCGCCCACCTCGTAGCCTCTGTTGCGCATGATCGTGGATGCTTCGTCGGCAGTCAGCGTGCCCGACCACACGCCGTTCGGTATATTCTCAGTATCCTCAAAGCTGTTGTCGACGCTCACCAAATACGGGACCTCGTTGCCCCAGACGTATTTCACATCCTCGGTGGTAGAGCCCATTGACGATGAGTAGTAGCAGCTGCACAGCTCGCCGTTATAGCCGAGCACCATACCGCGCGTCGCGTCGACCGCGTCGTAGATCGACTCGGCCTCTCTGGACATTCCCGTGTACATCTGACAGTGGGTGTTGGCGCAAATGTCAAAGCCATAGCTTGAATGCTTGCCTATATTTTGAAGCGCGTAGTTGCGCGAGCATATCGCCTGAGCTTTCAGCGCTTCAAGGGGCCACGACTCGCTCATCTCGCGGGACACCACGCCATAGAGATACTGGTCCACATCCACAACGTTTATCGCCGCAAAATTGTCGTCGTCCTTTATCAGATTAAGGCTGCCGCGGTAGCCGATGCCCTCAAACGTGAACCGCTCCTCCCAGAAGTCGGTGTAGAACGGGCAGAGTCCGACTCCGCTGTTTCCGTTTTCGGTGTAGAGAGTGTTGCCGTCGGTATCCTGCACGACTATACTGTCTCCGCTGCGGCGGATCATGACCGTTTGATTTTCGATAATTTGTTCCTCGACGAATGTGCGGTCGTCAAAGGTTCCCACATAGAAGCCGCGCTCCGATGTGACCGTGGCGACCGACTTGGCCGACGAGCCGTAGTTTAATCCCACCTTTAGTATCCGCTGCACCGAGATCTCGGCGTTCGCGGGACGGACCTCAATACACATCAGCGCCAGCGTCGTCATAAACGCCAAAACCGCGCAGATCAAACGGATAACGTGAGTTCTTGTCATAATATCACCTCATTTGGCAGTGATTTTTTATTCAACAGTGACCGACTTCGCCAAGTTTCTGGGCTTGTCAATATCCAGACCCTTGAGGGACGAAACATAGTACGAGAACAGCTGCAGCGGCACGACAACCTCGCTGGGCATCGTGAGCGCGTCGCACTTGGGCACGTATATCACGTGATCCGCGACTTCTTTGATCTCCTCGTGTCCCTCCTCGGCGATCGCTATAACCACGGCGCCGCGGGCCTTCACTTCTTTTATATTGCTGAGCATCTTGTCAAACAGCTCTTTCACGGTGCAGAGCGCCACAACCACTGTGCCCTTTTCCATAAGAGCTATCGTGCCGTGCTTCAGCTCGCCCGCCGCATATGCCTCGGAATGTATGTACGAGATTTCCTTTAGCTTCAGCGAGCCCTCGAGGGCTACCGCGTAATCAAGAGTTCTGCCGATAAAGAACACGCTCTTGGCGCTGAAATACTTGGACGCTATATACTGAATGTCGCCCTTGTTTTCAAGCAGCTTTTCTATTCTCTGCGGCAGGGTCTCGATGGCCTTTATGTATTTCGCGATCTTTTCTTTAGGCAGCATGCCGAGCTCCTGACCGAAATATATCGACATCAGGTATATGGCCGTCAGCTGGGTGCTGTAGGCCTTGGTCGTAGCAACCGCGATCTCGGGGCCCGCCCAGGTGTAGAGCACGTCGTCCGCCTCGCGGGCTATGCAGCTGCCAACCGCGTTGACTATGGCGAAGGTTCTGGCGCCGCGGCGCTTGGCCTCGCGCATGGCGGCTATCGTGTCGGCCGTCTCACCAGATTGTGAGATCAGAACCACCAAAGTCTTTTCGTCCGCTATGGGATTACAGTAGCGGAACTCGGACGCAACCATGACCTCAACGGGTATGCGCACCATGTCCTCTATCACATACTTGCCCACAACGCCAACATGATAGGCGCTGCCGCAGGCGACTATGTATATCTTGTTTATGTTCCTGATATAATCGGCTGTGAGAGAAATGTCGTCAAGCACAACTTTCCCGTCTTTTATTCTGGGGCTCACAGTGTCGGTTATAGCGCGCGGCTGCTCCATGATCTCCTTGAACATAAAGTGCTCGTAGCCGCCTTTTTCGGCCGCCGAGATGTCCCAATCGACTTTGTAGGCCTCTTTGGCGATCTCCTCGCGATCGGTGTTGTATATCTTGACCTCGTCTTTGCTGATAACAACTATCTCATTATTGTCCAGGAAATACACGTCTCTGGTGTGGCTCAGTATCGCCGGAATATCCGACGCGATAAAATTCTCGCCCTCGCCCAGTCCGACGATGAGCGGGCTCTCCTTGCGCACCGCAATGAACGAGTCGGGATTGTCCGCGCAGAGCACTCCCAGCGCGTAGGAACCGTCGACCTTGCTCAGCACCTTTATCATAGTCTCGATTATGTCGCCCTTGTAGTAATATTCAAACAGGTGCGCTATGACCTCGGTGTCGGTCTCGGATATGAACTCAAATCCCTTTTTTATCAAATACTCGCGGAGCTTTAAATAATTCTCGATAATGCCGTTGTGCACAACCGCGAACCTGCCCGAGTTGCTCAGATGCGGATGCGAGTTCGTGTCCGACGGCTCACCGTGGGTCGCCCATCTGGTGTGGCCTATGCCCATCGTGCCGTGTATCGCTTTTCCTCCGTCGATCATCTCGCTGAGACAAGAGAGACGTCCTTTCTTTTTCTTGACAACGATGCCCTCGTCTGTCATGACCGCCACTCCGGCGGAGTCATATCCTCTGTATTCAAGCTTTGAGAGCCCGTCAAGCAAAACGGGAGCCGCTTGCTTTGGGCCCACATATCCAACTATTCCGCACATATAATTACCTCCTTAACTCTCGTGTTCGGTGTGATACCATTCTTTTTTATGATGACTTACAAGCCCGATTATTCCCGCGGGTATCCATGTAGCCGCGTACAGCAGCAACCCCGCGAGCTTAAACGGCGCGAACCTGTCAAGCTTTTTGTCGACCGCAAGATTTATCAAAGCAGTCAAAAGTCCCAGACCCAGATATATTTCAAGCGCTGTGAAGCACGGCACCTTTGTCCACAGTCCGCACAGCGGAACGCTCTCGCCCGAGAAAATTCCTCTAGACGCGAAAACCGAGATCACCGAAAAGACCGCGTAGGCAAATATTCCGAGAAAGTCTCCGTACAAACTGAGCCAGTCAAAAATTTTGCCTTTGCGCAGCAGCTTTCCGCCATACTTTCCCTGAGCGCTGACGATACCGCGCGCCCAGCGCACCCGCTGAAGCAGCGAGCTTCCGAGCTTGCTCGGCTTTTCGTCATACACGACCGCGCCACTTGAATATCCTGTCTTTTCACCCATCAGCGCCAGACGTGCGGTGTACTCAAGGTCCTCGGCGAGGCACTCATCGCCGCTCGCCAGCTCTTTGAAAGCCTCGCTCCTTACGCAGCAGCCCGTGCCGGACAGCTTGACGTTAAGTCCTATATTCGAAGGCGCCAGCCGCCCCATTCTGTTTTCAAGCGAGCCCCACAGCGAGTACGCCGCGGTGAGCCAGCTTTTGTTCGGATTCTTTGTCTCTATCCTGCCCTGGACAGCCGCGAAGCCTCTGCCAAGCGCGCGGCTCATTTCGCCGTAAAAGCCTTTTCCGACCAGATTGTCGGCGTCGATCAACGCTACGCAGTCGGGCTCGTATTCCTCAAAGATACGCTCTGCCGCGTATTTAAGAGCCAGCGCCTTGTTGGGCTTGCCGCCCGCTCTCGTAATGACCCGAGCTCCGGCTCTTGCCGCGGCCTCGGCGGTTTTGTCCGCGCAGTTGTCGCACACGGCGTATATTCTGATCTCGCTTTTGCCGTCCGCCGCGTCATATGCGCTTTTTACCGCGCCGGAGATCACGCTCTCCTCATTGTGTGCCGGGATTATCACCGCGAAGCTCATGGGTTTGCCCTCTTTTTCGGCTCTGCGCGGAAACAGCGAAAACGCCGCTGCGGCAACATAATACAATCCAATAAAAAAGAGTGCAAGCTCCAGACAATCCACGACGATCCCGCTATAGAACAACTGCGCATCCCACCCTTTGAGCAACAAAATGCCTAATATTAAAGAACATTATATACCAACCAAGGTATTATTTCAAGGGTAAATATATTACATTTTTATCACAATTATATCGGCGATTATATACAATACCCACACATCGGTACCGATGAATGACGGATTTTGCGCAATTTTAACCAAAATTAAAATCTTGGCAAAATATTTTTAAAATATATTGGACAAAAAAACCTAATTATGGTATAATAAACTTACCAAAAGTTTGCAAACTTTTAGTAAGAACGGACATTTTTCAGCAACGGTAAAATGCAAATTTCGGAGGTTGATCAATGGCGAAAACAGTATTTGTCTGCTCGGAGTGCGGAAACGAATATCCCAAGTGGATGGGCAGGTGCACCGCCTGCGGCTCGTGGAACACGCTGATTGAGGAAACCGTTATCACGGGCAAGGGGCGCGGTTCGAAAACCTCCTCCGCTTGGATATCAAACGACGGCGCGCACGAGTCAAAGCCCGAATATTTAAAGGACATCTCCACGCGAGACGAACCCCGCTCCTCAACGGGTCTGTCGGAGTTTGACCGGGTGCTTGGAGGCGGACTTGTTCCGGGCTCTCTGGTGCTTCTGGGCGGAGACCCGGGAATCGGAAAATCCACAATATTGCTGCAAATATGCAGCTATCTCGGCAGAGACAAAAAAATACTGTATGTGTCGGGCGAGGAATCACTTAGGCAAATCAAGCTCCGCGCTGAGCGACTGGGCGCGGGATCCGACAATTTGAAGGTGTATTCCGAGACCGATACCGAAATCATTTTGCAACGCATAACCGCGGAAAAACCCGACATTCTGGTGGTTGACTCGGTTCAGACCATGTATAACCCGAACCTCACCTCGGCGCCCGGCAGCGTGTCTCAGATACGCGACACGGCGGCGGCGCTGATGAGGCTCGCGAAAAGCAGGTCTATCGCCACGTTTCTGGTGGGCCACGTTACCAAGGACGGCTCGATCGCCGGGCCGAAAATACTTGAGCATATCGTGGACTGCGTGCTGTACTTTGAGGGGGACCAAAACCGCTCCTACCGCATTATACGCGCGATAAAAAACAGGTTCGGCTCCACCAACGAGATCGGAGTTTTTGAGATGGGCGAGCATGGGCTGTCGGAGGTTCTGAACCCCTCCTCCGCTATGCTGTCCGGCAGGCCTTCGGGCGTTCCGGGAAGCTGCATCGTCTGCACAATGGAGGGTACGCGCCCGGTTCTGGCCGAGATACAGGCGTTGGCGACGCCCACGATCTTCGGCAATCCCAGACGAATGACGACCGGCGTCGACTTCAACCGCGCGGTCATGCTGCTGGCTATCCTTGAGAAACGCGCGGGGCTTGTGCTCTCGGCACACGACACCTATATCAACGTGGTGGGCGGGCTCAAGATGACCGAGCCCGCGGCGGATCTGGCTATACTGCTGGCCGTGGCGTCGGTTTTCAAGAACCGGCCCGTGCCCGAGGATCTGGCGGCGGTCGGCGAGGTTGGTCTCGCGGGCGAGATACGCTCCTGCGGATTTATCGAAAGCCGAATCAGGGAAGCTGAAAAAATGGGATTTAAAAAAATCATCGTGCCGCCCATAGACGCTGAGACGGCGAACAGGTTTAAAGACATCGAGGTTTGTCAATACTCAAACATACTGCAAATATTAAAAAGCGTCTTTTAGTTTAATACGTTTCAATGTGTTTCGTGTAATGGCCCCTAAAATGTAAACAGGCGCAGTGCGCCCATCGCCGATTTATCGGCAAAGATCAGGGAGTGTTTATTATGTTTCAAATTGGCGACAAAGTGGCTTATCCCATGCACGGAGCCGGAGTTATAAAGTGCATCGAGCAGCAAAAGATACTCGGCGAGGAAACTCAGTATTTTATCCTCAAACCCTGCGTAGGCGAGCTGGAGATCAAGATACCGGTGGCGAGAATAGACAAGATCGGCCTTCGGTATATCGTGTCGGAGAACGAGGCCGACGAGGTTATAAACGAGTTCGGAACATGCGAGTGCGCCGAGACCGGGAACTGGAACAAGCGTTACCGCGACAATCTGGAAAAGCTCAAAGCAGGCGACATATTTGACGTGGCGAGGATCACAAAATCGCTTATCATCCGCGACAGAAAAAAGAGCCTTTCAAACTTTGAGCGCAAAATGCTGAGCAACGCCAAAAATATTCTCATATCGGAACTGGTCATGTCCAAAAACTCGACCTATCCCGATATCGAAAAGCTGCTGATGAGCAAGATCTCATAAGGCGAAAGCGGAAAGGATTTTTATGGATTCTGTTTCGGTAATAATCGCGGCCGCGGGCAGCGGCACAAGAATGGGCATGGACCCACAAAAAAGCAAACAATTCACAGAGCTCCGCGGCGTCCCCGTTATTGCGAGGACGCTTCGGGTTTTTGAGGAGATTTCCCGGGTCTCAAAAATCATAATTGTGACCCGAAAGATCGACATCGAGGCCATGCGGGAGCTTGTGAAAAAATATAAATTCTTAAAGGTCGACGACATTATCGAGGGCGGCGAGACCCGTCAGCAGTCGGTGAGGCTGGGGCTTGAGAGGCTCAATGCCGATAAGCGCGATATAGTTCTTATCCACGACGGCGCAAGGCCGTTTATCAGGCGCGAGCGCGTTATGGAGCTGATATACGAGATCAAGAGCGAGCACTGTGAGGCGGCCGCCGTGGGCGTGCCCGTCAAGGACACGATAAAGCAGCTCGACGAGTCGGGCTTTATTGGCACGACGCCCGAGCGCAGCAGTCTGGTTTCGATACAGACGCCCCAGGCGTTCAGATACGACCTTATCATGAAGGCTCACAAAAGGGCCGAAAGCAAGGACATGGAGTTCACCGACGACTGCGCGGTCGTCGAAAATCTGTCGGCCGAGCGCGTCAAGGTCATAATCGGAGACTACACAAACATAAAGATAACCACGCCCGAAGACCTGATAATGGCGGATATGATACTGAGCGACACGGAGGACGAATGACTTATGGAAACGAGGATCGGCATCGGCTACGATGTTCACAAGCTTACGAAGAACAGGCCGCTGATAATCGGCGGCGTTAAGATCGAGCACGAAAAAGGTCTGCTCGGCCACAGCGACGCGGACGTGCTTATCCACGCTGTTATGGACGCCCTGCTGGGCGCCGCGGCGCTCGGGGATATAGGCAAGCACTTTCCCGACACCGACCCGAAATACAGCGGCGCGGACAGCGCAAAGCTGCTCGGACATGTGGGCGAGCTTCTTAAAAACGAGGGATACTCGATCTCGAATATCGACTCGATCATTGCGGCGCAGGCGCCCAAAATGGCGCCGCATATCGAAAAAATGCGCAAAAACATCGCGACTGCTCTTAATATCGAGACAAGCCGCATCAGCGTCAAAGCCACCACCACCGAAGGCATGGGCTTCGAAGGCCGCCGAGAAGGCATCTCCGCCCAAGCCGTGTGCTTGATATGTAAATGAGGGCGGCGGCGTGAAAAAAACAACTATTAAAGGCAATCTAATACTTATGCTGACCGCTGTGATCTGGGGCGTCTCGTTCGTGTCGCAGCGCGTCGGCATGGAATACATAAAACCGAACACCTTTAACGGTATCCGCACAATACTTGGCGCGTTTATTTTGATACCGTTTTTTTTTGCGCGTGACAAAACGGGCAAAAGCAGACCGTCCGACGGGAAAAAACTTCTTATCGGCGGCATTGTTTCCGGCGCGCTGCTGTGCGCGGCCGGCACTCTCCAGACATGGGGAATGGTGTACACAACGTCGGGCAAAAGCGGATTTATAACGGCGATGTATATGATCTTTGTGCCGATCATCGGACTTTTCGCGGGTAAAAAAGTGCGCGCCGCGACAGCGGTCGGCGTTGTCCTTGCCGTTATTGGGATGTATATGCTGTCAATCGGCGGGACGGATATCGCGATTAACAAAGGCGATATTATAACGCTTGCGTGCGCGTTTATTTTCGCGTTTCACATCATGGCGATCGACCGCTTTTCGAGCGAGGTGGACTGCGTGAAACTCGCGTGCCTGCAATTTTTTGTCTGCGGCACGATCAATATAATACTTATGTTCCTGTTCGAGCATCCCGATTGGGCGCTTGTGCGCGCATGCGCAGCGCCGATCTTGTATTCGGGCATCATGAGCTGCGGAGTAGCCTACACGCTGCAGATCGTGGGCCAGCAGTACGCCGAGCCGACGACGGCCTCGATCATAATGAGCCTTGAATCGGTTTTCGCCGCGCTCGCCGGCTGGGCGGTCCTTAACGAAACGCTTACGCTCAGGGAAGCGCTCGGCTGCATACTCATGTTCGCCGCAATTATTATCGTGCAGCTTCCGCAAAAAAGAAATGGAATATGACAATAA
>CANQLT010000046.1 GCA_947624775.1 uncultured Monoglobus sp.
AAGCTCTTGGTCAAAATTGCAAGCAATTTTGAAAGATAGCTTTGAACCCGCAAGCAAGCTTGCTGATTACCCTCTCCTAAAGGAAGGGGAGCCTAACATTTGCCTCCCCTGCGCAAGTGGGGGAGGGGGACCGCTTGCGGTGGAAGGGGTTTTTCCTCCTCAGTCGCTTTCGTCAAATGCTTCCCTCCCAAGGGGCGCCGAGCGCAAAAATCATTTTTTATTCCGTGGTGATTATTGCGGTGTTGTTTGCTTCCTCCCATTCTACGGTATAGCCTAAGTTTTCGGAAAGGAAACGTAAAGGCACAAAGGTTTGATCGTTTATCAGGCGGGCCGGCACGTCCATTGTGGTTTCCGCACCGTTCACATAGGCGGTTGTGTTGTCGATCGAGAATGTGACGGTTCTTGCCTCCAAAGGCTTTGCCTTTGAATCTATCGCCGACCCCTGTTCCGCCATGCCTACCGCGGCGGCATTGTCGCCAAAGCCTTTGGAGGCGCTTATCTTTGCTGTGGCGGTCTGGGTCGCGTCGTTCCAATCGACCTCGGCGCCCATTTGTTCGAAAAGAAATCGCATAGGCACAAGTATTCGATCATTTTCCGTGATAGGCGGTTGGGAGAAGCCAAGAATTGTATTGTTAAGGCGAACATATGTGTTTGCACTTGACAAAGAGTTACTTAACTGCAAATTTAACTCTTCTTTGTCAACTATATCAAACTCAGCTTTTCTATCACTCAAAGATTTTATTACAATGCATCCGTTTTTTTCATAAACCTTCAAAATATTTCTTTGATTTGAAAGGGACAGGTTCACCCAATATATACCGTCATTTGAAAACGCAATCTGTTCTTTATCATTTTCTTCATCGTACAATTCACTGTATATGTATTCTCCCAGAACATCAATCTGTTTTCCAACAAGGTTTTCAAATTTTACTTCATATACTTTGTCATTTTGCATTATTCCAAAATTCTTAACTTCCGGATTTGTATAAACTTCGCCATCTGCAACAAGACCTGTACCTCCGGATTCATAGTTTATAACAGCAATATTTCCATTTATGTTATACAGCGAGGGTCTCTTATCATATTTAGCAAGTTCAAATGGAAGCTCTGCTTTTTTCCAGTCATAAAAATCTGTGCTTTCATATAAACAAAAGTTATAACAACTTTCTCCATATACTCTTGAATTGGCTGTACCATCAGTTTTAGATACAACATTTTCTGTCAAAATATAGTATTTCCCATCGTGATACACAATATTATTTATCCATGCTTTATCGGGTATTGTATATTTATCAACTATTGTTTTCATATCTTCGGAAATTCTATATAGATATTTATCTAACGTTTCTGCCTGATATGTATGTTGTATTATCGGATAATATATTAAATAATCACTTCCGGTCCAAAAATATGTAACTGTACGACTTAACACTTCATTTTCTATTTCTTTACTGCCATCAACTAAAGTAAAGCTTTCTCCATCCCCTGAAATCTCCGGTGGATATTTTGTTGTAATCCATTCCTTACCACTCCAGACAACATTGCTGTCAACATCATATTTTTCGGTTGCAGATGATAAATCAACCTGAATATCCGCATAACATGCGGAAGAGCAGCATAACAATATGCATAATATTAATACTATTTTTTTCATAAAACTAATCTCCTATATATTTTCCGGTGAACCTATAACGTTTGTAGTAGACCAAACTTCAAGCGTGATATAAGTCTCTCTGTCTTTTCACGAACACGACAGCCGCGAGCGGATAATATCCGCCCCTACGGCACTTTGCGTACTATTGTCCTATTCACTAATCGCTAATCACTATGTTAACCCCGATTTTCCGCGTTGTGCTCTTATATAATAAGACGACAAAACTTTGTAAAAAGTTCCCGCTTTGCAAAAATTTACACAAAAAATACGCGGCCTTTTTCAAAGCCGCGCATAAAAAACGCAGCCTTGATTTATGCTGCCACGCATTTGAGTCTCAGAATACTATTAAAGAGATAACAATCAAAGCGTGCGCTTTTTTACAAGCGCAAAGCTCCTTAATAGTATTCAAAATACGTGGCAAATATATTCTATCATATTGTTTTGAAAAGGTCAATGAAAAAATAAAAAATACCGCTTTCGTTTTTGAAAACGGTATTTATATCAAGTCAAAATGGTTTTTCGAATATTTTCAAGTTAGCAATCGCTAATCTGCGCCCTTTTAAAAGCTCCGGTCTTTCCGGAGTTCGGGCTTTTTTCTGAAAAATACGAGCTGAGTGCGTCGTTCAGCGCGAACGCGCTTGACGAGTGGCAAAGAAGTATGTCCGCGCCGGTCTGTTTGGCTCTGGCCTCCGCCACGGTGACCATTTTATGAGCTACTGTCCCGGTGAACAAAATCATAATATTAGGGGAGCCGATTTTGTTTTTAAAATCACCGGGACATTGGGTGAACACCTTGCATTTGCAGCCGTATTTTTTGCAGATCTCTTTGTATCGACAGTGCATTCTGTCATGCCCTCCGACGATCACGATGCTCATTATTTTTGCTCCTTATTTATTGTTTGCTTGATTTGCATATTTTGCTCATGGCGCAGTTTTCGCAGCCGCAGCCGCAGCCGCCTTTGCCGGACTTTTTGTCTTTTATCAGTTTTGCAATTATCAGAGCGACAACCGCTATAAGCAGTACGGAAATTATTATTGTCGCGATCATATAATCACTCCTATCTTTACGCGTTTGACTTCGCGGGCTTTAAAGCGCCGGGTTTCTTTTGGGGCCTGAACAGCAGCCAGAGGCCCAGAATTATAACCAGAACCGCCGCGATCGTGCCGACTCCAAAGCCGCCGCCCGTAAACAGCGAGCCGATCTGATAAATAACCAGCGAAACAAGATACGCGAACACCGTCTGATATCCTATCGCGAACCATGTCCACTTGGCGCTGTTCATCTCGCGCTTTATCGCGCCGATAGCCGCAAAGCAGGGCGCGCAAAGCAGATTGAACACCAGGAACGAGTAGGCCGATATGGCTGTGAAGCTCGCGGCGAGCGTACCCCAGATCTCCGCTCCGTCCTCGGCCACCTCGGCAAAGCCGTACAGCACGCCGAAAGTTCCGACAACGTTCTCCTTGGCGATAAGGCCCGTGACTGCAGCCACCGCCGCCTGCCAGTCGCCCCAGCCGAGAGGCGCGAATATGGGAGCTATAACTCCGCCGATCTTGGCGAGTATCGAGTTGCTCAGATCCTCGACCATGCCGAAGCCGCCGTTCTCAAATCCGAAGCCCTGCAGGAACCAGAGGGCGATCGTTGAAAGCAGGATTATCGTTCCCGCCTTTTTGATGAACGACCAGCCGCGCTCCCACATGCTGCGGAGCACGTTGCCGACAGTCGGCATATGGTAGGCCGGAAGCTCCATTACGAACGGCGCGGGATCGCCGGCGAACATCTTTGTCTTTTTTAATATTATGCCCGATATTATTATAGCGGCAACGCCCACAAAATACGCGCTGGGAGCGACCCACCAGGCTCCGCCCAGCAGCGCGCCCGCGATGAGCGCGATTATCGGCAGCTTGGCGCCGCAGGGAATGAATGTGGTCGTCATTATCGTCATTCTGCGGTCGCGCTCGTTTTCGATAGTTCGGGACGCCATAACGCCCGGAACGCCGCAGCCCGTGCCGATCAGCATCGGTATGAACGACTTGCCCGACAGGCCGAAACGCCTGAATATCCTGTCCATAATGAACGCTATGCGCGCCATATATCCGCAGGCCTCAAGGAATGCAAGGAATATGAACAGCACCAGCATCTGGGGAACAAATCCCAGCACCGCGCCGACACCGGCGACAATTCCGTCGAGGAGCAGGCTTTTGAGCCATTCGGCGCAGTCGACCTTGTCAAGCAGACTTTCGAGCGCCGCGGGAATACCGGGTATCCACACTCCGAAATCCGCCGGATCGGGCTCCTCCGCGGCGAGAGCCGCCTCAAAGCCTCTGACATCAACAGGTATCGAATCCTCGATCTCTCCGTCCTCGTTCTCTATATCGGCGACCGCCTCAACGCCTGCCGCCGCAGTCATAAACTCGGCTATAACGCCGTCGTCGGGCTCCTCGCTGTCCAAAGTCTCCGAAAGCGCCTCGGTGTCGATGCCCTGCTCCTCCGCCGCCGCTATAAACGCGTCGGCCTTGGCCGCCTCGATCTCGTAATCCGCTGCGGCCTCCTCATAGGCCGAAGTGCCTATTCCGAACAAATGGAACCCGTCGCCGAACAGTCCGTCGTTGGCCCAGTCGGTCGCCCATGTTCCCACGGTAGTTACCGATATGTAGTATACTATTATCATAACGACCGCGAATATCGGCAGCGCGGCCCAACGGTTAGTCACAACTCTGTCTATTTTGTCGGATGTTGTGAGCTTCTTTTTGCCGCCTTTTTTGCAGCAGTCTTTTATGATAGACGCGATATAGTTGTATCTCTCGTTGGTGATAATGCTCTCGGTATCGTCGTCAAACTCCGCCTCGGCTTTTTTGATTATGCCCGAAACGTCGGGCGCGGACTTCAGCATCTGCGCTATTTTTTCGTCTCCCTCAAACAGCTTTATCGCGTAGAAACGCTTTTGATTCTCGGGAACCGATGTTCCCAGGCGTCCGCCTACTTCCGAGATCAGCTCCTCAACCTTTTTGTCAAACCTGTGCGCGGGCTTTGCCGTCTTTTGCTCGGCCAGCTTTACCGCCTTTGCCGCGGCCTCTCTGATGCCGGTGCCCTTGAGCGCCGAGATCGCCACCGCCTGGCAGCCCAGCTCCTTAGACAGCCGCTCGATATTGATAGTGTCTCCCTTTTTCTTGACGACGTCCATCATGTTTACCGCCGTCAGGACCGGAATACCCAATTCGGTCAGCTGCGTCGTCAGATACAGGTTGCGCTCCAGATTCGAGCCGTCTATAATATTAAGTATAACATCGGGACGCTCGTTTATCAAATAATTTCTCGCCACTACCTCCTCTAAAGTGTAGGGCGACAGAGAGTATATTCCCGGAAGGTCTGTTATCGTGACATCCTTGAAGCCCTTGAGCTTACCCTCTTTTTTCTCAACGGTAACGCCCGGCCAGTTGCCCACAAACTGGTTTGATCCGGTCAGAGCGTTGAACAGTGTTGTCTTGCCGGAATTGGGATTTCCCGCAAGCGCGATTTTAATCGACATTTTGTGACTCATCTCCACTTCTTAATGATTAGCCTTGGCTAACCTTTGATTTTAAAAAAAGCGCGACTAAAATTAGCCAAAGCTAACCTTGGCGCAAAAAATAATAATTTTCCGAAATCAAGCTACGCGATCTCTATCATTTCGGCGTCGGCCTTTCTTATCGAAAGCTCATAGCCGCGGACCGTGAGCTCCACGGGATCGCCCAGCGGCGCCACCTTGCGCACGTATATCTCGGTGCCCTTTGTTATGCCCATGTCCATAATTCTGCGCTTAACGGCGCCGCTGCCGTTTAAACGCGCGACCGTGACGGTCTCTCCGATCTTGACATCCTTGAGAGTTCTCATAATTATTCTGTCCTTTCTGTGTTTGGTTTAAGAGCCGCGTCCGCCCTATACCATAATGCGGTTCGCCATCGTTTTGTCAATGGCCACGCGGGTGTCCTTCACGTTAACTATCATATTGCCCGATATCTCGGACACGACTGTGACCTCGCTGCCCTGAACGAATCCGAGATTCTCCAGAAAGCGCCGGGTCTCGTCTTTTCCGGTCACGTTTGTGACCATGCCTTTTTCGCCTATATTCATCATTGATAACGGCATAATATCACTCCAACATAGCGATTAACAATCGCCGTAAATTTAAGTTAGACTTGACTAACTATTAAAAGTTTACCATGACTAACTATATTTGTCAATAAGATTTTTTGAAAAATTTTAAGTTCGGATTTTTGCATAAGAAGTTAGCGGCGGCAAACTATATTATTGTGCAAAATAACAGCCGCCCGAAAGAGCGGCTGCATGTATGCGTTTTTATAAATCGAAACCTATTTTAACTCCCTTGCGGGCGTAGCGGGAGCGAGCTTCTCGTCCCACAGGAAAACTTTGACCGTGTCGCCCTCGGAGACGTTCAGGCCAAGCGATAAGTCTCCGCTGTCGTCCTCGCCCAAAACTATAACTTTGGCGTCTTTCAGGATCGAGATGTCGCCGCCGTCATATACCGCCGCGATAAACACCGCGCTTCCTCCGCTGTTGTTCAGCACGCGGGCGCTCAGCGCTTTGCCGCTCAGAACCGGCTCTGAAAGATAAATCATGCCGCTCGGTTCGGGCGTTTGCGTCGGCGCAGCCGTCGGTATCGCCGTAGGCGCAGCCGTCGGTATCGCCGTAGGCGCAGCTGTCGGTACCGCTGTAGGCGCCGCAGTCGGAACCTCCGTGGGTGCGGCCGTGGGCATTGCCGTGGGTATCGCGGTAGGCGAGACAGTCGGCGCTGGCGTGGGTGTTCCCGTGGGTGTGACTGTTGGCATCGCTGTAGGCGCTACCGTGGGTATTGCTGTAGGCGAGACAGTCGGCACTGCCGTTGGGGTTTCCGTCGGTATGACTGTCGGCGTCGCTGTAGGCGCTGCCGTGGGTATTGCTGTAGGCGAGACAGTCGGCGCTGCTGTGGGTGTTCCCGTGGGTGTGACTGTTGGCGTCGCTGTAGGCGCTGCCGTGGGTATTGCTGTAGGCGAGACAGTCGGCGTTTCGGTTGGCATTTCGGTCGGCGCTACTGTCGGTGTTTCGGTCGGCGCTACTGTCGGTGTGGCCGCCGGTGTAACCGTGGGAGCTTCCGTTGGTATTGCCGTAGGTGTCTCCGTCGGTGTTATTGTAGGAGTTGCCATCGGTGTTGCTGTTGGTGTTGGTGTTATCGTAGGAGTTGCTGTAGGTGTCTCCGTCGGTATTATCGTAGGAGTTGCTGTGGGTGTTTCCGTCGGTGTCATTGTGGGCGTCGCCATAGGTGTAGAAGTCGGAGTTGCAGTAGGTGCAGCGGTCGGTGTTTCTATTGGTGTTGCCGTGGGTACGGATACCTTATCGCTTATATCAATATCATAGATCATATCCTCGCCGAGGACCGATACAGTTACGGCGTCGGCCTCCAGCTTATCATTGGGTTTGCCGTCCGCGTCAATTATTGAAATTGTATAATCCTTGTTTTGAGGCAGCCACAGGCCGTATCTGCCGCTGTCGGTCAGCGGCTCGTCGTAGGCCTTTCCCTCATCGTCGGTGAATCTGAGCGCGGCGCCTTCAATGCCGCCTTCTCCGTTGTAATTAACTCTGCCGCTCAGATATTTATACACGGTCTCGTTCGGGTCATAATAATCAACAAATATTCCGAAAATTTGTTTGTTTTGGCTGCCGCCGTATATGTATATATCGCCGTTTTGCGGCTCGACTTTTTCGGCCTTGATAACAGCAGCGCTGCCGGACGTTATGGACTCCTCTCCGCTTGCAAGCGGATTACTGTTGCCTTTTTGATATATGTACAATGGTCTCCCCGACTGGGAATTATACGCAACCGTAACGGAGCAGGTAAATTTCGGTGTAAAATAAAAGCATCTTTTTGTTGTCGATCCGGCACCCGCCTGCCAGCCGTTTGTAAAGCTGTATTCTTTGCCGTCGGTGTGAGTATATTTTGCATTTTTCGATGACAATGTCCAATCTCCGTATCCGCTCAGTTCTTCATAAGGGCCGAAATGTACTGATTCAACGGCCGCTTTGACAACATTGTTCAGGCCGACGTCCAGCGTGGTCCATGCCTCATTTGACGGGATAGGCGGAAGAGACGGGTCTCTTGTGGGATAAGGATCGCGAATGTCTGCGGGATCCGGCGTCGCTGTAGGCGCAGGCGTCGGTTTCGGCGTCGCTGTCGGCTTTGGTGTTGCGGTTGGTTTTGGCGTCGCTGTGGGCGGCTGCTCGTCGATGCCGCCTATCCACAGACTGCCGAATACCGACTGCGACATATATTCCTTGACAGGGTTCTTGGTAGGCTGGCCGCCGTCCGCGGCTATGCCCACATAGAGCGTATCGGCAAGACCGCTCAAATTAACGGTAAGCGGCTGTCTGGGATTATCGCTGAAGTCTGTTCCGCTGTTTGAAACCGAGGCTGTTATAGTATCGCCTCTTCTTTCAAGGCAGAGATAAGACGGTATTTTGTATTTGTCATCTGTAGTGTTGTAACTGTCATTGTTGACTATATCCGCATCCGACGCGTTTTTAAACCATGTTACTGTGCTGCCGGCGTTTTTCGATGTTCTGCTCATAACGCGCACGTTTTCGCCGTATTTGAGCCAGCCGTCGGCCAGCATTACCATGCGGTCGCCTCCTTCTAAACCCTCACGGATCATTATTCCCGAGGACGAGGCGTTGTCGGTCTTCGGCATACTTTCCATATTGACGATTATCTTAAAGTCGCCGCTTTGCTCTTTATACATAAAATCGCAGCTGTCCGAGTTGATGCCCGAGATCTCACTGCCGTTGCCGCTTGTTCCCAGTCTGCCGCTCGCCAGCAAATTATAACTTCCGTTCTCATCCTGCCACGAACCGCCCATGCCGCTGTATGCTGTGGCGCCTATCTGCGCCTGCTGAAATCCCTCGGGCGTATCGCTCGGTTTTACATACACGACAGAAACGTCGCTCTGCGTCGACTCGCCGTCTTGGTTATATGCTCTTGAACTCAGATAGTGGGTGCCCGGCGCGAGAGTCAGCGTCTCGCTCACGTCTCCGCCTTGCGCGGTTTTGATAAGCTTATCGCTGTCATAGATCTCAACTTTTTCTATCTCCGGCTCGCCGGGATTTTCGGGCTCGGCTTTCGCGGTGTAAATTAACTCGCCGCCGCTCTGCACGGTTGTCCGGTTTTGAGTTTGGGTCGCCATGGTCTGCGTGCTCGGGCTTGTGACGGTTATTTTCGGATTGGTCGGGCTCGTCTGCTTTTCGGTCCAATCGTTGACATAGGCCTCTATCCAGGTATATCCTGCCCATTCCTGATTTTCGTCCGCTGTCACTATATCGATTTCGCGTTTTGTTCCCATGCCGTTTTGGGTTTTCCAATCTTGCGGGATCTCAAATGTTCTGTGTGTCTCCTGAAAATCTATAACACCGCCGACCTGCTCCGATCTGTTGACAAGCCCTCCGCTCTGATTTTTAACGTCGCTGACTATTCTGGCGTCTATGGCGTCCCTCTTGGGCAGGGTCGCGCCGACATTTTCGAGCACATTTTCATACGCATCCTCGGCGCTTTCAAGGCTGTCAAGCGCAGCGTCTTCCATATCAATGGGGGTCTCAAGCCGATCCGCCGAATCCGACTTGGTTACGCCACTCCAATTGTCTCTGGTTACATCGTCGTCTCCGTATACAAAATTATCGCCGAAATAAAACTGTGACTTCTCGCCGCCTGATTTTGGCGGTGTTATTTCAAATATTTTGCTTTTAAGTCCAGAATTTGTGGCGGGGCCGTACTTATAGTAATTGTTTCTGTAATTCACGATCGACGGATTTTGTGTTTTGTTGTTATACGAATACGGCTCGCCGCCGTAGGCCGAGTTTGTCTTGCCCCAGTCGTATATAACATTGTTTGCCACTTCGGTTTTTTGAAGCTCGCGGTCGAGACGCGGGCTTCGGCTGTCGTGATGAGCCAAAAGATTATGGTGCCATGTGGAGTTTGTGCCGCCCATGATCGCGCCGTAGCCGTGGGCGCCCTTGAAATGATTTGACATTCTGAGACTCTCGGCGGCGATCGAGTTCTGGAAAGTGAGGTTTGAACCCGGTATATGATCATGATTCTCGCTTGAGCCGGCATAAAGCGTCATCATCTCGTCAACGCTCCAGCTCATTGAGCAGTGGTCGATTATCACGTTTTTGTTCCATCTGCCGCCTATGCCGTCGGGCTCGCCGCCGTTTTTATCGGTGGGACGCACTCTGAGATAGCGGATAATAATATTTTCCTTATAGCTGTCGATAAGCAGATCGCCTCCGGTCAGAGTGATACCGTCGCCCGGCGCGGTCTGACCCAGGATCGTCAGATTGTCGCCTTTTATCCTGACTTGCTCATTTAAGTGAATGGTTCCTCCAACATCAAAAACTACTATGCGATCTCCTTGGCTGACCGCTTCGCGAAATGAGCCCGCGCCCGAATTATCCAAATTTGTCACATGGTAGACCGAAATACTATTCGCGGCTCTGGCGCCCTTGGTATATTTTCCGCCGCCATCCGCTCCCGGAAAAGCGAGTAGGTTATCCGCCGCGAGTTCGGCCTCGTCGGTTCCCGCGGCGAACACGGGCGCCGAAACCGCCGAAATACAAACACACAAAATAAAGACCAAAGTTTTTCTAAGAAAATTTTTCATAATAATACATTCCCCTTATTTATTTTATTGAAATATAATTTTTTTATAATCATTCCAATATTAAATTTTACCACTATTCGTCAAAAAAGTAAATATCGCATTTTCGCCAAACAACATCGGTATCCTGTCGTCAATTTTATTATGTGTTGACAACTGCCGAAAGCGGTGCTATAATGATAGTGTATATTTTATCGGCTGTGCCGGAGAGGATGATTTTTTTGGACACGCAGCCCCCTTTATGGGCGACACTGTTTATTTTGTACATACTGAGCTTTCTTATAGTCATGACGCGGCACGCGGCGGTTGCTGCAGGCGACACGCGGCTTAAATACATGGCGGAAGGCGGCGACAAGCGCGCCGCGGCTCTGATCAAGTTTCTGGACGGGCACTCGCGGATAATGGCGGCGTCGGTCAGATTTTTCAGCGTATTTCTGTTGCTCGGCATCGGCGCGGTCTCGGCGATGTTTGAACCCGCTTTGACGGCTCTGCTCCCGATACCCGAAATGCTTGTGCTTTTGATTATAGTGATAATCGCGGCTCTGCTTTATCTGATCCTCGGTGTTTTTCTGCCAAAAGGAATCGCGGACAGAAAGCCCGAAATATTGGCGACAAGACTGCTGCCACTGCTAAAAGTCATAACCTACGTGGGAATGCCGTTTGTATCGGTGCCCGGCATATTTTCAAAGGCCGTGCTCAAGATCTTCGGCATAAATCTGGGCGAGCAGAACGAGGACATCACCGAGGAAGAGATCCGCATGATGGTGGACATCGGCTCGGAGAGCGGCGCGATCGACGACGACGAGAAAGAAATGATACACAATATTTTTGAGATGGACGACAAGCCCGTTGAGGAAATAATGACCCACCGCACCGACGCGGTGATCCTCTGGCTGGAGGACAGCGCCGACGAGTGGGAAAAGATAATAAACGAGACCAACCACACCCGCTATCCGGTTTGCGGAGATGGCGTTGACGATGTGGTGGGCGTGCTCAACAGCCGCGACTTTTACCGCACGATGCTGCACGACAGAAACGCCGACCTTAAATCAATACTGAGGGAGCCCTATTTTGTTCCCGACTCGCTCAAGGCGGACGAGATGTTCCAGAGAATGCAGGACAAAAACGCCCACTTTGCCATAGTCCTTGATGAGTACAGCGGTTTCTGCGGCATAGTGACCCAGGAGGACCTTATTGAGGAGATAGTGGGCGAGCTCTACAGTGAGTACGACGAGCCCGAAAAAGAGCTTGAGATATACAAAATACCGAGCGAGAAAAACACATGGCTCATTGACTGCGGCGCGGATATCGAGGACGTTGAGGACGAACTCGGGATCGAGATACCCGATGACGACGACTACAACACGTTTGCGGGTCTGATACTCGACGTTCTGGGCACAGTTCCGGCAGACGGCGAAACGCCCGAGCTCAAATTCGGCAGGATGAGCATCAAGGTCACCCGCGTTGAGGAGCACAGGATCGAGGAAGCCGTCGTTACTCTTGAGGACGAGGAGCCCGAAAGTAAAGAGGACAGCGAGACCGAATAGCAAAAACATTACAGGTGTAGAGATATGAGAAACAGGACAGTTAAGATAATATCGATTATTACAGCGGCTCTTATGCTGAGCACGTTTGTTTCAGCGGCGTTTGCCGAAGTGCTCGGCGGCTTCAGCCAAATAAACAGCTACAGTGATCAAACATACGCCGACGTAAGCCAAAGCGACTGGTTTTGGGGTTACGCCGGCTTTGCCTATGAATACGGCATTATGACGGGAACCGCCGACAGGATCTTTTCGCCCAACGGAAAACTGACCGTGGCCGAGGCCGTCACCGTCGCCGCGCGCCTCAACGCCGCGCACTACGGCAACGCCATTGACCCGAACCCCGGAAACGTGCGGCTGGCGGCATCCGACGCGCGCGCCGCTTATCCTGTGACCGGCAACGGCGGATTTGACCTGAGCGGCGAGTATGAATTAAGCGGCGCGAAAACCGGCAGGTATATCCGATCAAGCGGTCTTGCCGCGGCGGTCTACAGCAGCGAGGACGTCCAGTGGTTCTTGCCGTATTTGGCATACGCTCTTCATGAGGGAATTATCTCCGAAAACTCATTCAGCGGCAGATATTTTGATGCCGCCACCCGCGAGGAGCTGGCATATCTGCTGTACCGCGCACTGCCCGACTGCTATGGCAAGATAAATGATATAAGTCCCCTGCCCGATGTCAATACCGGAAGCCCGTATTATCCGTCGATACTGGCGCTTTATGAAGCGGGAGTTATCACCGGTAACGACGAGTTCGGCACCTTTTATCCGTACTCAAACATAGTCAGAAGCGAGGTCGCCGCGATGGTATCAAGGGCTATCAACACCGACCTCAGGGTTCGGTTCAAGCTGAACCCGAATATACCGCTCAAAAATCTGTATTTTTCTTGGAAATATCCGAGGTACGGGGATGATTATTCGCTGAATCTTCAAATTTCCTACTATGACTACAACTACTTTAATGTCAAGCGCAGGGTGTACGACTACACGGTATATGCCACCGACGACGCCGACGTGACCGGTCTCAGCACTCTGGCGTATACATTAAAATCTATCGCCGAGGACAATGGATATACCTCGGCCTACGACATAGCGGCGTTTGTCAGCGCCTTTGTTCAAAGCATACCGTACCGTGACGACATGGCTGCCAAAGGCGTCGCCGAGTATCCCAAATACCCGATTGAGACCCTGTTTGAACAGGGCGGCGACTGCGAGGACAAAGCCGCGCTGCTGGCGAAGCTTTTAAAGCTGCTGGGCTACGGCACAGTGCTGCTTGTAAGCACCGACCACATGGCAGTGGGTCTCCAGACTTCGGGCAACGGCAATCTGTCGTACGGCGGCGCGAATTATTATTACATCGAGACCACCGAGCCCGGCTGGCGTGTCGGCGAGGTCCCCAGCGGAATGCTCGGCGTCGGCATGGAAGTTCTTTATATTTAGAAAAGCCCGCTGGGGCTTTTTTTATTGGCGAAAAAACTAACAAATATACGGCAGCATCGGCGCTTTTATTGCTATAAATTAACAGTTGTATTTTACCGGATTTCGTGATATATTGTATTTGGTGAAAGTTGGGAAAAATTCAACACGGAGGTGTCCTGATGGATATCGCATTGCAGATAATTTCGCTGTTTGGCGGGCTCGGCATGTTCCTTTTCGGTATGCACTCGATGAGCTCGTCGCTGGAGAGAGCCGCCGGCTCAAAGCTCCGCAAGATAATGGAAAAAGTCACCGGCAACATAATAAAGTCGGTCGTTCTGGGCGCTGTCGTGGCCGCCCTCACTCAGTCGTCCTCCGCCACCACCGTTATGGTGGTCGGCTTTGTTAACGCCGGAGTCCTCACGCTCAATCAGGCCGTGGGAATCATCATGGGCGCCAATATAGGAACCACGATCACGGCGTGGATACTGAGCCTTAACGACCTTCCCGGCGACGTCTGGTACCTTGCAATGCTCAAGCCCACGACGCTGGCGCCTCTGTTTATCATATTGGGCGCCGTCATGCTGGTTTTTATCGCCAAAAAGAACATCAAAACGATCGGCGAGATATTCGTCGGCCTCGGCCTTATATTTATCGGCATGGAGTTTATGACAAACTCGATGGAGGTCGTGTTCGATCAGGTCCCGTCGCTTAAAAACATATTCGCGATGCAGACAAATCCGTTCACAGGACTGCTGATAGGCGCGGGCATCACGGGAATTATCCAGTCCAGCGCGGCGTCGGTCGGTATGCTGCAGGCGGTTGCCTCCAGCACCACGGTCGTGTTCGCCTCGGCGTTCCCGATAATTATGGGACAGAATATCGGAACCTGCGTCACCGCGCTCTTGTCGTCAGTGGGCGCCAGCAAAAACGCCAAGCGCGCCGCCATGATACACCTTTATTTCAACGTTATCGGCACTATCGTTTTCCTGACGGTTATTTATATAATCCAGTACACGATCGGTCTGCCGTTCTGGAACTCGAGGATCTCGGCCACCGACATATCCGTGTTCCACTCGATATTCAACGTGGCCTCAACGATCATGCTGCTGCCGTTTTCAAAGCTGCTGCTGTGGCTGGCCGAAAAAACAATCCGCGACAGCAGGCAGGAAATTGAGGACAACCCCTTCTCTCAGCTGGACGAGCGTTTCCTCAAAACGCCGTATGTGGCGGTCGGACGCGTGCATATCGCGCTCTCCAAGATGTTCAAGGTCGCCAAAAAGAACGTGCGCCTAGCGGCCAAACTGGTCGCGGGCGAGGACACCGAAAAGAACTCGGAGCTTATGATCGCCAACGAAAATTTGCTTGACGAGTACGAGATCAGGATAAGCTCGTACCTGACAAAAATATCGGACGAGCACCTGTCCGAGCAGGACAACGAGCGCTCGTCGACCTACTTCCATCTGGTAACGAACATCGAGCGCATAGGCGACTACTGCGACAATATCCGCGAAATATGCGAAAGTCTCAGCGAGAGCGGCATAGAGTTCTCCGAAAACGCGGCCCACGGCCTCAGCGTGCTGTTTGACGCGATAGAAAACATAGTTGAACTGACATACGAGGCGTTTTCCAAAAACGACACGTCTCTGGCGGTCAAGATAGAACCCCTCGAGGAAGTCGTGGACGGAATACAACAGCAGCTGGAGGACGACCACATGAAGCGCCTCAAGGCTCAGACCTGCTCGGTCGAGGCGGGCGTTATGCTCCTTGAGATAACGAGCAACGCCGAGAGGATATCGGACCACTGCTCAAATATCGGCGTGGCTATCCTCCAGGCCAACCGCGGCGGCGGCACCTCGATCGACCGCCACGAGTACCTGCGCCGTCTGCACCATGAAATGCCCGACGAATACCGCCGCGACTACGAAACCTACAAACAAAAATACGCCCTATAAAAAAGCGGAGCCGCAGCTCCGCTTTTTTAATTTGAATTAACTTATCGCCGCAAATCAAGCTCCGCAGGCTCCGCCAGAGGTTCGAGATTGTCCGACCACATAAAGGTTTTTATCGTGTCACCCATTTCTATCTCACATGATACCGGTATATCAACGCCGATATTGCTGTTTGCCTCAATGTCCGCGGCAACCGTTCCGCAGGCTTTGAGCGAGCCGTCCGCCGCATATACCGCCGCATACATATTGCACGATACCGCACTTTCGGTGTTGTTCGCCGCATTTGTGTTTATAACATATCCGCCGCTTGTTTTTGCATAGTCCAAGATCTCCGTTTCATGATCCGCCACCCCCGAAGGACTGCTTATCAAAACATATCCGTCGTTGTTGCCGAGCGACGCTTCCTCGCCGTCAAATTTCGCTTTTACGTAAATAGACTTTGTCGGCTCAAAGAACTTCATTGAGGATTTGTCTATCGAAAACTCAACGTGTGACGAGTCTCCAGTGGACAGCGTCAAATTTCTTTCATCTATCACCGAATCACCGTCACATAGGCTGATCTTCACGTTGTCGGCTTTGTCGTAACCGATGTTTGAAATGTCAGCGATAATAAGCGTTTCATCTGTGTTTACCGAAACATTGTCAACAAAAATGTCCGCATTTCCTATCACGAGGTCTTTCGAGTTGTTCTCCGTGTAATATTCCTCGCCGGTTAGTATCGAGGTAGCAAGCTTAACGCTTCTTTTTGAGAAGTTCTGCGGCTTGTTGTACTCGATCGAAATGTCAGTGCTCTCTCCCGCCTTCAGCGGCTGTGTTATCGTCTTTTCTGAATTTATTCCGCCGTCGTTGATCGCTATAGCGTATAAGTCAATATTGAGCTCGCCGCTGTTTTTGATCGTGGCGTACACCGTCATTGTGTCCTCGTCAATATACGCATCCGTAATTTCCAAATCGTATGACGGAACCACCGAGACGGTATACAGATCGGTCTTTACGATCTCATTGTTTTCAAGAACACCGTTATTGAACGCCACAAGCATTGTACCGTCGCCACTTAAAACGCCACTCGGATACTTCGCCGTGTTTCCGACGTTTGTCACACAGATCTCGTCGCTCCACACGCCGTTCTTAAACAGCGTAGAGTACACCTCCGCTCCGTCGCTTTCGGCTTTTGTCCACCAGATCGCCGCGTCTCCGTTATCATTGCCGCTTACCGTAAAGCTATCAGTCAGACCCGCTTTCGCGTCCGCGAAAACAGTTTGCACTCCCATTCCGTCGATCTCCGAATACACTATATTTCCGCCACTGTAGTAATATATCATGTTATTTGCAAGTACCGGATTGCTGTCCAGAACATCGTTGTTTGTGAGCTGTGTCTCATCCGCGTTTCCGATTATTCTTATATCCCTGTCGTCTATGGTGTTCAGGTCGTTGTCGTCGTCCGTTACGTAAGCGACGCAAAAGTCACCGTTCACGCTGCCCGCCGTTATGTTGGTGATCGCATTAAGTCCGGATTTTATCTCGCGCGGCGCGCTCCATGCCGCACCGTCAAAATCGGTGCGCATAATGGCGTTGCTTCCCGTTGTTCCCATTATATCATCGTCCGTATTTGTCGTCCACACAACGCTCGCGCCCTCGTCCGATACGGCTATCTGCGGCTGAGTGTCAAGGCTGCTGTTGGCGGTTATTTTTTCGGGCTTGTCAAAGCCGTTTCCATTCCATTTTGAAACACATATCTCGCCGAGCTTCGCTATATCGGTAAGCGTCATATTGTCCGAAAGCGTTGTTTTTTCGTTCTGCCATACGAGATAGCCGTCTCTGAAACACGGGTAGAAATCCGCTGTTCCGTCATCGTCGACCGAAGTCGGTTCCGACCATGTATCGCTTGCCTCGTCATAAACCGAATATACGAGCATCGTTCTGTCGGCGTCGCTTCTGCTCGGATCGTCCCACTGCATTATCATGATCTTTTTGCCGCCCGCTTCACATATCTGCGGAGCGCACTCGGTATAAATATTTTCGGCCAGCCGCTTTAAATTTTTATTGCTGTATTCCGCCGCCGCATCCGCCATTGATTCGGAACCGAGCCACAGCGTCGGATTTTCAATATAGCCGCGCGGCTCGTTTTCGTAAACCGCGTTTACGTCAAAGCCAAACATATTGTCGGCTTCCGTGTCGGCCGCATTGAGCCTATTCAGCAGACCCTTGCTGTTCCCTGTCTCATAAATCAGGAAATTGCCGCTTGCAAACACTTTCTTCGCGACTTCTTTGCCAAACACTTTTACGTTGAAATTAGCGCTTCCGTCAACATCGGCTTTGAAATACGAGTTTTGTAGACTCTTTTTGAGATTCAGCGCGGCCTCGCCCGCAGCGCCCGCCGTCGCGACCTTGGCGATTCCAATTCCGCCGCCTATCGAACCCATTATCTTGCCGGTGAGATACGCCTCAAACTTCGGTGAGAATGATATAGGATTAACGTCCTTCATGTCACCCTCAAATCCGGCTCCGCCTCCGCCGCCGAACTCGTAATAAAGCGGCACCACCCAAATGAATATCTGTCCCTGATAGTTATATGTAAACTCAACATTCACACAGAGCTGTCCCTCGGTGAACTGCAGTCCGTTTTCGGTCATGTGCATCTCGGCGTATCCCGCCACATCAACGCTGCTACCTTTTTCTCCGGAGCCTCCGCCGAGCATATTTCCGCCGAACATACTCATTTTTATGTCATTGGACATCTTAAAGTCGTTCCTAAGCTGTTTTAGCGTTCTGTTCTGCTTACTCGCCGCTTTTTTAATACTTTTTTTGTATTCATTAAAATTAAAATCGCTGAAATATTCCCGCTCGCCGTCCTTGGTCTTTGTTATATTTGTTCCGAAAACGACGTTTATCTTGTTGTTGTCCTCTCTGTCATACTCGACCGAAATGGGAATAAAATCAAACGCCCAATTGATCTCCGTGCCGCCGAAAACGGGCACACTGTCGGGTATGGTAAAGCCCGTGTCGCCGCCAAGCTTAAAATTAAGTCCCTCAACTCCGCTTTGGCCTCCCAGCTTGCCGCTCGCCAATGACGATATCTTGAGCTTGGTCTTTTTTGATGTCGATTTTCCGGTGTCCTCGTCTATCGCGAGAATGTATATATCCTTGTTTGCGGAAAAATCTTTTCCGGGCTTTATGTCTTTGCACACCGCGGTTATATCGGTCTCGGTTCCGACTCCCTGCGTCACATAGACATGAACGTTTCTGCAGCCGTTATCATCCGCTGTCGCCTCTATTGTTGCGTCCGCGTTGCTGTCCTCCTCTACGGTCACCGCCTGCTTCAGTATATCATAAGTCTCTCCGCCGTAGGTCAGCTTTGCCGATTTTATTATCGGCGCCTTGTCGGGGCTTAAACCTCCGCCCGAATTGGTATCATCAACAATATATGGGTCTGATTCGATGCCCGATCCTGATTTAAAGTTCGTAGTTGCCTGATTTAAATAAAAAGCAGGACGCACTCCAAGATTACCATTGTTGTTACCATCGTGATATGCGTTAGCAATATCAATACAACCATCCGATTGAACACAACGCATTAGACGATTATAATCTGCGTCCGGCGTCCGAAGCCAGTAATGCCATTTTTCGTTAATATAATTATCAGAAACAGAATACTCAGAATATTTCACCGCTTTACTGCTAAGTCTGCCTATATAATAATCACCCAAAATGTTTCTATTATTATACACCATATATATTTGTTTTATATCAAGCAGAAACATTTTATCGGATACATATTCTGAGTAGGCGCTATCATAATTTGCAACAACATCTGCTATATCTGTAACATATCTTAGCTTACCATTTCCGGTTTTTGCCATTCCGGCATCTATTTCCGGATATGATAAAATCGACTTTTGTGTCACTTCTTTTATTGCTTTAAGCTCTTCTTGCGTGAAGTTCGTCAAAAATCCCGCTTCTTGGTCATACTCGTTCCATCCGTTCCATACGTGAGACACGTCTGGCGGATTGCCGCACAGCCAATTTACGTTTCCCGCAGAAGCATTTGAATTAAGCCATGAACGCATATTGCTATCGCCCCAATAGTTTGATCCCCAAGATTTTCTGCCAGAATCTCTGCCATGAGAACCGGTCGTTATATTTGCCTCTCCCGCAGCGTCAAAAGGCTTTATGCAAATTATCTTATCAGAAAAAATAAGAGGTCCGTTTTCATCTATATCCACACAGCGCCACAGGAGCGGTTCGCCATAATACGTTCCCATCTTGATATAATCACCTATATGTATGTTGTATGCCGCGATTTCAGTATTTGTGTTGACTCCTGTCTCAGCGCTTGCCGCGGTCGGCACAGCGATGATCGTTGATATAAGCACGAGCACCAGAACTAAATTTAAAATCCTTTTCATAGCACTTTCCCTCCGATTTATTTTTTATGTTTTATAATTTGCAAATTTATGTTTGTTTTCGGGCAGCCGAGGTCGTCCGCCCCTACGGCATTTTGCGCACCTGGTGGGGATTTTCGATAAAAATGCGCGGTGTGGAACCACAGCCGCGCAAATAATAAAAACGCAGCTTGATTTCTGTTGCGACACAGATCATATCAAATCAGGTATGAATTATCAGCTTACGTTTTTAACAACGTAAACCCGATTTGATAATATTAATCTATGCCGCAAATTAAATATACCATACTTTGCGTAAAATGGCAAGTATTATTTAGAAAATAAAAACGATAGGATTACCCGCAAAAATAGGGTCAGGCTCGCCCCTTGGGGAGAGGGGTCAACGTAGGGACTAGGGAATAGGACCTAGAGGAAAGTTGTATAATAAAAGTGGACACGCAAAAAAGAGAATGATATAATTAAATCAAGGAGCGTGTTAAAATGTGGATTAATGTCAATAAAGTAGACAGAAAAAAGCGAAGAAATTATACACACATAAACATCGCCTCTTTCTGATTT